>JAZDLC010000100.1:0-5187 GCA_043802345.1 Planctomycetota bacterium | reverse complement strand
GCTCCCGGCAGCGCCGCCAGGCGATCGAATCCGGAGATCGGAAGGTCGGTCAGAGAGAGAAGGCCGGACACATCAGGCGCTTTCCCGGCGCCTCTCCGGCAGGGGGACGATGGTGATCGGCGCCTGCTTCTCGATGAACGGCCGGGTTACGATGAACCTGGCTGGTTCCTTCCTGTCGGGGAGCCGGTACGCCACCTCGAGCATGCGCTCCTCGATGATCATGCGCAAGGCGCGAACGCCGGTCCCCTTGCGCAGGGCGATCTCGGCGATGGCGCTCAGGGAATCCTCGGTGAATTCCAGCTCACACCCCTCCAGCTCGAACAGCCTTCGGTACTGCCTGGAGATGGCGTTCTTCGGCTCGGTCAGGATGGAAATCAGATCGTCAACCTCCAGCGGATGCAGGGTGGCGATCATCGGGAAGCGGCCGACGAACTCCGGAATCATGCCGAATTCGATCAGGTCCTCGGTCTGAACCTCGCGCAGCATCTCGGAGATGCCGCACATGGGATTGTCGCTGGTGCCGCCCACGTCGGGAGTGAACCCGATCGCCTTGCGACCGATTCGGCGGGCCACGATATCGGTCAGGTGGGTGAAGGTCCCTCCGCAGATGAAGAGGACGTCCTTGGTGTCCACCTGGATGTAGTTCTGTTCCGGGTGCTTCCGTCCCCCCTGCGGCGGCACGTTGGCGATCGTCCCTTCCAGCAGCTTCAACAGGGCCTGCTGCACCCCCTCGCCAGAAACATCCCTGGTGATGGAGACGTTGTTCGTGGTGCGAGCGATCTTGTCGATTTCGTCCACGAAGATGATGCCCCGCTGGGCCTGTTGGATGTCGTAGTTGGCGGCTTGCACCAGCTTGAGGATGATGTTCTCGACGTCCTCGCCGACGTAGCCAGCTTCGGTCAGCGTGGTGGCGTCCGCGATGGCGAAGGGCACCCGGAGGACCCGGGCGAGGGTCCTGGCCAGCAGCGTCTTCCCCGAGCCAGTAGGTCCGATCAGCAGGATGTTCGACTTCTCGAGCTCGACATGCTCCCTCTCCTTGGGCTCGGTCGGTTCGGCGACCGAGACGGAGAGGCGGCGGTAGTGGTTGTAGACAGCCACCGCGAGAACCTTCTTGGCGTGCTCCTGCCCGACGACGTATTCATCGAGCAGCCCCTTGATCTCCGGCGGGCTGGGGAGTTTCCCGCTGAGGATCGGCGAGGGCGGTTCCTTCTGCTGGGTGGAGCCGACCTGGGGTCGCCGGCCAGTGTCTTCGAACAGGATCGTGTTGCAGAGCTCGACGCATTCGTTGCAGATGTACACACCGGGCGGGCCCGCGATCAGGCTGGACACTTGCCTCTTCGGCTTGTCGCAGAAGGTGCACCGCTCCGAATCTCGTGTACTGCGTCCGCTCACTTTCATGCTCCGGCTGACTTCAGAGGCTGGACCACCTCATCGACCAGTCCATACTCCTTTGCCTCCGCGGCGGACATGTAGTGGTCACGGTCCGCGTCCGCCTCGATTTTCTTCAGCTGCTGCCCTGAGTGCAGGGCCAGAAGCCGATTCAACTGCGCTTTCATCTTCAGGATCTCGGTGGCTTGGATCTCGATGTCGGCCGCCGTACCCTGTGCGCCACCCCACGGCTGGTGGATCATCACGCGTGAGTTGGGCAGCGCGTGCCGCTTGCCCTTGGATCCGCCCGCGAGCAGCAGGGCGGCCATCGACGCGTTCTGCCCGATGCAGTAGGTGGCCACGTCACATTGGACGAACTGCATTGTGTCATAAATCGCGAGCCCCGCCGAGACCGATCCGCCGGGGGAATTGATGTAGATATTGATGTCCTGGCTTTTGTTGTCCTTTTGAAGGAACAAGAGCTGGGCGATGACGGCGTTGGCCACCGTGTCGTCGATCGGGGTGCCGATGAAGATGATCCGGTCCTCGAGCAGACGGGAGTAGATGTCGTAGGCGCGTTCACCGCGTCCGGTCTTCTCGATCACGTACGGGACGGGATAGTAGCTCTGCATAGATAGAGGTCCTTCGGCGTCGGGGACGGGAGATCCGCCCGGGAGCAACTCAAGAATCGGCCGGGTCGACCTTTGCGTCGACCACCGTCGCCTTCTCTCTGATCAGTTTTCGGACTTTGGACTCGAGAATCTGAGCTCGGAGAGAGGACAACTGGCCTTTGTCGTACATATCGTCATAGAGCGCCTGGGAGTCCATATTCTGCATGGCCGCCAGGGCCCGTACGCTCGACTCGATCTCATTCTCGGTGACGAATAGCTTCTCTTGCTGGGAAATTCGATCCATCAGGAAGGAGATCCTCAGCGAGCGGGCCTGATCCTGCCGGATCCGATCGCTGGAGGAAGCGACGTTCGCCTTTGCCTCGCCCTCCGGCTGACCCTGGCGGATCAACCCCTGCTCCAGCTCCGCCATGGCCCGAGCAGTGGTCTCGTCGAGCAGATCCGCGGGCAGGTCGAATTCCGTGGCCTTGATCAGTGCGTCGAAGGCCCTCTCCTCGATGTAACGGTTGCGTTGCGAGTCCATGTGGCGCTGCACTTCGGCACGCACCTTCTCTTTCATGTCCTCGACGCTTTCCGCTCCCATCTCCCGGGCGAACTCCTCGTTCAGTTCCGGCAAGGTCACCCGCCGGACCCCCTTGACCGTGCACAGGAGCTGCGCCTCGGCGCCGGCGAACCCGGACGGCTCGAAGTCGTCCGGCAGCCGCGTCGGCACGGTGATGGTGGAGCCCTTTTCCTTGCCGCTGAAAGCACTTATGCCTCCCGAGATCGGCAGGTCGTCGACGGTCTCGCGGTTGGTGTCGGCCACCGTATCCTCGTGATGCAGGACGATGGCTCCATCCACCTGGTAGGAGACATCCACGATCAGGTAGTCGCCCTTCGCGGAGACTCCTTCATCCACGGACACCATGGTCGCCTTGCGGGAGCGCAGGCGCTCGATTTCCTGATCGACATGGCTGTCCAATGCCTCCACCGGCGGCGCGGAGACCTCGACCTTGGTCAGGTCGGGCGCCTCGAATTCGGGGTGGACTTCCACGGTGATCTCGAATTCCAGCTCCTTTCCCGGAGCGATCTCCAGCGCATCGATGTCGACTTGCGGCTGGCGGACAGGACTCAGGGAGTACTCCTGCAGGGCCTCCCGGAAGGCGTCGTTGACCAGGTTCTGCTTCACCTCCTCCCGCACAGCGTTTCCGTAACGCTTCTCCAGGATGTGCTTCGGCACCTTCCCCTGCCGGAAGCCCTTCAGGGAGATGTTCTGCCTCGCCTTTTGCCAGGTGGAGTCGAGCGCCGCCTTCACCTGGTCCGCCGGCACGGTGACCGTGATCTTCCGCTTGCAGGGACCGATCTCCGAAACCTCTGTGGCCATGTCTGCCTCGCAGGGTGGAACAAACCGGGCATTCTAAAGGGATCAGCGCGGCTTGGCGGTCCAAAAAAGCGGGTCCCCTGACGTTCGTGTGGGTTCTGGAGAATGTGCGTGCCGGGCACGAAATCGTAGCCTTGCCCACAAGGGCGGGGGATGCCTCTGGGCTTCGCCATTTTCTCGACAGCTTGCTAGGATCGTCCGTTTCTGCCCGCTCGCCCTTGGTGGGTGTGGGCGCATGCGACCCGGAGGGGCCTTCTCATGGCGGAACCGATCCCGAACGAGCGGCTGAACAAGCTGGAGCGGCTGATCGCCGCTGGAATCGATCCCTACCCCAAGCGGTTTCCGGAAAGGGGCCAGACTCGGGACCTGATCGGCGATGTTCGAACGCGTTTCAGGGAGGACGAGGAGGTCTCCGCCACGATCGCGGGCCGGGTCATGTCGTTCCGCAACTTCGGCAAGGCCTGCTTCTTCGACCTCAAGGACGAGACCGGCCGGATCCAGGTCATGATGCAGCGGGACCGGATGGATGAGGATCGATACAAGGTCCTGCGCAAGGCGATCGACCTGAACGACTGGCTGGGGGTGATGGGTGGGCTTGGCAAGACCCAGAAGGGGGAGTTGACCATCTTCGTGGACGAGGTGACGCCCCTTGCCAAGTCGCTGCGGCCGCCGCCCGAGAAGTGGCACGGCCTGCAGGACGTCGAGGCGCGTTACCGCAGGCGGCACGTCGACCTGAATGTCAACGAGGAGGTGATGACTACCTTCCGCCTGCGCTCCCTCGTGATCGGGGAGATCCGGCGCTTTCTGGACGGAAAGGGATTCCTCGAGGTGGAGACGCCGGTGCTGCATGCCATCGCCGGCGGGGCCGCGGCCCGGCCCTTCCTGACCCACCACAACGCCCTCGATCTCCGCCTCAATCTGCGGATTGCCCTGGAGCTGCACCTGAAGCGGCTGCTGGTGGGGGGGATGGAACGGGTCTACGAGATCGGCCGGGTGTTCCGCAACGAGGGGATCGACGCCAGCCATAATCCCGAGTTCACGATGCTCGAGCTGTACTGGTCGTTCGCCGACTACGAGGACATCATGGACCTGTGGGAGGCGCTGCTGGTCCACGTCGCGATTTCCGTCCGGGACACGACCCGCTTCACCTGGCAGGGAACCGAGATCAGCCTCGAGCCTCCGTTCCGGAGGGCGCGGTACGAGGATCTCCTGCGGGAGCACGCCGGCGTCGAGCTCGATGACGAGGCGGCCGTCAGAAGGCGTTGCGACGAGGCGGGGATCGACCATGCGGGCAAGAGCCATCACAAGGCGGCCAACGACCTGTTCGAGGAGTTCTGCGAGGAGAAGCTGATCCAGCCCACCTTCGTCACCGACTACCCGCGGGGGATCACGACCCTGGCCAAGTGGGTCACGAAGGGAGGCGACCGGGCGGAGCGGTTCGAGCTGTTCATCAATGGATTCGAACTGGCCAACGCGTTCTCGGAGATGAACGATCCGATCGAGCAGCGGAAGATCCTCGAGGCGCAGCTCAGGACCAAGGATCCTGAAAACCCGGCCGAGCTGGACGAGGAATTCCTGGATGCGCTGGAGTACGGCATGCCGCCGGCCGGCGGCGTTGGCATGGGGATCGACCGGCTGATCATGCTGCTGGGCGACTGCTCCAATATTCGCGACGTGGTGCTGTTCCCATTGCTCCGGCCGAGGCCCGACAGGGACGGACCCGAGGCCTGATGTACCGGCTCTTCCTCGCCTTCCGCTTTCTCTGGTCGCGGCCCATCACGTGGATCTCCATGGTGGGGATCTGGCTCTCGGTGATGGCGTTGATCGCCA
>JAZDLC010000099.1:0-2760 GCA_043802345.1 Planctomycetota bacterium | reverse complement strand
CACCACGATTTCGGGCAAGGTCGTCGAGGAAGACGAGACCAGCAAGTTGGTCGAGCGGGCGTCTGGCTATCAGGCCCGTCTCAGGAACGCTGACATCGCCCAGGAGAAGTGGTTCAACATCGAGGTCGACCTGAGCCTGGGGCTCGACCTCAAGGGCGGCACCGCGCTGCGCTACCGGATTGACCTCGACCGCTATGCGGGCGATGCCCAGGAGACGATCCTCGAGCGGACCGTCGATACCTACAGCGCCCGGCTCGACAAGCTGGGAGTCAAGGAACTGTCAATCCGCGGAGTGCCTCCCGACGAGATCATCATCGAGCTTCCCGGGGTCTCCATGGAAGAGTCGATGTCGTACGAGAACATCGTCATGCGGCTGGGCCGGCTGGAGTACCGGATCGTGGCGCGGTCGGTACCGGGCGTGCTGAATCTCGAGCAGGAGAAGGAGAAGCTCGAGAACCACCTGAAGGATATCGTCGATGGCGGCGGCACGTGGACACCGAAGATCGGACTCGAGGGGTTCGACGTGCAGGTGCCTGACGGCGTCAGCTACCGCTGGTTCCCGTACACCGAGAAGACGATTCAGGAGGAACACAAACAGGCCTTCCCGTTCGTCATGCTCGAGATGAATCCGGCCGACCTGTTCACCGGCGAGGACCTCGAGCGCACGTTCGTCACCGCGGACGACCGCGGACGGCCCGCGCTCGGCTTCGAGATCAAGGCCGCCCGGGCCAACGACTTCGGAGAGTTCACCGAGAAGAACCTGCACCGGCAGATGGCCATCGTGTTGGACGGCGAGGTCTCCACCGCTCCGGAACTCCAGAGCAGGATCGATGACAGCGGCCGGATCACCGGCGGCGGCATCAGCGGGTTCACCAGCGAAGAGGTCAAGACGCTCAAGACCGTGCTGGAGTCCGGGTCACTGGAGGTCAAGCCGGAGAAACTCTCCAAGGCGACCATCGGCCCGACCCTCGGTCAGGCCTCCATCAATCGGAGCGTTTATGCCGGAATCCTGGCCGGCCTGGCGGTGGTGACGTTCATGGCGGTCTACTACCTCGGAGTGGGCCTGATCTCCTGCATCACACTGATGATCGGCATGTACCTGCTGGTCGGGGGCATGGCATTCCTGGGGGCAACCCTGACCCTGCCCGGCATCGCCGGCATCCTGCTGACGGTCGGCATGGCCGTCGATCAGAACATCCTGATCAACGAGCGCATCCGGGAGGAACGGAAGAAGGGGAAGACGCTCGGGCAGGCGGTCAAGAACGGCTTCGAGCGGGCCTTCGTCACCATCGTCGATGCCCAGGCCACGACCTTCATCGCCGGCTTCATTCTCTACCAGATCGGCACCGGCCCGGTTCGCGGCTTCGCCGTGACGCTGATGCTCGGGATCGTCACGACCATGTTCTCCGCGCTCGTCGGATCGAAGGTGCTGTTCGCCATCGGCCTCGAACGGGGATGGTTCAAGGAACTCAAGATGCTGAGCATCGTGGGCGACATGAATGTCGCCTTCACCCGCTACTTGAGGGTGTGCTTGATCCTCTCGGCCCTTTCGATCCTTGGCGGCCTCGCGGTCTTCGCCAAGGACTACCACGAACTGGAGGGACTCGACTTCGCAGGAGGATTCCAGGCGCACATCCGGCTGTCCAAGCCGATGCGCCAACCGGACGTGCTCGGATTGCTCAAGCCGAAGTACGAGACGGTCCAGGTGGTCTCGATGATCAGCGAGACCGGGGCCGCCCCCTCGGAGGGTGAGGGCGCCACCGATTTCCGGATCACCATTCGCACTGGGGCCACGGATTCGAGCACCAACGCCGACGGAGATCTCAAGGACCGTTATCTCGCGGACATCGAGGAGGTGCTCGGTGACCGGATGATCCCGGACGGCGTTACCGCGATCGAGGTGACGCCCGAAGCGAACGAGCGCACCGCCGCGCAGTTCACGCTGAACTTTTCCGGACCGCTCGAGACCGCCCTGGTACAAGGCCGCCTGCAGCAGCAGATGGCGGTGGACTCCGTCGCGCCGGTGTCGGGCTCCAGCCCGGCAGACTCTTTCCGCGTGAAGGCTGGATTCTCGTCACAGGTCCAGCAGGACGACGTGCGGGGGCGGGTGACGACCAGCCTGACGGACCTGCCGAACGACGTTCGCCTCTCCGACGCGGTGCCGCAGAGCCAGTTCATTGGCGGAAGGGTCGGCAAGGAGTTGACCAACTCCGCCATCAAGGCGATGGTGCTGGCGATTTTCTTCATCCTGCTCTACATCAGGATACGGTTCAAGGACTTCACCTGGGGGCTCGCGGCCTGCGTGGCAGTGGCGCACGACGTGTTGTTCTGCCTGGGCGCCGTTGCGGTCGCACCGCTGGTCGGCATCAACATCGAACTCGACCTGGCGATGGTGGGCGCCTTCCTGACGCTCATCGGCTACTCCCTGAACGACACCATCGTGATCTTCGACCGGGTGAGGGAGAATCTGCCGCGGGTCAACCTCCCGCTTGCCGAGGTCGTGAATCTCTCCATCAACCAGACGATGTCCCGAACCATCCTGACCGGCGGAACCACCCTGATCGCGGTCGTCATCCTGTTCCTGCTCAACCTGGGCGAGAGAAACGTGCTCGAAGGGTTTTCCTTCGTGATTCTGGTCGGCGTCATAGTTGGTACCTACTCGACGGTCTTCATCGCCAGCCCGCTGTTGGTCTGGCTCACGGAGCGGCAGCAGAAGAACAGCGGCAAGACGCGACCGGCCAAGAAAGCACCCGCGACCAC
>JAZDLC010000098.1:0-21383 GCA_043802345.1 Planctomycetota bacterium | reverse complement strand
GGCTGCCGCAGTTGCTCCTCCAGCAGTGGGGGAGTTGGGGGTACCCCGCGAGGTGGGGCTGCGGTTCTTCCCCTGCAAGGCTCCCCGCCGCTCGTTACCTACGATCTGCGGACCGGGAATCCGGAGGGCGGGCGGTGGTCGTTGATCGCGGATGGTCCTCGCCCCCTCTACAGCCTGCGCACTGAACACCTGAGCGAAGCTCCAGAGTCGATCCGTGAAGTGGGGAGTCTTCGGTATGAAGAGTGTGCGGCCGAGTGGCTTGCCGACATGGCCGGCGTTCCGGTGAGAGACGCCGTACTTCCCGAGCATGATCGGCTGATCATCGAATGGGGCGGCGTGGACAAGGTCGTCTCCCAGGTCACCGCGGCCCGGGACGGACTTCTCGACCGCTACTGGAATCTGGTGAGCTGTCTGGTGCAGCGTGGTGTCTTGACCCCTGAAGAGGCGCGCGGACTCGAAATGGAAGTGCTGGTTCCGGTCATCGGCCGGAAGGCCGACTGGATCGGGCCCTTCCCCGAGCTGCCGCCTCCAAGAGATCCGCCAGACTTCATCGACGAAGACGGCGAGAGGTGATGGATCGCTCCCGTCCGAACCGCCTGGACTGTTACAGGGAGCCCACGGCACTGCCGAGCCGGGTCATCGCGTCGACCAACTGATCGTCAGAGAGGTAGGGAGCGGGCCCGAAGCGCAGGCTGTTGCCCCTGGAATCGGTGTGGACGTCCAGCTCCTTGAGGCGGGAGCAGAGGTCCGATGCCCGCTCGGATTCGAGCACGAGGAAGCCTCCGAGCTGTTCGAGCGGGACCGTCCGATCGCGGGTCACGACTTCCGGGGGGAGATCCAGCTCATCGAAAGTCCTGGCGAGGAGCCCGACCCGGTGCTGGCTCACCTCTCGCAGGAATGCGGGTGTGAGCCGCTGTTTCCGGAAGAAGTCGAAGACGGCGGCGGCCCGGTAGTGGCTCACGGGATCGTAGGTGGAGCCGGCGAAGCGGTGATGCCCGCGGCCGTACGGAACCCGGCGATCACCCGGCGCCGTCCCGATCTGATCGAACTCGGCGAACCAGCCGGTGATGACCGGGCGCAGCCTGCAGGCGGCGGGAAAGCGCAGGAAGCAGTTCCCCTCGCCGAGCTGGCAGTACTTGTAGCCGCCGCCGACCACGAAGGCGTCTTGCAGCCCGAGAGACTTGACCGAGAAGGGGATCACATTGAGCGCGTGGTAGGCATCCACCAGAATCTCGGCGCCGTGCCGGCCGCACGCCGCCACGAGCGGGCTCAGGTCCCCGACGATGCGGCCGCTGTCGAAGAAGACGTGCGAGAGGGCGACGGCCGCCGTCCGGTCGTCGACCAGCACGGCCATCCGCTCCGCCACGCTTTGGGCCGGACGCGACGGCACCTTTACCACCTCGACCGATTCCTCGGCGAGCCGGTCGAGCTGTCGCCGCAGGGAGTGGAACTCGCCGTCGGTGGTGATGATCTTCGGCCGCTTCCCGAGCGGCAAGGCGGAGAAGAAGCGCGTCATCAGTTCATGCGTGTTCGATCCGAGGGCGATCTCCCCGTCCTTGTCGTCCAGGAGACGGGCGAAGCCTGCGCGCACCTCGTCGGCCTTGGCGAAGGCCAGGCTCCACTTGTCATCCACGTGGGCCGCCGCGTCCAGCCAGGCCTGCGTCTGGGCTTCCCGGCAGCAGTCGGGCCAGGCCTGATGGGAGTGGCCGGTCAGCAGCAGGCGCTCCGCGACCCGGAAGCCGGCGTAGTGCGGCGCCAGGGCGTTCGGATTTCGATACAGGTCTCGAGGATCCACGGCGTCAACCCGGCAGGGACCGGAACTTCCACAGGTCCGGGAAGCACGGCTTGAAGAGGGTTCCCCTCAGATAGTCGACTCCGGAGGAGCCGCCCGTTCCGGCCCGGCTGCCGATCGTGCGCTCGACCATCTTGACATGCCGGTAGCGCCATTCCTGAAGCCCCTCGTCGAGGTCGCTCAGCAGCTCGCAGAAATCGGCCAGGGACGGATCGTCCTGGTAGATCTGATAGAGCACGTCCTGGAGTTTCGGGGAGGAGAGGACGACCTTCGTCACATCCCGATTCAGGACCTCCGCGGGGACCGCATGGCCCTGCCTGGCCAAGAAGCGCATGAAGATGTCCCAGAGGGTGGGGGCCGCGAAGCGGGCTTCCAGCTTGCGTCTCGCCTCGGACCCCTTGGCGAACGGCTCCATCACGCGGCGCTGCTTGAATCCAAGGAGGTACTCGAGTTCCCTGAACTGGGCCGACTGGAAGCCGCTGGCCGACTCGAGCCGATCCCGGAAGGAGAGGAACTCCATCGGGGTCATCGTCTCCAGCACGTCGACCTGGGAGACGAGCAGCTTCATGATCGTGCGCACCCTTCTCAGCGTATGCCTCGACCGGGCGAGATCGTTCCCATCCAGCAGCACCACGAGGTGATCCAGCTCGTGCAGGACCTGCTTGAACCAGACTTCGTACGCCTGGTGGATGACGATGAACAGCATCTCGTCATGCTCCGGCGGCTCGGACTCCGGAACCTGGAGCTTCAGCAGCTCGTCCAGCCTGAGGTAGCTCGCGTAGGTCAGCGCCATCTCCAGCTCCCATCCCTCTCGTCATGCGTCGGAACCGGGTTCATTTCTACAGATTCCGAACCGATCGTCTCAATCCACACTCCTGAACTTCCTCGCCTCCGGATCCCACGTGTAGTTGCGGCGGAGGGCAGCGCGGATGGCGGAGAGATCCAACTCGCACACAGGCTTGTGCCAACAACGGGCCAGGAAGCCGGCAGTGTCTTCTTCGAGCAGGTTTCCGACACGCCGCAGGACCCAGTGAAATCCCTCGTGATCTTCCTTGCACCAGTTCTCCAGGTCGAGAGAAGCGATGAGTTGGAGCTCACGGCTCTGGCGATGGTCAAGATCGAATTCCGTGGTCGCACGCAGGAAATGGAACCGCGTGGGTTCATCCATGTCGAAGTCGATCCAGGACTGGTACAGCCGTCCGACGGTCGGCGCCTCGAAGCTGTGGAGTTGCCACCCATCGAGCGACTGCCAGAACTGCCGCTGGAGGTCTCGTGCTTCCCGCCGCTGGATCTCATCCGACAGTTCCAACAGAGCCGACGGAAACAGCTCACCCACGGCCCTGAAGTGGGAGTCCGGATCAGGTTGTTCCCACCATTCCAGGAAGTACCAGCCGGCACCTAGAATCTCGAACTCGCGCTCACCCGGAAACTCCTCGAGCGGCAGCGTGCAGGAGAAAAGCAGGAGGCGCAGCATTCGCACCTGGTCTTCTTCGGGGCATTCCCTGAGTTCGTCCCCGTTTCGTGGCCAGCGTTGCTCATCCGGCATCACGGGCCAGCCTCTCATCGCAGTCAACCGTCGGAGCAGCCAGGGAAGGCTCCCTGGAATCGGTTCCGTGACCTGGAATGTCTGTGTTGCGTCCGGGGCTCCGAACAAGTCCTCGAGCGCTTCCCGTGCCGCGTCCGTCACGGTCGGTGAGCTCGCAGACGTCAAGCCGACGAGCAGGTCCTGGTCTCTGGCATCGCCCATGGCGCGAAGCAACTGGATGGTGATCTCCTGGCCGAAGCCTGGCTCCTTCGCCTGCTGCCAGCAGAAGACCCGCACTGATTCTCGTGCATCAAAGCAGCACCAGTTGATCGTCTCGACCAACTCGAGCGCCCGATTCCGTTGTTCGGTGTCAATCGCCGACCGCAGCTCATCCAGCAGCAAGGTCGTCAGCCACGGGTGGTCCGCCCGGTTGATGGAACTGACCGCGGCCGCGAGCGGCTCGTGCTCCGAATCCCGAAGCAGAGTGCGGACTTCGTCGGGTGACCACCGCCGTGCTCGAGGTCCATCGAAGTACTGGTACCCGGCCCTCTCCATCTCTTTGTGAAGGGCATGTCCGCCGAGCAGGAGCCCAGCAACCAGGAGCACGAGAAATGCGGCCCCACCGCAGAGTAACTTGATCCAGAGCGACACACGGAACCTCCAACACTCTGAAAGAGGCAGGGCCTGAGAACCGGGTCATCGGCTCCCGCGCACTTCAGCCCTCCACATCCCGATCAAACGATGAGGTTACCCGTTTCCTTGCGGACGACCGGTCGGGAAACTCCTGACGCACGTGGGCTACTTCGAAAGCCAACCGGTCCGGAACTGCTCCTCCCATTCCGGCGGGGCGTGCAGGAGGCCCTGCACGTTTTCGACGAAGACGACCGGCTTGTTGGTCCGCGGCACCACGAAGATGCCAAACGGCGTCACGCGGTCCCCCTGGTCCGCCTGTCCCATCGGCGCTTCGGTCTGGTAGGTGTGCTCGTCGAACTTCACGATCAACTCGTCATCGGTCTCCTCGATCGAGTCGACGAAGACGCCGGTGCTGTTGCACTCCTTGCCCTGGAAGATGCCGAGGACCATGTACCGGTCGAAGTCGACCTCCGGAATGACCGGATCGACGGACGGGTCGTGCCGGCCGCCGCTCTTCGGTTGCGTGCCAAGGTGGTCGTACCAGGTGCGGAGCAGGTCGTTCTGCTTGACCATGCGCAGGTACGTCCGCTCGGTGATCCGGCTGTTGGGGCCGGACCAGGTGACGACCGGCTTGATGGCGGCGTTGTCCTCGTCCGGCGCCCGCTCTGCGGGCACAGGTAGTGCTGCACCCAATGTGGCCAGTGCGATCAGTCCGATCATGATCATGGAGTGCTTCACCGTTGGGTCTCCGCTCGACAGGTGACCTGGAGGTCTTGTTCAGATCCGCTCAGCATACCGCAAGAGGAACGGGCAGTCCGGTCACAGGTTCGTAACAGGCACTGAATCGCGCGACGCGTCACGCTGCCCGCCATGCTACTTAGGGCCCGCGCAGAAATAACTTCCTGTTTTGGGCGAGCAATCGTTGTTCCTGGCACGGCGCGACGACGACCGTGTATTTGAGATACTCCGAGGAGGAGCAACACAGCCAGGGGCGGCGAGGGCCGGCCAAAACCGGGAGTGATTCCTGTGCGGGCCCTTACCTCGAGATTCTCCGCGGCGCGGGCAGGAATTGGGAGTCGGAATCGGCATCGGCATCGGGAGGACAGTCGTGATTCGACCTTCACCGCCGCACCACTCGTCCGGAATCCCTCTTCGGTTGCGGCCCGCGGCCGCGTTGCACAGCAGGAGACTCGGAATCACTCCCGTCGCCGCGCCAGCGGAGCTCTACTCCCGCAGCGAGGCCGCCACGACCTCCATGTCGGTCCAGAGGCCGGCCGCGGCGGAGTGGTCCTGCATCTGTGCGTCGACCTGCGCGAACAGGTCGGAGGCGGCCTTCACTGCGTCCGCGTCCTCTGGTGAGAGGAAGCCGGTGGCACAGAGGTGGGAGGCGGTGTGGTTCTCTGTCAGGGTCTTGCGGGCGAAGATCCGGGACATGGCGGCCCAGACGGGCGCCTTCCGGTCGGTCCGCCCCGCGGCCTTGCGGCAAAGAGCGGCCGCCACCTCGGCGCGGGTGATCATGTCGGCCAGGGTGAACATGACGATCTGGTTGCGGGTCTTCTTGGTCTTGTGGCAGAACTGGATGGTGGCGTTCAACCCTCTCAAGGCCGCGGCGGTCAGGCCCGCTCCCAGTTCCGGCCGTTCACCCTGGAGTCGGTCCATCTCGGCCGCCATTTCCTCGTAGAAGGCTCCCTTTGATCCGGCGGTGGCCTTCCAGCGGTACATGCCGATGATGTTCTGCTGGATCTCGCTGGTCCCCTCGAAGATGTTCGTGATGCGCACGTCTCGACGGGCCTTCTCGACCATGTACTCCCGGGCGTAGCCGTAGCCGCCCAGGGCCTGGACGGCGGCGTCGGCGGCGCGGTTGCCGGCCTCGGTCGACCAGTACTTGGCGATCGCACCCTCGACCTCCTGATTCAGGTCGCCACCATCGACGGCCCGGGCGGTCTGCTCCACGTACGCCCGGCCAGCTTCCAGATCGACCAGGTGGGGGACCAACAGCTTGAGGTTGTACCCCTGCTTCTCGATCAGCGGCGTGCCGAACTGGATGCGCGTCTTGGCGTACTCGACCGCACGCTCGAGGGCGCCCTGGGCGCAGCCGAGCGCCAGCGACCCGACCAGCAGGCGCGTGAAGCCGAAGACCGTCCGGGCCTGCTTCAGCGCCTCACCTTCTTGTCCGCCCAGCAGGTTCGCCGCCGGAATCTCGCAGTCTTCCAGGATCACACTGGTGGTGTTCGAGGCGCGGATGCCGTGCTTGTCCTCGGTCTTGCCGGGGCTGATGCCGGGAGTGCTGCGCTCCACCACGAAGAAGGAGGGCCCGCCCGGAGCCTTGGCCAGGATGGTGTACAGATCGGCCGTGCCACCGTTGGTGATGAACTGCTTCGAGCCGTTCAGCCGGTAGCCGGTGGTCTTCCCCGCCGCGTCCGTGATCGGCTCGGCGGTAGTATGCAACGCGCCCACGTTGCTGCCTGCCTCCGGCTCGGTGACCCCGTAGGCGACGATCATCCCTTCGTCGGCGATGCGCGTCAGCCAGTGTTGCTTCTGCTCCTCGGTGCCGCCGACCCGGATCGGATCGAGGCCGAGAGCGATCGCCAGGAAGGCGGTTGCCACGCCGAGATCGCGTTTGGCCATCAGCTCGGAAAGGCTCGCCGCGTCCTGCGCCCCGCCGCCCAGACCTCCGGCCTCCTCCGGCAGGAACACCAGGTGGAGGCCGACGTCGGGAGAGAGCAACGTCCGGATCAGCTCGGTCGGGAATTCCTCGTTCGCGTCCAGCTCCAGGCTGCGCTCCGGCGGCAGATCCCGCTCCAGGACAGTGCGCACGGTTTCCAGGACCATGTCGAGCATTTCGCCCGACATGCCGGTCGATGAAGTCATTTCCAGTCTCCGGAAGATTCTCCGATTCGGATCGACGGCACAGGAAACAGGAAGGCCGGGCGAAAGAAAAGTAGTTTTCACACGTCGAAGAATCGCCGGCCCCGGCGCATCATCGCGATGAAGGAGGAGGGGTTCCTGCGGGTGGCGGCCTGTTTGAACGTCTCAAAGGCCTGCTGGAAGAGCGCGAACACCTCGGGCGTGTACTGGTTCAGGTTCTGAATTTCATGGTAGAGGCGCGGATTCTCCCGGGCCACCTCGCTCGAGGTGCCGGACTGCTTGAGGTACGTGGTGGTGGCCACGCGGCGGACCTCCTCTCCCGACATGCCGGAGCGGGCCAGCGCCTCGCTGAAGATGATGTTCACCGCGTGGCTCAGCCCGAGGACGATTCCCATCGCGCGGTCGTGCTGCTCCACCGGCACGGTGACCACCTCCAGGCTCGTGCCCTGGAACAGGTCTCCCGCCACCCGGTCCGCCTCTTCGTCGCCGCACGGACAGATCAGCAAGATCCGGTCGGAGAGCAGGAATACGTCCGGCCCGAACAGCGGGTGGATGCTCGATACGGAAAGCCCCTCGGCCAGGGCGTTCCGGATCTCCGGGAGGGCCGGGGTCTTCAGACTGAGCAGATCGATGATCGTGCCGCGCGGCCGCAGCCGTCGAATCTCCCGGTAGACCTGGGGAGCCGTCCGGAGCGGGACCGACAACAGGATGATCTCCGCCGAGGAGACGGCGCGCTCGAGGGTGCCGGCGTTGCGGAATCCCCTGAGGCGGCCGGCCGGATCGTGAATAGTGACCCGGTGGCCCCGCGAGTGCATGTAATGGGCCAGCCAGCTTCCCATCCTCCCCTTGCCGCCCAGGATCGAGATCCTCCGCAGGCTCCCTTCGTGCCTGGTCTCAAAAAGTTGCTCCTGAGCCCGGACCGCTCCGGAGATGAGTGCTCTCGTGATCTGCCGGCCGACCTCGGGATCGAGTCCCAACCTGCCGCAGCGTTCCGCGGTCGCCGCCAGAACCTCCTGCTCGGTCTCGTAGTCGCGCACCGGCAGCGCGTGCCGTTGCTTCCAGCGGCCGATCCGTGCCGCCACCTTGGTTCTCTTCCGGGCCAGCCGCAGGATCTCGTCATCGATGCGCCGGACCTCATCTCTCATGCCGTCAAGTCCGCCGCCGGTCACCTTGTGCCTCCCTTCGATCGTCTGGTGAGGATCCGCATCACCGCCCGGTTGTCGCTCCTGGTGCCGATACTGATCCGCAGGCAGTTCTTCAATCGGGCAGGGGAATTCGCCGCCAGCCCCACTGGCCGCACGAGGCAGCCACCCTTCAGCAACGCCGCAAAGGCCCGGCGCGCGTTCGGCAGCCGCACGAGAACGAAGTTCGCCTGCGATGGAAAGGCCCTGGCGCCCGGGAGCTGCCCCAGTTCCCGGGTCAGCCAGGCGCGTTCCGAGATCACTCGCTCCACCTCTTCCTGGATGAACGCCGGGTTCTCGAAGATCTCTTCTCCGGCGATCTGCCCCAGCAGGTCGATCGAGTGGGGCGGCTTGCCCCGCTCGATCCGCGAGAGGACCGGCGCCGATCCCAGGAGATACCCCACGCGCAGGGCGGCGATGCGGTACGCCTTGGAGAGGGTGCGCAGCAGGACCAGATTCGGATGCCGGTCGAGCAGCGGCCTGAGGTCCACGTCGGAGAATTCCCGGTACGCCTCGTCGACGACGACCAGCGACCTTGTTGCGCGAGCGACGCTCTCCACGGCCGACCGATCGAGCGCCGTGCCGGTGGGGTTGTTGGGCGACGGGAGAAACACCAGCCGCGGGGAATGGCGCCGGATCGCCGCCACGATCCGGTCCGGGTCGTACTGGAAGCCGCTCCCCAGCGGCACCCTGCGAATCTGCCCGCCGGCCAGGGTCGCCGCCAGCTCCACCACCGGATAGGAGGGCGACGGAATCAGCAAGGAACGTCCCCGCTCCAGGGTGGCGAGCGCAATGGCGTACATCAGTTCGTTCGATGCGTGCCCGACCAGGACCCGGGTCGTCGCGAGCCTCTCCGCCCGGGCGATCCTCCGGGTCAACTCCTCCGCAGGATACTCCGGGTAGCGCCGCCAGCCCCTTGACCGCAGCCGCCGCAGGATCTTCTCCCGCAAGTGATCCGGCAGCTCGAGCGCCGACTCGTTCTGGTTCAGCTTCCGCTGATGGGGCGGGTTGCCGACCCGGTACGGCATGATGCGGGAGATCTCACGGCGGAAGGGA
Source organism: Planctomycetota bacterium (assembly GCA_043802345.1). Classification (GTDB taxonomy): domain Bacteria; phylum Planctomycetota; class B15-G4; order B15-G4; family JADJEK01; genus JAZDLC01. The sequence continues at coordinate 12,328 of JAZDLC010000098.1, read as the reverse complement.
GGAAGCGCCTCGTCCTGCTTCATCACATGTCCCCCGAGCGCCTGTCGAACTGTCCGTGCCGGAGGAAGTGCAGGACCTGCATTTGAACCTCTTCCTGATTCATCAGGAAGGTGTGGAACCCGGCGACCACCAGATGATCGGTCTCTCCGTCCAGGTGGGTCGATGCCACCGGCACCTTCCCGTCGGCCGAGGCCGCGATGATGCCGATCTCCACTCCTTCCGGGCCGCGGAGCTGCAAGACGGCGCTCCCTGGCGCGTCCGAGAGTTCGCGGAGCGGCTCGATCAGACCTCCCAGCAGCGGCGCCAACGTGCTCGCGAGCGGCGAACCCTGGTTCGGCGGAGCGAGGAGGACCAGCCGGCCGAACTTCGCTGGCAGCCCGTCCCGGAGGGCCGCGCGGGCCACGATGCCACCCAGGCTGTGGCCGACCAGGTGAATCCGGCTCACGGCCGGATCCTGGTCCAGACGGAGGAGTTCGGCCTTCAGTCGGTCCGCGTGGGATGCAAACGAATCAGAGAGGCTGTTGTACGGCCACTCCCTCGCGTCAAAGCCGCCCCGCTGGAGCGCGCGCTCCAGCGGGCGCATCGAGAACCGGGTTCTCCCCAGGCCGTGCAGGAGCAGGACCGTTTCCTTCGGCTCGGGCGGCTTGCTCTCGCCGGTCGCGCCGCAACCGCCCAGCCAGAGAGCGAGCAGGACGGACGTCATGAAAGCGGCTCCTCTCTGCATCGAACCCGGGCTCCTCACGCCAGGGGCCGGGATGACACCCCTGCCATCCCATGACCACGAAGGACCATGGTTACATTCCTGTGGCCATGAAGGGGCAGGATTTCTCGGGAGTCGCCGCGATCCCACCTACGAGCAGGTGCTGCACGATCCAGGACGAGATGGTGAATCCCCGGCACACGGGCAGGCCAGGAGACGCTCGTAGACCTGCTGGGCAAGCGATTTCAACTCGGCCCTCACCGGCGCGGCCGCGACCTCGACGGCCGGCCGCATCAGCGCGGTCGCTTCCACCACCGAGCGGTGGAATGGAATGCGCGCGAGCAGAGGTACGTTCCTGGCCGCGAGATCCCGCGCGATCGCGTCCGCCTGACGACTGCTCAGGTCCGCCCGGTTCAGGCATGCGACCGCCGGCACACCGAAGTGCTCCGCCACGCGCAAGGCCCGATCCAGCCCCTGTGCCCCCGCCGGAGTCGGCTCCGCCACCAGCAGCGCCAGATCGACCCCGCTGAGGGTGGCGATCACGGGACAGCCGATGCCGGGCGCCCCGTCGATGACGATGACCTGCGCATTCTCCTGCTGGGCGTGCACCCGGGCCTTCTCGCGCACGGCCATCACCAGCTTGCCGGAGCTCTCGCTGCCCGGGCGCAGGCGCGCGTGGACCAGGGTGCCGTAGTCGGTGTCAGAGAGGAGAACCTCGCCGGTTTCGGCCTTCTCTGTCTCGATCGCATCTTCCGGGCAGACGATCGTGCAGGTGAGGCACCCTTCGCACCGCATCGGGTCGATCCAGTAGTGATCATCCTGGATCTGAACACCGCCGAATCTGCATGCCTCCATGCAGCTGCCGCACAGGATGCATTGATTCTCGTCGATCCGCGCGATGAGGCCGGAGGAGAATGGAATCCGCTCCAACTCACGGGCACGCAGGGCGAGGTGCAGGTTCGCTGCGTCCACGTCGCAATCCGCGAAGATGGCCGGCCGGGGCGCCAACACGGCGAGCGACGCCGAGACCGTGGTCTTGCCCGTGCCCCCCTTGCCGCTGATCACACAAAGCTGTCTGGTCGTCGCCACCGGCTGACTCCTTGTGATTCCCGGACAGACCGGCTGGTCCCGGTCATTGCGCGGCTCTCGATTCCTGTCTGTTCAGTGAGTGCAGGCGTTGTCTGCCACATTGAGGGTTCCGTTGAGATGCGCGACCACCGGATCCTCTGGTTTTCCGGAGGTCACACCGGCCGGTTCTGTCGGGAAGGGTTATCTGCTACTCATCTGCCTCGAGGTCGGCGCCGACCAGCACCTGCCTCCTGCGCTCCGACACCAGTTCGACCAGATCGTCCCAGAGTCTGCGAAAGACCGGGAGCCAGCGGGCGTCGGCGTCGACCGCCGGCCGGCCGGCGGCGTACGCCTCGGCCAGAGCTTGATCGAAGGGAATCTCCAGCAGTACCTTGACTCCACGCTCCTTGCAGAGGGCGCGCACTCCCGAGTCCCCGAGATCGCAACGGTTGATCACCACGGCCGTCGGCACCGCCAGCGCGTCCGCGACGTCCAGGGCCTGCTCGAGGTCGTGGCGGCCGTACGGCGTGGGCTCCGTCACCATCAGGCACAGATCGGCGTCCTCGATGGCGTGGACCATGGAGCAGGCGGTCCCGGGCGGGGCATCGATGATGACCGGCCGGCCGGCGACCGCTTCCGCCTTGACCCGCTGGATCACCGCCGTCGCCATGGCTTCGCCAGGGGCCAAGTCTCCTGCGACGAGCGTGATGCCGGCGGCAGCCCTGCCTCGAGTGAGGGTGCCAATCTCGCGCGCTCTCGGCACGAGAGCATTCTCGGGACAGACCAGGTAGCAGGCACCGCAGTCCTTGCAGAGTTCTTCGGTCAGGAAGAGCCGGCCGGAGACGACGGCCATGGCGCCGAACGCGCACGCCTCGCAGCAGGCGTCACAGGAGGTGCAGCGTTCCGAAATGATCTTCGGGACGAAGACGGTGACCGGTGTGACCGAGAGAATCTCCGGGTGCAGCAGAAGGGCCGCATCTGGATCCTCGACATCGCAGTCGAGGAGCAGCACCTGCTCCTGGGACAGGGCGAGGTTTACCGCGACCGTCGTCTTCCCTGTCCCACCCTTGCCGCTGGCAATGGCGATCTTCATGTTCGTCCCTTTGTGCGCGGCTTCAGCCTCGAACCGATCCTGGATTGGAGGCGCTCTCGCTCAGGTCGCCGCGAGCGAAGGCGTCCAGCGCGTCCCGGACGGACCCTGAAGCTCCGGTGCAGTAGCGAACGCCGCATTCCTGGAGAACCTCGAGAGCCTTGGGGCCGATCTTGCCCGTCAGGATGACTTCGGCGTTCAGGTCCACCGCGCGCCGGGCCGTCCTGGTTCCCGCGCCGCCTGCCGCGTTCGCGTATTCGTTGCGCTCGGCGCTGAGGATCGTTCGGCTCTTTGCATCGACCAGCATCAGATAGGCGCAGCGACCGAAGCGGGGATCGACCTCTGCGTCGAGAGAGTCTCCGCGCGCGGAGATGAGGACCTTCATGACTCGCCACCTCCGGCGGCGCCCAGGCGGCGCTTGACCTCTTCCAACTCCTGGCGCAGCAGGCGCGCCTCCTCCCGCAGGAGTTCAACTTCCTGCGTCTGGCTCGAGGTGTCCGGGGCTCCGAGGCGATCGTCGGAAAGCCCTCGCCTGCCCCGGCCGCCGCGGTTCCTTGAACCGCGGCCCCACCGGCCCAGCATCCGTCCCATGAAACCCGGGTCTGTCTCTCCGGCGCAGGCGCCGGACCGTCGGCCCGATCTCGGTCCCTGGCCGTCTGGCCCTGTTCCGTCTCCCTGTGGCATCGTTTCGTCTCCTTGTTCAGCCTGATTCCTGCTCCCGAACCGGGAACTCTGGTGCGAACCGGTCCTGCCGGTCGTGGCTGGGTTCGTGTCGTCTCGATTCTCAAGCCAGCCACCTGGATCAGAGCAACTGTGGGACCGCTCCAGTGAGATCTGGAACAGATCTGTAAACACTTGTAATAAAAAGAATTACGATTTCCAGTAGTGACTTCGTGGGCCGATCACGCGGTTGCGTTTTGCACCATCATGGCAGCGGCTCATTGCAGACTCGCAATGCTCAGGTAGACTCGGCCGACATGACGGAAGCCCACCCTCTCGACTTTCTGGACCGCGCGGCGGTTCTTCTCGACTCGATCACCGACGGTGTCTTTGCGGTGGATGAGGAGTTCCGGATCACCTCGTTCAATCGCGCCGCGGCGGAGATCACCGGCGTGCCACGGGAGGAGGCCGTGGGCCAGCCTTGTTGCGAGGTCTTCCACGCCAGCATCTGCGAGACCGAGTGCGCCCTGCGCGGGACCATGAAATCGGGCCAATCGGTCCAGTGCCGGCCGATCCACATCGTCCGGCCGAACGGCAGGAGGCTGCCGGTCAGCATCTCGACCGCGATTCTCAGGGATGAGAAGGGGAAGATCATCGGGGGAGTGGAGTCGTTTCGTGACCTGTCCGTGATCGAGGATCTCCGGCGTGAGTTGACGCAACGGCACACCTTCCACGACATCGTCGCCAAGAGCCGGGCGATGCAGCGGGTTTTCGACGTCCTGCCCAGGTTGGCCGAAAGTCACGCGACCGTCCTCATCGAGGGTCCGAGCGGATCGGGCAAGGAACTGATCGCGCATGCGATCCACGATCTGAGTCTGCGCGCGAAGGGGCCGCTGGTCACGGTCAACTGCGGCGCCCTCCCCGACACTCTGCTCGAGTCGGAGCTGTTCGGTCATGTCCGGGGGGCATTCACCGATGCCAAGGCAGACCGCAAGGGGCGTTTCGCGGCAGCGGAAGGAGGCACGATCTTCCTCGACGAGATCGGGGATGTGTCGCCCGCACTCCAGGTCCGGCTGCTGCGCGTTCTGCAGGAGCGCACCTACGAGCCGGTCGGTTCGAATCACCCGCAGCGGGCCGACGTTCGGGTCATCTCGGCGACCAACAAGAACCTCCGCGTGGAAGTCGACGCGGGCCGCTTTCGCGAGGACCTCTACTACCGGATCAACGTGATTCGCCTGGAGGTGCCTGCTCTCAGCGACCGCGGCAGCGACATCCCCTTGCTCGCCGAGCATTTCATCGGTCGCTTCAACCGGCTGCAGGACGGTCGTATCACCGGCCTCTCGGACGAGGCGCTCGCGGCGTTGATCCGCTACCCGTGGCCGGGCAACGTGCGGGAGCTCGAAAACGCGATCGAACACGCTTTCGTCCTCTGCCGTGGCCCGGTCATCGCGCCCGAGCATCTCCCACCAGAGATCGCCGGCGCCTCCGTCACGAAGGAGATCGCCGAGGCTCCGATCGGCAGGACTCTCGCCCAGTTCGAGGCGCAGGTCATCCTGGCCGCACTGCGGAGCAACGGCTGGAGGCGGCTGGACACCGCGCGCGAGCTCGGCATCAACAAGAGCACGCTCTGGCGCAAGATGAAGAAGCTGGGGATCCAGGAGCAGCCGTAGTCTGTCAGTTCTTCGATCATTCTGATTCACACGCATCAGAATGAGACTCCCGACTCATCGCCGCACCCCGTGGCAGGTTCCCGCGCCATCGCCGTCGTTCGTCCGTGATGCCGTCCGTGTCGCCCCATTCCCTCGATGCGATGCCTTTCGAGAGCCGCGGCAAGGTCTTCGAAGGGAGCGGCATGAACGACGTGATCGGCGTCGGCGGCGGAGCCGGCGGGCTGGCTGGCGGGAAGTACGGCCGGCGCGGCGCCGCCAGGTCCGGAGGTCGAGCGAGCCAGAAGGCGGTGGATCTGGGCCTATCCTGGTTGGCCCGGCACCAGGACCCGCGCGGCTTCTGGTCGTGCGCCAACTTCTCGGACATGTGTGAAACGAACACCTGTGACGGCGGAGGAGACCAGTTCTTCGACGTGGGCGTGACCGGGCTCTCGTTGCTGGCGTTCCTGGGAGCCGGCAACAACGTCAACCATGGCCCCTACCGGAATGTCGTCAGAAAGGGGCTCAGATACCTCGTTGGGTGCCAGGATGAGGAAACGGGATGCTTTGGCGAGGTGAATTCCCACCAGCAGTTTCTGTACGACCATGCCCTGGCGACCCTGGCGGTGTGTGAGGCGTACGGCCTTTCGAACTGGCCGGTCCTGAAGGAGCCCGCCCAGAAGGGCGTGAACTTCATCCAGTCCGCGCGGAATCCGTACGGTGCCTGGCGGTACGCATATCCGCCGGACGGAAGCAATGATCTCTCGGTGACCGGCTGGATGGTCATGGTGCTGAAATCGGCGGAGGACTTCGGTCTGCGAATCGATGAAGCGGCTCTGGACGGTGCGAGGAAATTCATCGACGAGGTCACGGACGAGTCGACCTGGCGCGCCGGTTACATTGACAAGGGCAGCTTCTCGGCGCGGGAGCCGGGTCTGAACAAGAACTGGCCCGAGAACAAGACCGAAGTGCTGACGGCGGTGGCCATGCTGTGCCGCATCTTCCTCGGTGAAGATCCGGAGAAGAGTCCGGCCCTGCGCGGCGGGGCCGACCTGCTCCTCAAGCGGATGCCGCTCTGGAGCGTGGAGGAAGGCACCATCGACTACTACTACTGGTACTATGGGTCGTACGCGAGGTGGCAGATGGGTGGTGACGCCTGGACCAGGTGGCAGGAGCGGATGCTGGACGCGGTGATCAAGACGCAACGCGTCAAGGGAGGGGTGTGAAGGGGGCTCCTGGGATCCGCAGTTCGATCCGTGGGGCCACCGCGGGGGCCGGGTCTACTCGACGGCGCTGATGACGCTCTGCCTGGAGGTGTATTACCGCTACGACCGCGTCCTCGGAGGCCGTTGAGGCAGCGAGGCCGGCGCTCCGATTCAGGCTTCGCAGCTTCGCGCGGATCTATTGGTCCCTTGGCCGGGATGGTCTCGCCCTCGCACCACTCTCTCCTCGACGGGATGCCGGTTTTCCGTCCCGGAGAAGAGAGCCCTCTGGTCAAGCGACGCCGGCGGTATCCCTCTCGCATGTTCGAGATAGGAGCAGGCCAGGCGGTCCTTGCCGACGCCGAGGGCCGTGCTCACCAACCCGAGCGCATCGATGATCTCCTCATCATCGACGCATTTGAGGACGCGTCTCCAGATGGCCTCTTCCAACACATTGAACGCCGTCTGGAGCTCGCGCAGGCCGAACCCCTCTTCGTACCGGATGCGGGAGATCGCGTCGGCGTACCGCACCAGGTTCGTGAGATCTCGGCGACCGATACTCTCGACGGTGTGCCGATAGAGGGTCGCGACTCTCGCTCGGATCGTGGTTTCGTCCTTTTCCTCGTAATGCTTGAGGCGCGCCCGTCTGAGCGCAACCACCGCGTCATCGATCATCTGTTCCGACTCGTCGTTCAGGAGTTCCATGAGCTTCATGATCGTCTTTCCAGAGTTCGCGGAAGCCAACTTCCAACCGGGCCCGTCCCGGGAGACCAGAGCTGCCGCCGGTCGTGCCACAAGGTGTGGTTTCCATCGCCGGCCTGAGAGACAGGGACACAGCACACGCCGTGCCTGGAGAACGGCCGGCGACAGGGAGTCTCTGTCGCCATGGCGGTTTCTGATCGCGCCGGCCGCGGCCATTACCAGGTCTCGAGGTGCACTCGGCTCGGGTCGAACCGGTCGTGGGGGTCTCTCGACTCCGCGGGATGTCCGACGGCGACCAGCGCGAACGGGACGATGTGCTGGGGAATGTTCAGGAAGTCGCGAATGCGGCGCACCCGGCCCTTGATGGGATAGATCCCCAGCCAGATTGCGCCCAGCCCCATTCTTTCCGCCTCGATGAGGATGGTCTGGGTCGCCGCGGCGCAGTCGGTTACCCAGAAGCCGACGTGCTTCTGCCGGCTCGTGTCCCCGCAGGGGAGGATCGCCACCGGGGCATGCGAGACCATATGGGCCTCCGGGAGCATCTCCGCCAACTGCTTGCGAACACTCGGGCTCCTGATGACCAGGAACTGCCACGGTCTCTCGTCTCCGGCAGACGGTGCTGCCATCGCCGCTCTCAGCAAGTCCACGAGCGCCTTCTCCTCGAGCGGATCCTCGCGGTACTCGCGGACGCTGCTTCCGGAGGTGACGGGTTCCATAGGTCACAACCTCTCACTTTGCTGTTCGAAGGCGCCGGTCTGCTGGATCCAGACGGGGTACGCCAGCGGCTACGCGTCGTACTGCCTCGGCAAGAGCGTGTACTTCGTCGAGAAGAACTGCCTGGCGAAGGGGGACGCCGAATGCTCCGCAGTGGGCAAGGACATCGATTCCTGGGGAAAGGAAGTTCAACCGCATCTCGCCTTCTTCCACGCCGACGATATCCAGGGCAAGATCCGGAAGCTCACCAGCGAGATAAGCAAGAAGGACCTCGAGCTGGCAAGGCGGCGGGATCCCCTGGCAATGTCCGGTCAGGGACTGGGTCCGGCATCGGTTGAAACCCGGAACCCCCGTCTGCGGCAGGTCCTCGACGCCGCGAACCGCGTGGCCAAGTTCGATTCAACGGTGTTGATCACGGGCGAGACGGGGGTGGGCAAGGAGGTCCTGGCGCGCCACATTCATGCGCGATCGCCCCGGGCTGGCGGTTCGTTCGTGACCCTCAACTGTGCCGCGCTCACGGAGACTCTGCTGGAGAGCGAGCTGTTCGGTCATGCCAGGGGAGCGTTCACGGGCGCCAACCAGAGTCGATCGGGCCTGTTCGAGGAGGCCAGGGGAGGCGTGATCTTCGTCGACGAAATCGGCGAGGCAACGGCGAGCACACAGCTGAAGTTCCTGCGAGTTCTCCAGGAGAAGGAGGTGACGCGAGTCGGAGAGACCCGGCCGCGCAAGGTGGACGTCCGGGTGATCGCGGCGACGAACCGGGACCTCGAGGAAGCGGTCCGCAAGGGGGTCTTCCGGGAAGACCTGTTCTATCGCCTCCAGGTGTTCAGCGTTGAAGTACCGCCGCTGAGAGAGCGAAAAGAGGACATTCTCGCACTGGCCCGGAAGTTCGTCGAGAAGAGCGCCGCGCGGCTGAACATGCCCAGGCTCACGCTCGATCTCCAATGCTTCGACGACCTGCTCGACTACTCGTGGCCCGGCAATATCAGGGAGCTGGAGAACGCCATCGAATACGGAGCGATCCTCTGTGCGAATCAGGTCATCCTGCCGAAGGATCTGCCCGCACAGATCACGGGAAGGCGCCGCAGTCCCGCAAGCGACGTTAGACCCAGCGGCTCGCTGCAGAGGGTGGAACTGGAGCACATTCAGCGGGTACTGGAACAGACTGGTGGAAACCGGGCGGAGGCCGCCAGAATTCTCGAGATCGGAGCGGCGACTCTCTACCGCAAGCTCAGGTTGCTGAAACTGAAGAGCGAGAGCGCGGAGCAGGAACGGTAAGGGGCGGAAGATCCAACCCCTACGTGCCGGCCCAAGGACTCAGGACGGATCCGTGGTCCGCGCTCTCGAGCCGACCCGACGCTTCTCCGGCTGGCTCGCCTGGAGGCCGGGGAGGTAGCCGCGCTTCTCGAGGTAGGCGACAACCGCCGCGGCGCTCTCCTGCTCCGACTCCCGGTCGGTGTGGAGGACGAGTTCTGGCTGAAGGGGCTCTTCGTAGGGGGCGGAGATGCCGGTGAACTCGGGAATCTTGCCTTCCCGGGCCAGCCGGTACAGGCCCCGCGGATCGCGCCGCTCGCAGACATCCAGCGGGCTGTCGACGTACACCTCGATGAAGTCCCCCGGGTCCTGGAGGGCACGGCTCTGGTTGCGGTCCCCGCGATAGGGGGAGATGAAGGCGGTGAGGTTGATGATTCCCGCCTGGGAAAACAGCCGGGCCACCTCGCCGATGCGGCGGATGTTCTCGTTTCGATCCTCGGGGCTGAACCCCAGATCCCGGTTGAGCCCCTGGCGGATGTTGTCGCCATCGAGGACGAAGCAGTGGGCGCCGCGCGCGGTGAGCATCTGGTCGACGAGGACCGCGACGGTTGATTTACCCGAGGCGCTCAGCCCCGTGAACCAGACGGTGACGCCGCGATGCCCCGTCAGGGCCTCGCGCTCCACCCTGGAGACCTTGAGGTCGAGGTTCGAGATGTTCTTGCTCTTTGGCTGGTTCATGGATCCCTCCGGCGGAAAGTCGCCGTTCTAGCGATTGGTTTGGCGACCGGAGGAACAACTGCCGTACCGTGATCCAGCGGGGGAGTTTCCAGTAAATAAGACGGTTATGGCCAGGATATGAGACGGGTTTTGCCGAAGCCCAGCGAATATACTGGGATTCTGTCCAATCCGCCACGAAGAGGTCGTCATGGGAACTGATCTGGAGCTCAACATCTGGAGGATCCTCGGTCGGGACCAGAAGCTCGGCGACACGGCTGTCTCGCTGTTGGAAGAGCTGGCCACCAGGATCCCGGTCGAGGTTCTGGTCGCCCGGAGGATCGATGCCGAGCATCTCCGGCTGGAAACGCTGGCCTTCGCCAGCCAGAGTCTCGAACCCATGCCCCTGGCTCCCCGCACCGAATGCTCTCCCGAGGTCCTGAGCGAGATCCTGGCCTGGGGCCGCCAGGACACCGTGCGGGTGGGACAACTCGGCGAAGACCGGCTGCTCGACACCCTGGCGCCGGCGGGGCTTCGGGGCTCGGCCCTGGCCGGTCCCCTCCGCGGCGCCAACGGCCCGTTCGGCGTCCTCCTGCTCATCGCCCGGTTCCGCGAGGCCTGGGACGGCCGGCATCGCGACATGATGCGCCGGCTGCTCGAGCCCTTCGCCGCGGCCGTGAAGGACGAACTGCAGGTGCGGGAGCTGGACCGCCTGCGCGAGGCGCTGGAAGCCGATAAGAGAGCGCTCCTCACGCGCCTTCAACGCGACGAGATCGTCGAGTCGGTGGTCGGCGCCGACTCGGGGTTGCGCGACGTGATGGCTCGGGTGGAGCAGGTGGCTCCCACCGACGCTCCGGTCCTGATCCTTGGCGAGACCGGAGCGGGAAAGGAGGTCGTGGCCCGGGCGATCCACGACCGCTCGGCGCGCCGCTCGGGTCCGATGGTGCGGGTGAATTGCGGCGCCATTCCCTCGGAACTGATCGACTCGGAGCTGTTCGGCCACGAGCGCGGCAGCTTCACCGGAGCGGTCGCGGCGCGGAAGGGCTGGTTCGAGCGGGCCGACGGCGGCACGCTCTTCCTGGACGAATTCGGGGAGCTGTCCCTGGCGGCGCAGGTGCGACTGCTGAGGATCCTGCAGGACGGCAGCATGGAACGGGTGGGAGGCCAGCGCGGCCTGACCGTGAACGTGCGCATCGTGGCGGCGACGGCGGTCGACCTCCAGATGATGGTGGCGAAGGGGCGGTTCCGGGAGGACCTGTGGTACCGGATCAGCGTCTTCCCCATCCGCCTGCCGCCGCTGCGCGAGCGGCCCGAGGATATCCCGGCCCTGGCGGTCCACTTCGCGTCCCGGGTCGGCCGGCGGCTTTGGAGCGGCCCCCTCGTCCCCACCGCCGGCGACCTCAACCTGCTGCTCGGGTACGACTGGCCGGGCAACGTGCGGGAGCTGGCCGCGGTCATCGAACGGGCCGCCATCCTCGGCGGCGGCCGGCACCTGGAGATGGCGGCGGCACTGGGCGGCACCGGCCTCCGCGCGCCGCAGAGCGAACCGGAACCTGCCGCGCCCGCGGAGAACGGGGCGACCGACCCCGCCGACTTCCCGACCCTCGACGCCGCGCAGTCCAGGCACATCGAGAAGGCCCTGATCCTGACTCGGGGACGCATCGAGGGCCACCGGGGCGCGGCACGGCTGCTCGGCCTGAACCCCCACACGCTGCGCGGCCGCATGCGCCGGCTCGGCATCGACTGGAACCGGTTCCGCGGATAGGGGCGGGGCGGCCCCCCCGACGATTCGAGTGGCTTGCCGTTTGCTTGGATATTGGCACCCCTTCTTCTCCGAAACGGCAGGTCTGAGATGCTCTTCAAGACACTGACCAAGCCCGAGTTCAGGACCCTCGTCGAGAGGATCCTCGAGACCACCGAGGTGATCGGTCCGAAGCGGGTCGCCGCGGACCCCTCCGGCAAGCCAATCCACCACTACCTGCCGGTCGCCTCGTTCGCGGAGATCGATCTCGACTACGAGACGACCGAGTACTCCGCCAAGACCTACTTCCTGCCGTTCCGCGAAAACCTGTGCAGCTACGACTTCACGGAGGCGAGCTGGAAACAGGAAGTCAGCTACCGCAGCCAGCCGCGGGCGATCATCGGGCTGCACGCCTGCGACATCAACGCGCTGCTGAAGCTGGACAAGGCGCTGGCCCGCGACTTCTTCCCGAGCCCGTATTACGTGGCTAGGAGGCGCAACACCTTCATCGTTGGGATCGACCACGACCCCTGCGAGGGCGCGTTCTGCCGCTCCACCGGGACCGACACGGTGACTCACGGCTTCGACCTGTACCTGACCGACCTCGGTGACCGCTACTTCGTCGCCATCGGCTCGGACCGCGGCTACACCGCCGTGGGCCGGGTCCGCTCCGAGGAGATCACCGATCGGGATACCGACGACTACCTGCGGGTGAGGAGGCGGATCGCCGCCGGCTTCGAGCAGGAGATCGACGTGAAGAACCTGCCGAACCTGCTGGACATCGAGTTCGAGTCGGACGTCTGGAAGAAGTGGGGAAAGCGCTGCCTGAGCTGTGGC
>JAZDLC010000097.1:0-4198 GCA_043802345.1 Planctomycetota bacterium | reverse complement strand
TCCCGCCGCCTGATCTGGCTCTCGTGGGTGCAGCATCTCTCGATTCCCCAGATCGCCAGCGAGACGGGCGTGCCGATCGAGCGGGTCGAGTTCCTCCTGGCCTCCGTGGCGGAGGAGTCGAAACGTCTCGTCAAGGATCTCCTGGACGGCAAGCTGCCGGCGGGCGAGGAGGCGCGGAGAAGGAAGCAGAAGCAGCGGCGGAGCCTCTATCGGAAGGGGCTCGACCTGGAGGATCTGAGATGATGCTCCCCGATCTCGCGCCGATCAAAACCCGGGAACTCGTCTGGCACCTGCCCGAGCTGCTCGAGGGAAGGGATCCCGTGCTCGAGCGACCGCAGGTCGTGGAGTACCTGAAGACCGACGCCGAGGCCCGCGCGACGCTCCTCGCGGTGGCCGAGGTCGCCCGCACCCTGATCGCCGGAACCGAAAGGCGCCCCCGGCTCCCCCGGAGAACGATCATCCAGATGTCCCGACCGGTGGAGACGGCGGTCCGGTACTTCAAGACGCAGATGGTGGAGTTGCTGTTCAAAGTGGGGCTGGATCAGTTCGAGCGGGCGACGTGGGAGATGGGGTTCGCCTATGACTCACACGCTCAAAGGTCGCCCAGTCGCCTGCGAGGAGATCTCTCCACCGTACCACAACGGTTGATGGACTCGCTGGGTCTGACCTCTCGGTCACTCGGCGAGCATGAGGACCATGTCAATCGGATGACCGGACTCCTGGGAAAGAAAGGGGATCGCCAGCTTGAGCATGTGCTCGAGCTGATGAAGGCAGGCGATGCTCTGATCCCAGGTCTGCAGGATGTACGTTTCTATCTGCTTGAGATTCCCGTGTTGGCGGGAGAGTCAGCTGAAGCGAAGGTCTGGCTGGAATTCGCTCGCACGGCCGGAGGAGGGTCACTAGCCCAGGCCGCTGGGCTGTACCGGCTCTCCGGAACACTGCTGGCCAAGGGTGCGTATCGTGATGCCGGTCAGGCCATTGAAAGTGCTGTTCTTCTGGGTCCCCAGTCGATGTCCACGTTGCTGGTATCGGCTCTCTGTGGGGCGTTGACCGGTGACTCGCGGCTGCTCGAGCGAAGGCTCGCTTCCTGGTTGGAATGGGCTTCCCGATCCGAGAGATGTCAGCAGATGGGCATGTTCCAGATCCAAGAACATGGGCGGCACTGGAAGGTCGCCTGCTCCGTAATACCAAGACGCATGGACGAGATCTTCGACCTGGCACCGCCGAAGATCGCGGAGGCGTTTCGTGGGGTGATGCAATGAGACTCAAGATCGTCTTCTTACTCCTGGCGGTGTTCCTGATCCAATCGGCCGGATTCGGGAAGCGCGCACTGTTCCTGCGGCCCTCGGTTCCAACCGTGTCTCACCTGGTTTCGGGCGGGCCGAATCCAACCAGTCCGTTTGGCGGCTTCTATGTGCGGCCGAAGCCATAGGATTCATCCGGTTTCTGCGGGCCAGGTCTGCGGGAGGAGGAATGGCTCATGCGATCGCGACTCTTGATTCTCTTTCTGGGGCTGGCGGTCGTTCTCGCATCTCTCTGGGTGGTTCTGGATCGTGATTCGCCCCCGACTTCAGACGCGTCCACCCTGGAGGCTTCGCGGCAACCACGCCAACCAGACGGCGCGACGAGTTCTGTTCAGGACGAGGAGACCGCAGCCAACCCTTCAAGCGCTCCGCTGCGCACGGGAGCCGACCAGGCGTTGGACTTCGAGTTCAGGATCGGTAGGGAGCCGGCTGCCGGCACCACCTTCTTCATCCTCTCCTGGACCGAGGAGAACCGCGCGAGGGCCTGGTCCATGGAAGGCCTCTCACCGAGTCTGATCGAGCGCGAAGCCACTTTGTACACCGCCGATGATGCGGGCAAGGCGTCGCTGAAGGCGCCGGTGCTACCCTTCTTTCTGGCCGCCCGGGCTCCCGGATCGGCACCATACGGACAACTGTTCGAGACGATGCCCGATTCGGCGCCCATCAGTCTCCCGCCGGAGGAACGGTTGCGGGGGCGCGTGGTCACCGGCGTGGAGCGTGCGATCGTGGACGCCCAGGTCATTGCCCGCAGGGATTTCCAGATCGAGTACGACTTCGATGGGATCCAGAAGGACGCTCAGCGGGTCGCGGGGATGTTCTTCGAGAGCATCGTAACGACAGACCCCGACGGGGTGTTCGAGATCGGCGGCCTCCCCGCGGCGAGGGTCATTGTCGTTGCCAGAGCCCCGGGAGAATCATCGCACGCCCACACGGAATTCGTGCTGCCGATGAGCGAGCCGATCGAGCTGGTTCTGCGGTCTGCCGTCGACATCTCGGGCCTCGTGGTTGCGGTTGCGGATGGCCGGCCAATCGACGGGGCGCGCATTGCATCCGTCATCCAACTCCCTGGAGGGACGATCACCGAAACGTCCATCGCGACCTCAGGCGTTGAGGGCCGGTTCGAACTGAGAGGGGTCCCCAGTGGGGAAAAGGAATACCCTCTGCGCGTTACGCGGAGTGGGTACGCCGTTCTCCTCGCAAACGTCACCGTGGATTCCCTCACACGTGGCGAGATGCCCATCCTGCGGATGAAAGAGGCGTGTGTTGCCCGGGGGAAGCTTCGCTCGCGGGCCGGCGAGGCGGTTCCCGGGGCGTGGGTGCTGGTGCACGACAACGGGACCGGGGCGTTGATGGCCTTCACAAAATCGGGCCCTGACGGAGACTTCCTTCTCGATTTCGTGGCGCCGGACGAGCAGTATCGCGTGGTCGGTTCGGCCCAGGGGTACTACCTCAAGGACGCGGCTCTCGACGACCCTTGCTCGGGCGAGGATCTGACGATCGTCCTCGATCCCGTGCCGACCTTCGAGGGGCGGGTGGTGGTGGAAGAATATCCTCTGCGCGACGCCCGGGCGCGTCTGGTGCTGGAAGACGAGGTCGGCAATCGGCTTGCCGTGCAGGAGGCCGAGGTCGATCCGGATTCGGGCCGGTTCGGCTTCTCTGCGGTTGACGCGGGCACCTATCTACTCGATGCGTGGGCGCCCGGATACGCTCCACGAAGGCTCCAAAACGTCGCTGTCCTGGACGGGGCGGAAGGTGACGTCGTCGAGATTCGTCTGGACCGGGGAGGCACGGTGCGTGGGGTGGTCAGCGAAAAAAGCACGGGCCGGCCGATCGTCGGGGCGTCCGTGAAGCTGGGCGACCGGTGTGCCACCGGTCACTCCGTCGGCGATCTGCCCGGCGCAGAAGCCGTCAGGACCGATGGCGAAGGCGCGTTCATTCTGGAACATGTCCCGTGCGGCGTGGAACAGGCGCTGGTTGTCGAGCACACGGAGTATGCGTCCGTCACGGAGAACGTCATCGTGCCTGGCGAAGCGCTCTCTGCATTCGCCAACGTGGAACTCGCTCGCGGATGCACGCTCCGCATCTCAGTCCGGGATGAGGAAGGGCACAGGTTCCAGAGCCTCTATGTCTCGTTGCTGACTCCCACACAGGAGCGAGTCACTCCCGAGGCGTTTCGCCGCAGCCCGGTGCAGGTTTTCGAGGGGTTGTCCGCGGGAGAGATCATCATCAACGCCAGTCTCATTGAAAACGTCCGGGCGGATCTGGGTGAGGTGGGGTTTTCCAGCACAGTTGTGCTGAAAGATGGGGAAGTGCGTGACGTGGAGTATGACCTCGCGGAGGGTGTACGAGTCCATGGAGTGGTGGAGGGTCCGGGATTGGCGCCCGCTGAACGTCGCTGGTCCATCGGTGTCTTGTCGGCGCCGGTAGACGATCCGGACGACGCCGACCGTTATGCCTGGTTGCGATGGGACTCCAGCTACGTGCTCGCGGGCGTGCCGCCTGGAGAGCGCGTCTTCACCGTGAGATCGTATGTCTCGGGCGATGCGGGCATCCGCTATTCAAAGTGGGTGGACGTCCAGCCGGGTGTGGACCTCGAGCTGAACTTCCACCTTCCCGAGTCCGGCCTTCGGGGCAAGGTGAAGGACGCGGATGGCGCGGCTCTCGCCGGAGTGAACATCTGGGCCCGGCCCGCCGATGAGTCCGAGCCGGACGGGCCGGCTCGGGAATACCGGCAGGTCCGCACCCACTCGTCGGAGTCGGGGGAGTACGCACTCACCGCCCTGGATCCCGGCCGGTACGGGTACTCCGTCGAATTGGACGGGTACGGCTTCCAGCAGGGACTGGTGGAGATCCTCGATGAGGAAATGGTGGTAGAGCGGGACTTCGTCCTGAAG
>JAZDLC010000096.1:0-2353 GCA_043802345.1 Planctomycetota bacterium | reverse complement strand
CACTGACGAGGCGGTTGCTCTCACCCTCCTCTACACGCGCAAGATCATGGACGCCGCATCACAGAAGTTCTTCGCCGGACGAGAGGTGACCGAGGCCGAGTTCGCGGCCCTGATGATCCTGTACGACTACCGCAAGAAGCCGCTCAAGCAGGCCGAGATCGCCGGCATGCTGCTCGTCACGCGCCTGAGCGCGCGTGACGTGCTGAACAGACTCGAGAGAAAGAGACTGATCGAGCCAGCCCCACACGCCGACCTCAGGGCGCGGGCACTGAAGATCACGGAACTCGGCAAGCGGACCCTGCGCTCCGTCCGCGGCGATTACTACAGAATGCTCGCCGACGGCCTCCACGGCCTGTCGGAACCGCAGAAGGAAGCGCTCCTCGACACCCACTCCGCCTTGCGAGGGAGCCTCCTGGACGGTCTGGGCGGATAGCCATTGAGTGTCAGAGCTCCTGCCGCTGGAAGCGGCGAACTGCGAAGGCTGCCAGGCCGGTCGCCAGGAGAATCGTCGTCACCACGGGCCAGAGGATGTGGACCTCCGCTCCGGTCAGGCACTCAGAAGGCGCCGTGGCCAGTCCGGCGGGACTGAAGCGGGCCAGCGCCGGGTGGATCGCCAGGATACGAAGAAGAAGGAAGACTCCCAGACCGACCCCGCATGCGGCCCCAAACGAGGAGAACAGCACCGAGAGCAAAGTCATCACCACGATCATGAACAGGGCGACCACCAGCCAGAGGGCGACCGCCGTCACCACGGCTCCGATCGGCGACTCGCCGAACAGCAGGGTCGTGATCAGGACTGAGAGCGCGGTGCCGACGGCGACGGCGGCCAGCACCAGCGTCTGCTGTGAGATCATCTTCGCCAGGATGAATCCCGCCCGCGCGAGCGGCTTGGTCAGGACCAGGATGGCGGTGCCGGCTTTTCGTTCACCGGAGACGCAGCCGGCGCAGGCGATCACCACGACCATCAGGACGTTGAAGAGGTTCTTCACGTGCTGCAAGTAGGCATCGACCGCCTCGGCGGGCGGGATCTGGACGACGACTCCTGGCTTGTACTCCGCAAGCGACTTTCCCAGCGCCGGCGCCGCGAGCGCGATGAACGGACTGGTGATCGCGAAGAAGAGGACGATCCCGGGGACGACCCAGATCCGCCAGGTCTTCACCATCTCCTGGAACTCCTTCTTCAGGAAGGCGCCGAATCCGGTCATGGCCCTGCCCCGTCCGCGACGACGTCGACAAAGACCTCTTCCAGACTCACCTCCTCGAGCTGGAACTTCCGCAGCGCGCCGCCCAGCGATGCGATCGCCGCGGGAATGGCGCGTTGCGCCTCGCGGACGTCGAGCACGTGGACTCGCAGGCTCTCTCCCGACCTCTCGATCCGACGCAGCCACGGTCTGCCCGTGAGCGCCTGTTCCAGCTCCGCGCCGCCTGACTCCAGCTCGACCGCGAAGCAGTGCGCCCCGCCCTTGGCCTTGAGCTCCCCGACGCTCCCCCGGGCGACGACCCGGCCCCGATTCAGGATGGCCACCGTGTCACAGACCCGCTCGACGTCGACCAGGATGTGCGTGGAGAAGAAGACCGTGCATCGCCCGGAGAGGGAGGCGATCATCTCGAGCACCTCCTTCCGGCCGATCGGGTCGAGCGCGCTGGTCGGCTCGTCGAGCAGCAGCAGGCGCGGGGCGTTGACGAGCGCCTGGGCGATCCCGAGCCGCTGCTTCATCCCACGCGAAAACCCGCCGATCCGCGTCCGGACGCCGGTCAATCCGGCCAGATCGAGGAGGGCGCTGATCCGCTCGTTCAAGAGGCTCCCCTTCAGGCCGAAGAGGCTTCCGGCAAAGCGCAGGAACTCGTCCGCGCGCATCCAGTCGTAGAAGCCGGGAACGTCCGGGAGGAAGCCGATCAACGAGCGGACCCGGTTCGTGGCCTGGACCACGTCGCATCCCAGGATCGAAGCCTTCCCGGCCGTGGGTCTCGCGAGACCGGTCAGGATGCGCAGGGCCGTGGTCTTGCCCGCGCCGTTCGGTCCGAGAAAGCCGAAGACCGATCCGTCACGAACTTCGAGGTCGACACCGTCCAGGGCGACGAGTCCGCCAAAGCGCTTGGTCAGCCCATGCGTTTCGATGGCAGCGACGGTCACTCTGGATCCTCTCGTTCGTAGAGAACGTCCAGGGCCTTTCTCGACCGCTCGCGGACGTCCCCCGCCGTGTCCGAACGGTCCGTGACCTCGTCCACCTTGCGTCCCCAGGCCAGGTAGACGATCGGTCCGATGATCTGGCCGCCGATGATGATGATCACCCAGACCCACTTCCGGGCATGGAGGACCTGCTGCCTGCGAGAGAGATCGATCAGGGCGAAG
>JAZDLC010000095.1:0-11726 GCA_043802345.1 Planctomycetota bacterium | reverse complement strand
GCTGAGATCCCGGTAGTACCTCGCTTCCGTGGGGTAGGTGGCGATCAGCTTCTGCAGGAGCGGGAGTGCCCTCTTGAAGCGATTGACCTGCAGCAGGCAGGAGGAGAGCCGCTGCAGGGCGACCATGTTCTCCGGGTCTTCCGTCACGATCTCGGTCAGGGTCGGGATCGCCTCGCCGCCCCGCCCGCGGTTCATCAGTGCGGTGGCCTGCAGGATGGCTCGGAACACGCCGAGCTTCTGAAGAGGGCTCGGTTTCCCGGTCTCCGCCAGCGGATGAGGCACTTCCTGGCCGGCCGCGCCGACGGAGACGTACCCGAGGCTTCTGATCTTCTCCGCCAGGTCCGGATCGATCTGCGCTTCTCCGGAGTCGAGCTTGGGAAGCGACGCCAGCTTCTCGATCGCGGCGCGGTATCGCACCAACTCGGCAACCCGCGTCGCGGCCAGATCGCGTTCCTCGCCAGGATCAGTCGCGAGTTCGAAAAACCGGGGATCGGAGGAGTGGACGTATTTCCCTTCCACATCGATCCAGCCGGAGAACTGGCCCCAGCCGTACGACAGTAACCCCTCGTACGACTCGAAGTAGACTCCCCGGTCCGCCGGCGCTCCGCCTCCGCGCAGGTTGATTCCGTCCAGCCCTGGCCGCACGGTGAGTCCCATGGCAAGGGCCATGGTCGGATAGACATCGACCACACTCACCATTTCCTGCGAGCGCTCCCCCGCCCGATACCGGTCCGGATAGCGCACGATCATCGGAATCCTCATCGTGGTCTCGTAGCAGAACATGCCGTGAGTCGGCTCGAAATGTTCCTCCAGGCCCTCACCATGGTCTGCCACCGCGAAGACCAGGGTCTCCCTGCCCAGTTGCTGGTCCTCGAGCTCCTTCAGCAGCCTGCCGATCTCCCGGTCCATGCGGGCTACCTCCCCCAGGTACTCCTTCACTCGGGGGGGGAGGTCGAGTTCGAGGGGATCGGGCGCGAACGGGGGCCAGTGCGGATCGAACAGATGCACCCAGAGAAAGAAGCGCCTGGATCGATCCCGGCTCCGCAGCCATTGAATCGCCTCGTCGACGACCTCGTTCGCCGGGCGCTCAGGAAACTCGCTGGTCTGTTGTGAGCCCGCCGCGGTCGGCTTCCCGAACGACTCGAACCCCTGGGCAATGCCGAACGTCTCGTCCAGGACCAGCGCCCCGATGAAGGCCGCGGTCTGCAATCCTGCCTCCCGCGCCGACTCCGAGAGCGTCTCCGCCTCCGGAGACAGGGCCCAGGCGCCGTTGATCCGCACGCCGTGCCGGAGGGGATAGAGCCCGGTGAGCATCGAGGCGTGGGCGGGCAGGGTCAACGGCACCGCGGTGTGCGCCGCCTCGTACAGCACCCCTTCCTCCGCCAATCGATCCAGGTTCGGGGTCACCCCTGCGTATACCCCATAGCAGGAGAGCGCGTCGGCGCGGGTGGTGTCGAGCGTCAGCAGCAGCCCCGAACAGGCGGTCCACGCCTCCTCCTTGCCTGCCGAGTCATCGGCGTCCCCGGAGCATCCGACCAGACCAACCAGAAGAAGCCCGAAGAACAGGAGACTCAAGCGTCGTGTCGGACCCATGAACCGATTGTATGCCCCCCCGGCTCAAACCACCGCGCGATTCCCCGCCCTCTCACCTTCCTGCCTTCCTGCCCTCCTCAGCAGATTCCCATCGCAACCCTCGCCGCCACCGTTGTGGATCGCGTCGAAGCGGTGCCCACGAGTGGCACCACGAGAGCCGCTCTCACAGGCTCTCGATCGCCGCCGCGTCGAAGACGGGCCCGTTCACACAACAGCGATCGTACCGGTATCCCCCACGGTACCGCTCATCGGCGACCTTGACCGCACAGCAATTGCACACTCCGATGCCGCAGGCCATGTAGGTTTCCAGCGAGACCCGGCACGGAACGTTGCTCTTCTCGCAAAGGACCGCCACCTCCGCCATCATCCGATCCGGACCGCACGTCAGCACTTCACACGGAGCTGCGCTCAAGACGTCCTTCAGGAGATCGGTGACCAGTCCGCGCTTTCCCAGGGAGCCATCCTCCGTGGCGATCCGGATCTCGACGGGAAGCTCCTGGAACAGATCCAGGTCGTACAGGAACTCCTTTGTCCTGGCGCCGAACACCAGCGCCGGCTTCTCTGTGCCGGCGGGGAGCAGACCCGCGGCCAGCCGGCGAAAGAGCAACAGGAAAGGAGCGATTCCCACCCCTCCCGCGACCCCGACCAGCCTCCGGGCAGGATCCAGGGCGCTGACTCCGTTTCCCAGCGGTCCTGTGAGCTGCAGTTCGTCGCCAAGTCTCAGATCCGCCAGCGAAGCGGTTCCCTTGCCAACGACCTTGACCAGGAAGTCGAGGCTTCGCTCCGACGCGTCGTAGACGCTGATCGGGCGTGGCAGGAACGGGAAGTCGCCGGAGTCCGGACGACTCAGCATGTAGAACTGGAACGGCAGGACGGCCGAGCACGATTCCGCCTCTACGGTCAGAACCACCGCGTCCGGTTCGATGTCACGATGCGCAAGAAGAGTGCTGGTGATGACGGGCATGATGGCGGAGAGGCTAGCGCCTCAACCCATGACGCACAACTCCCCTGCCCGTGGTCCGAGTCAACCCTCCGCTGGCTCCCAGGACATTTCGCTCAGGTTGTACGATCGGATCTTGAAATCATCCGCGCTCTGGCCCTGGATGACCCAGCGGCCGCGGGCGTCCCGGGTCACGCTCTTGACGCAGACCACGAATCGGCCCCGTACCCGGAGCCAATCGCCGACCGCCACGGGCGCCGTTTCCTCCAGACCTTGGGACGGCTTCCTGACCGGGCGCTGAGGGAAGGCCGCCAGCACCTCATCGAGGTCGCGGCAGCGGTCGCAACTGCCGCAATTCCCTTTCGCCCACTCCAGCCCGAAGTAGCCATGAATCGACTCCTTGCGGCAGGTCGTGGACCTGGCGTACTCCACGATCTCGAGCAGCCGCCGCAGGTCCCGATCCCGCTTGCCGGAATGCACCAGCACCTCTTCCTCTCCCGCCGCCAGCGGCCGGACGATGCGAATGTCGCCGCGCTCGAACGTTCCGTCGATGATCCCCTCCGACCGCAGCAAGCCCATGACCATCTCCGGCCGCCCATCCGCCCGGTTCTTGAGCAGCAGGGTCTCCCGCAGTTCATCCAGGTCGTGGGCGTACAGTTCTTCGCCCCACCGGGCCATCAGATTGAACTGGTTGCGCACAAAGGCCGCATCCGGATTGGCCCACTCCACGAACTGCTTCTGGATCATCAGATCCTCCTGCAAGTAGAGCAGTTCGCACAGGCTGTCCTCGCCATCCCGTCCAGCGCGGCCGACCTCCTGGAAGTACGCTTCCACGCTCCCCGGAATCTGGGCATGAAGGATGAAGCGGATGTTCGGCTTGTCCACGCCCATGCCGAAGGCGTTGGTGGCCAGGATGATCCCGTCATCCGAGTCGATGAACTCCCGCTGCATCCGCCGGCGCTCCCCGCGCTCCAGGTCGCCGTGGTAGACATGGACAAAGAAGCCGTCCCGGTACAACCCATCCTGCAGGATGCGCAGGTCCTTGATCAACGACATGTACACGATGCCGGGGCCGCCGACCGATCGGAGCACCTCGACGATGCGAGCGTACCGCTCCTCTCCGTCCTGAACGGTCCGTACACCCAGATGGAGGTTCCGGCGCTCGATGCCGGTCATGAACAGCCTCGCATCCGGGATGCGCAGCCGTTCCAAGATATCCCTCCGCGTATCCAGCGTGGCTGTGGCCGTCAGGGCCACCGTGGGGGGATCGCCTAGAAGCTCCCGGATCTTCCCCAGCCGGCCATACTCGGGCCGAAAGTCATGCCCCCAGGCGCTGATGCAGTGGGCCTCGTCCACCGCCAGCAGCGGCACCCGGACCTCCCGCAATGCCTCCACGAAAGGTTGCTTGCGGAAGCGCTCCGGAGTCACGTACAGCAGCCGGATCTTGCCGGCCACCACATCGGCGAGGCGGCGCTCCCGCTCACGCCGATCGAGCGAGGAGTTGATGTAGGTCGCCGGCAACCCTCTCTTCCTGAGCTGATCGACCTGATCCTGCATCAGCGCGATGAGGGGTGAAAGCACCACGGTAACCCCGCTCATCAGCATGGCCGGCAACTGATAGCAGAGCGACTTTCCCCCGCCGGTGGGCAGGATCACCAGTGCATTCCCGCCGGCCAGGAGGTGGTCGATGGTCTCCTCCTGCGGACCCTGGAAGTCGGCGTGGCCAAACCAGTCCCGCAACGCTCGAAGTGCCTCAGGCCGCGATTCCGTCATCATGACTCCATCCTGGGACGGCCGCCGAAAGTAGCACCGCCTGGACGGTTGCCGGAGCTATTTTCGGGGCATGTTGTTGGACGACCCGTTCTTCCCCCCGGCTCTCTTGCGACCGGCGTGCACTCCAGAGTGGCCCCCTGTTTGCCATTCGCAGGGAGGTTCCGTATGACAGGAGCGATGTTCTCCCCACCCAGAAGAGCGCACCCCGACATGTGGCACTCCGTCGCCTTGCTCCTTTTTATCGGACTGCTGACCGGCGGAAAGGTGGGACCGGAGCTGCTGACCGTCGCCGAGCAGAGCGGCTTCAAGGCGACCGCCCTCCACGGGGAGGTGGTCTCCCTGATGGATCGCCTGGCGGAGAGATCTCCGCTGGCCGTTCGCTCCTCCCTCGGAGAAACCGTGGAAGGCCGCTCCATCCCGCTGTTGGGCATCGCGGATCCGCCAATCCGCGGAGCCGCGGAGGCCCGGGAATCCGGGAAGCTGATCGTGTTCGCCTTCGGCAGCATCCACGCGGGAGAAATCTGCGGCAAGGAGGCCTTGCTGATGCTCGCCCGGGATCTACTCCTTTTCCCGGACCGGCCCGAAAACCGCCTCTTCCTCTCTCGCTGCATCCTGGTGATCGCTCCTGTCTACAACGCTGACGGCAACGACAAGGTCAAGGTCGGGCAGCGCCGGCACCAGGTCGGCCCGGAACTGGGGATGGGAAGCCGGCAGAACGCTCAGGATCTCGATCTGAACCGGGATTGGATCAAGCTGGAGAGCCCGGAGGCGCGGGCCATGGTCCGCTTCCTGACCGAATGGGATCCTGATCTGGTGATCGACACGCATACCACCAATGGTTCGATCCACCGTTACACACTCACCTTTGCCGCGCCGCAGAACCCGTCCGCGCACCCGGGACCCTGGCGATTCGTGCGGGATGAGATGCTGCCCGAGGTGAGTGAACGGCTGATGGACCGGACCGGACACCGGTCCTTCTTCTATGGCGATTTCGACCGGAGCATGACGTCCTGGTCCACCTACTCTTCCCAGCCCAGATTCGGCTGCCCCAATCGGGGTCTCAGGAATCACCTCTCGGTGCTGTCCGAAGCGTACGCCTACGCTTCGTTCAAGGAGAGAGTGGAAGGCACACGGGAGTTCGTGCGGGAATGCTGCTTGTTCGTGGCGGAAAGCGCCCCGCGCATCCGTTCGATCCGCGAACTCGCCCGCAAGGAGACGATCGCGTTGGGGGAGCGGGGAGGGGACGAGGTGGGCCTGAGACACTCCATCGCGCCCTTCGACGGCAAGGTCCGGGTCGAGAGCCAGTTGATGCGGCAGAATGAAGAGGGACGGAGCGTCCCGAGCGGGATTCCCGCGACCTTCCTGGTGAAGCATCTGGGGCGGTTCGAACCCGGGCTGACCGTCCGCCGACCCAGGGCCTACCTGGTTCCCACGGGCCTCGGAGACGTCGTCGAGAAGTTGCGGCAGCATGGCATCCGGGTCGAGCAGATCGAAGAGGCGCGAACCCTCACCTACGAAGTTCTCCGCGTCGAGAGCATTCGCCGGTCGGAGAGACCGTTCCAGGGGCACTCTCAGGTCACGTTGGACACCTCCGCGAGGGTCGAAACAGGCCCGGTACCGTCCGGCTGGTTTCGCGTGCCGCTGGCCCAGCCGCTGGGGACGCTCGCTCTCTACTTGCTGGAGCCGGAATCGGACGACTCCCTGGCGACCTGGAATCTGCTCGATCCCTGGCTCGAGGAATCGAGCGACTACCCCATCCTGCGGGAGCTCTGAAGCCAGGCGTCGGCGATCCCCTCCCCCTTGCCCCCCGCTGGCCCATCTTCTAGGTTCCATGCCTTGCAGTCCCCCCCCCGTCACACCGGACAACGGAGACGTTCATGGAGATCGTCAGGAATCTGATTCGCGACATCCCCGACTTCCCAAAGAAGGGCATCGTGTTCAAGGACATCACGCCGCTGCTGGCGAACGGGCCAGCCTTCCAGAGCGTCATCCATGCCTTCGTGGAGCGCCTGGATGGTCTCGGCGTCACGAAGGTCATCGGCATCGAGTCTCGTGGCTTCATCTTCGGCGCCGCCCTTGCCCATCAGCTCGGAATCGGGTTCGTTCCGGTGCGGAAGCCTGGCAAGCTCCCGTACCAGACGGTGCGCGAGACCTACTCTCTCGAGTACGGCACGGACGCCATCGAGATGCATCGAGACGCCATCAAGCCCGGAGAGAAGGTCGCGATCGTTGATGATCTCCTGGCCACGGGAGGAACGCTGGCTGCGTGCGCCAAGCTGGTGAAGAGTGTCGGAGGAGACGCTGTCATCACCCTGCTCGTGGTGGAACTCGCCTTCCTGAACGGCCGCGACAAACTGCCGGGACAGAAGATCGAAGCCCTCGTCACCTACTGACCATGTCGATCCCAAGAGCGTTCATTCTCGGTCTCCTGCTGGTCCCCTCGTGCGGACGAGGTGAAGACCGGAGTCCGGAGATGGAGTCGTATCTCCTTGCGGTGGAGAAGCAGAACTCCGGCTCGTTTGAAAGCGCTCTCTCGGACTACCGCGCGCTCTTGAAGAACTGCGAGGATCGGACGATTCGCGCCCGAGCGGAGCTGGGGCTGGCACAGATCGAAACAGCGTTCGAGCAAAGGGACCGGGCCCTGAAGCGGCTTCAGGAACTGCCGAAGGAAGTTGATCGCAGGACGCTTCACTCGGTGGCGGAGCAGATCGACGGCATTCTGCACAGCTTCACGGGGACACCCTTCGAGACGGAGGTGCGGGGCGCCGCACTGGCGGCTCGCAACGCGGCCGAGGATCGGCGGCGGGAGATCAAGAAGGTGGAGAAGGACGTCGCCGTCAACCTGATGGATCGCGGCGATTTCAATGCGGCTCTCGAATACCTGAGACAAGTGGAATCGGAGCAGGTTCCCGACGATCTCAGGGACATCGCCGAGCTCCTGGCGATGGTCAGGCTCAGGAGCGAAGCGCGCGCGGACGAGGTGCTGAGCAAGGCCCGGAAACTCGCGCCCACCGATCCGGTGCGGGCGGCCGCGATCCTGGATGAGGCTGTTCCGAAATACGTGGGAACACGCGCGCACGCGAGGCTATTGAAGGAGCGCATGGCCCTCGCGAATCAAGTGCCCCTTTCCGATTCGAAACAGACCGATGGCGGGCAGGAGCGCGGGAAGAGCGGCGGCTAGGATTATTTCCCGTCACGCCTGCTTGTGCGAGATATATTGACTTCAGGTTCGTCTGCCAATCCGCCTGCCACAGCACCCGACCAGGAGCAGGTCATGGTTACCGATTTTCAAGATCGTCTGCGTCAGATTCGCGAGGCCAAGACGCGCGAACTCGAGGATCAGGCCGCGAGCAAACCCGCCGACAGTCTGGATTGCCCCTCGGTGCTGGAACTCCGAATCGACCATCGCGAGAGGATCGAGAAGGTCATCCTCGACTACGCGAAGCGGTTCATCAGCGAAGTCCCGGCGTTCTCTCTCTCGAAGTCGTTCTTCGAAGGGAAGTACAAGATTGAAGTGCGCTGCGAGGACCTGCTGATTCGTGACGGCGGCCAGTTGCGTAAGGGCTTTTCCCGTATCACCTTCCTGATCGACCCCGAGGCCTCCCACACGGCTCTCCCGGTCAACTGCAAGAAGACGGTTCGAAGCAGGGACCAGGAAGGCGCGTCCACGGGCGTGGAGGCCTCTGACGAGTCGCGGGAGGAGTTCCGCGGCTTCGTCGATGATCAGTTCTGCGAGTTCGCCTCGAACTACTTCGCGGGACAGCGGCTACCCACCTCCAACTAAAGACCCGCGAATTCTCCCAATCCGTCTTCAGCAGGCATGCCCCCCTCCGGAAAGAGCGGCGTGTTCTGAAAGATTCTTTTGTATAGGTTGTATTATTTGTGTTTTTTATCCTTCCTTTGCCAAGGAACTCGTTACACTCCCCCGCACGAGTTGGATCCCGACGCCGATCGGGACAACTTGCCAAAAGGCAAACTTCCCGAAAGGGAAGGACGCAAAGCTTCAGGGCCTAAGCCACCGCGAACATGAGGCGGTGAGATGGCAGCCAGCTGCCGCCACATCAGGCATTTCCCGGCCTGCTGGCGGCGTATTCGGAGGATCCGAATGGCCAGGGAATCTCGCTCCGGCAAGTCCACCACCACAACCCGCAATCGAGACCAGGTCGCCGCCAGAACCGGAGACAGGCCGCAGAACCGCACCACTGCAAGAGGGAGCGGCAGGCCTTCGGTGGACAGCGAAATCGACGCTGTCTGGCGCAACTACAAGCGCACCGGCTCCGAAGCCCTGCGCAACGAGTTGATCGAGCGGTATCTACCACTGGTCCGGTACATCTCAGAAAGGCTCCTGCTAAGTCTCCCGAGAAGCATCGAACTCGAAGACCTCCAGAGTGCCGGCGTTTTCGGGCTCATGGACGCCATCGACGGTTTCGACCTCTCGCGGGGCATCAAGTTCAAGACCTACTGCACCACCCGCATCCGAGGCTCGATCCTGGATGAGCTCCGGTCTCAGGACTGGGTACCCAGGCTGGTGCGGCTCAAGGCACACCAGATTTCGAAAGCCCAGCAGCAGCTCGAGGTGGAACTGGGACGCAGCCCCACCGCCTTCGAGATGGCGAGGAAGCTGGGCATGTCCCTGGATCAGTTCGGAGAAATGAAGCAGGCCTCGTCCGCCAAGGCGATCTACTCGCTGTCCGAGAAGTGGGACGAGCGGGACGACGAGGACTCCCTGAAGAAGATCGAGATCATCGAGGACAAGTCCAGTCTGGACCCGGCCGAGTGCCTGAGCCAGAAGGATGTCCTGCATGCGATCACGCGCACCCTCTCCCGCAAGGAGAAGTTGATCGTGATCATGTACTACTATGAGGGACTGACGATGAGGGAGATCGGCGACATCCTGAGTCTGACCGAATCGCGGGTGTGCCAGATTCATTCCAACGTGATGTCGAAACTGAAGGTGCAGCTCGAGAAGATCCGGCTGCGCCTGCTCTCCTGAGGGCCTGGGGGTCCGGACCAGCCACACCCAGAAGCCCCTCCCGTCCCATCTCCCTTCTTGGGAGAGATCGAACGGGAGGGGCTTGCTCTTGCACCCCGCTGACGCTCCACTCGAGCTGATGGAATCGACCGACCGCGCGGAGGGAGACGACCTGCTCGACCTTTGCGGCGACCACCCGGAGTGGGTGCTCGGCCGCAGGAGCCTGGTTTCCCGTGCCACCGATTCCACGAATCAGGACGCCCGCGGGCTGGTGGAAGCCCGGCGGGCAGGACCGAGTCATGGCACCGTACTGACCACTTTGGAGCAGCGCCATGGCCGGGGCACCCGGGGCAGGACCTGGTGGTCCCCCAGGGCCTCCTCCCTTGCGACGTCCGTCATTCTCGCCCCCGACCCGCCTCTGCGGATTCCTCCGATCGCGACCCTGCTGGCCGCCCTGTCGGTCCTGAGGGTCGGCGAAGAGAGCGGCGCACGCCTCTGGATTCGCTGGCCCAACGACGTGGTCGACCGGTCCGGGCGCAAGGTGGCGGGGATCCTGGCGGAGATGTTCCGCCTGGAAAGACCGGTGCAGATCGTGGGGATCGGCGTCAACCTGACTCCCGGAAAGGAACCGCCGCCCGGCCCCCTCGCGCGCACCTCCACCACGGTTCAGGAGGCGGGTGGAAGAGACCTGAGCAGAGCGTCTTTCCTCGTTCGGCTGCTTCGGGAGCTGGAGCGAGAGCTGCTGAGGCTGGACGAATCAGGGCCGGAAGCCGTCGTCTCCGAGTTCAACCGTCATTCCTGGCTGGCAGGCCGGCAGGTTACCTTTCGCAGGGGTGCGGAGGAGCGTTCCGGGACGTTCGAGGAAGTCACTCCCGACCTGGACGTGGTGATCCGTGAGGGGCGGGGGAACCGGATCCGTTGGCCTGGCGGGCAGGTGGAACTCCTGAACTGGGAAGAATCCGGGAACTGATCCGGTTCTGTCCGGTCGACCTTCTCAACCGAGAGGAACCGACCATGAAGAATCCGCACCGATTCCGCCTGCTCCCCGCTCTGCTGCTGTTGATCCTCCCTTCTCTCGCCTCGGCGCAGGGAATCTACATCGATCATCGCCCCCGGCCGATCGACCGGCCGGTTCCGCAGGACCAGTGCCTGGAACTGGTGCGGCATGCCGTGCGGGCCACCGTTCATGGCAATCTGGCGGAGTTCGAAATCCTCCAGCGCTTCCGCAATCAATCCGATCGCACGATCGAGGGGACTTACCTGTTTCCGATCCCGAGAAACGCGGTTGCCACCGGACTGACGCTCAGCATCGGCGGCAAGCAGGTGGAAGGCGAGGTTCTCGAGGCGGGAAAGGCCAAGGGGATCTACGTGGAGATCGTCCGGCGCCTGCGCGATCCAGCCCTGCTGGAGTATGTGAACGACGGCCTCTTGCGGGCGTCGATCTTCCCGATCGAAGCTCGCAGCCTGGTGGAGATCGGAATCCGGTTCGCGGCGCCGGTAGAAAGGGTGGGCGACCTCTTCTCCCTGCGCCTCCCGCTCAAGTTCGCGGCGCAGTGGAACGCGGAGGTGACGGTCGACGTTCGCCTGGAATCGGAACTCCCCCTCTCCACCATCTACTCGCCCAGTCACGACGTGGATCTGGTTCGCGACGGCGACCGCAAGGCGCGGATGACCTACGAGGGGAGGAACTCCGATGACTTCCTGCTCTACTTCGCCCGTAGCGAAAGCGACGTGGGGCTGTCTCTCCTCACCCACCGGCTGCCGGCAAAGGACGGAACATTCGCCCTGCTGATCTCCCCGAAGCTGGATGCCGCGCCTGGCCAGCGGCAGCCGCGGGACGTGATCTTCGTGCTGGACCGGTCAGGTTCCATGGCGGGAGACAAGTGGACCCAGGCAGTAGGAGCCCTGAGCTTCGGGCTCCGCAGCCTGGAGCCGGAAGATCGCTTCGCGCTCGTCTCCTTCGCCACCGATGTGCGTTGCTACAAGCAGGGACTGGTTCGGGCCTCCCGGGAGGAGGTGCGGGGAGCCATCGCCCACCTGGAAGACCTCAGGCCCGCCGGAGGCACGAATATCGGCGACTCCCTCCAAACCGCCCTCGCGATGCTGGACCCGGATCCGGCCCGGCTGGAAGTGATCCCGTTCCTGACCGATGGCCTGCCCACCATCGGCCAGGTCGAGCCCGACCGGATCCTGAAGCAGGTCCGCGAGGCGAACGGGCGCGGTGCGCGGTTGTTCTGCTTCGGCGTCGGGTACGACGTCAATCCCCTGCTGCTCGACCGGCTGGCCGCGGACAACGGCGGCGCTGCCGACTATGTGACGGAGGGGGAGAACCTTGAACTGAGGGTCTCCGCATTCTTCGACAGGACGCGGCACCCGGTCCTGACCAACCCAGAGCTGACCTTCCATGGCGTCGAAGTCTTCGACATCGACCCCGTGAAGCTCCCCGAC
>JAZDLC010000094.1:0-2065 GCA_043802345.1 Planctomycetota bacterium | reverse complement strand
CTGGAAGACATCTTCATCTCCCTGGTGGGCGTCTCGTCACAGACGATATCGCTGATCGCGATTCTTCCGCCCCGGCGAAGCACCCGGTGGATTTCCCGGAAGAGGCCCGGCTTCTCCTCATCGGGGACGAGGTTCAGCACGCAGTTGGACACGACCAGGTCGATCGACTCCGTCTCGACCAGCGGCTCTTCGCGGCGCTGCCGCCGCACGAACGACTCGTATCTCCCCATCTCCTCAACGGTCCGGATCGGCCGCTCCTCGAGCTCCTGCTGGACCACGTCCAGGTTCAGCTGGAGGTCCTGGATCCGCCCCTTGCGGAACTCCACTTTCGGATGGCCGAGTCGCTCGGCGACCTGATCCACATACCGGTTCGCCACCGCCAGCATGTCGTCGTTCATGTCGACGCCGATCACCCGGCCTTCGGGTCCCACCAGGCGAGAGGCGACGTAGCAGATTCGTCCCGCGCCGCTGCCGAGATCGAGCACCGTATCCCCTTCACGGATGAACTCGCTCGGATCCCCACAGCCGTAATCCTTCTCGATCACTTCCTGCGGAACATGGTCAAAGCTGCTGGGGCCGGCGGGAACCGGACAACAGAGACTCTCCTGACGTTCTAGAGCCCCCCGCGAGTACCGTTCGCGGACCGCGGACTCCACATCCAGGGAGGACTCAGAAGGCCTTTCCATCAATAACTCCATCTCGGGCGGGTCTCAGGTGACCTCGCCCTCGACCGGATAGACCGGCCCCCGGAATGACTCGCCGCCGTCCACGTCGGGTGGGGCCTGCAGCTTCTTTGGAGCAGGCGGCCGCCTTCCCCCGCGCACGATCCCGGCCAGATCGAGATCGAACTCCACCTGGTCCTTGGGATCCAGGATGACCAGCTCGGAGAACCGCTTTTTCAGCACCAGGCGCAGGCGCTCCGCGGCGGTCGAAGCGTAGATCACATCCCTGACCCGGTAGCGGACATGCACGCGGAACCGGTGCTTCCCCACCCTGGAAACACGGATGCGGACCCTGGCGATCTCCACGATCTGCGCGGCGGACACCCGCAGGGCTCGCTGAATGGCGCTCAGGGCGATGCGGGAGCGACCACCCTTGGTCTGCGAGGTGATGAACGCCGCATCCGGTGAGTTCGACAGGGAGTACAGGGAGACCTGGACCACGTTCAGGTTGAGGATCACCAGCGCCGTCGCTGCGGTGATGGCCAGCATCGGCTCGCCCCGGATCCAGTCCGCCGCCCATACCAGGGGCCCCGGAGTCTCCGGATCTCCCTGTCGCACCAGTTCGAAGATCACCACCGCAGCCAGGGCCAGGACCAGGACCCGGTTGACGACTGCCGTCAGAATGGAAAGAACTCGCCAGCTCGCGCTCATGGGGTCAGCCTACACATTCGGGGGCGGGATTTCTTACCACAAAGACGTGTCCGTGCACGTCTGCTCCCTGCCCACGAGTCAGGCCGAATCGACCTCGTACTCAGTCGCGCAGCGACGGTACTCGTACTCGAATCATGGGCGTCTGGCCTGCTCGGGACGAAACCACCGAGTGCGCGTACGAGTACGAGTACGGCGAATAGACACGGAGCCAGGCACTCTTCCCACCTACTTGAGCATCATGTACGTCTCGATGAACGACGTATCCACGGCCCCTTCCCGGAACTTCGGGTGCCGCAGGATCCTGCGGTGCAGCGGAATGGTCGTGTGGATTCCCTCCACCACGTATTCGTCCAGCGCCCGCTGCGCCCGACCCAGGGCATCCTCCCGGTCCTTGCCCCAGACGATCAGTTTCGCGATCAGGGAGTCGTAATGGGGAGGAATGTCGTACCCCGCGTAGACGTGGGTATCGACCCTCACGTGGGCGCCGCCCGGCACGAAGTAGCCGTGGACTCTCCCCGGGCTGGGCCGGAAGCCGTCGTCCGGGTTCTCGGCGTTGATCCGGCACTCGATGGCGTGGCCCCGGATCTTGACGTCCTTCTGGCGGAAGGAGAGCGGCTCGCCGAGGCGATCAGGATCTGCTCCCTCACGATGTCGATGCCGGTGACCATCTCGGTCACCGGATGCTCCACCTG
>JAZDLC010000093.1:0-5750 GCA_043802345.1 Planctomycetota bacterium | reverse complement strand
GGGTTGGGGTTCCTGGCCCTGGCCTCGCTACCCTTGCTGGTGGACCTCCTGCTCCCCCCCCCGGTCACGACCATGGCTTCCACGGTCCGGTGTGAGCTGCTTCTGGGTAGCGGCATCCTGGTGCTCCTGCCGCTCCTTTCCGGTCGGGCCGGGAATCGTCCGCTTCTCGCCCTTCTTCTGGCGATGCTGGTCCCCGGCATCGTGTGGACCGTCTGGCCGGGAGTCATGGCGAAGGGTCCGCAGGGCGTGGTCGACCTGCGGAGCTGGTCCGGCAGGCACCTGGAGGAGTCGCTGCTCTCCTTGCAGCATCCTGCGCTTCGGCAGGGGAATCCCTACTTCATGGACCACCGATTCCGCTCCGGCGCGATCGGTGTTCAGAAGATGGACGGGCAGCAACGCGTCTTCTGGCTGGGAAGGGGCAAGGGGCCGACCTCCCTGCTCACCCGTGGATTGAACGGTCCGGACCAGGGACAGACAGCGGCAGTGGTAGACGCGTCCTGGGAGCAGGCCACCCTGCCGGCCCTCCATCGCTTCTTCCGCGATGCCCTCATGGAATTCGAACCTGATCTGGTCGTCCTCCAGGTCTCGCCAGCGCTGCTTCCAGGCTGGATCGGAGAGGAAGCTGACGCCTACCTGGGCAGAATCACCGATCGGGACTACCGGCGCACCTACCTGGACAGGCTGTGGGAGGAGCAGTTCGAGGACGCGGAGCCGCCCGTTTCGGAGAGGATGGGGCCGCCACTGCGGCGGTTCTGTGCGCTGGCGGCGGAGCGGGGTGTGGCCCTGATGCTCCTCACGCGCGCCCCACGGGCAGGCGAGTCGAACGAGTGGCTGGAGACGTTGCGCGACGCAGCCCGGGAGTCCGGAACTCCGCTGCTCATGAGTCCTGGACCGGAATCGAACGAGGCGGGCCGGCGGTTTCTGCGGGAGATGGTGAGCGAAATGGGCGCGATCCTGCGCGCGGACCGTCAACGCCGTTGATACCGTGGCTGCTTATTCGGTTGTTTCGGATTGGGCAGTTTCCTAACGTCTGTGAGTCGGCGCCGGAGTGCCCCGCTCCGCCTCAGGAGGGTGTAATGCGAAGAATCAGGACGTTCGGTTTCGTGGTCGCGATGGCGTGTGCGCTCGGCGGATGCAGTTTCGAGGATGCTGCTGCCGTCGACTACGACGACATGCTCAGCGAGGGTACTTCCGCATCGGGCCGCCCATACCAGATTCAGGGGTTTGTCCACGCAGAGACCTGGACCCCCGCCTTCTTGTACGTGTTTCCGCTGCTGCCGAGCCAGTCCGCGGAGCGGGCCAAGGACCTGGCCATCAGCAAGGCCAAGTCGATGGGCGCGGATGCGGTCACCGATGTGCGAGTTCACGTGGAAGTTCACATGCTGTTCTTCTGGATCGCCGGCTGGAGAGAGTGCCACGTCAGCGCCACCGCCGTCACCAACAGATAGCGGCCAGGAAGCAGATGACCAGCGACTCCGGCGAACCATGGGTTGAGAAGCGGGGCAACGCGCGCCGCTCCAGCAGCACCAAGGTCAAGATCCGGCTCTCCGACCGGGCCATGGATGGCGTCACCAAGGATGTCTCGGCGGGTGGAGCCTACGTCGTCACCGGGGATGACCTGGTCGTGGAGATGAGTCCGGCCGAGGGGGCCGACAGGAAGATCTCCCGGGCCCGCATCGTCCGCTTCGAGAAGCTCCCGGGCGACTGCATCGGCATCGCCCTGGAGTATCTGCCGGACGAGTGATCCGGGGTCTGTTCGGTTCTTCACGCCCTGCATCGTGAAGAAGCTCTTCCGGGCCTACCCCGCAAGCCCGTGCACCGAGCGCTCCACGAACTCGATGAACCAACCAGGCAGGATTCCGAGCCAGAGCACCAGGACCACGCTGATCAGCGAGGCCACGCCACAGAGCACGTCGACGCGGAGCGCGGGGGCGGCAGCCTCTCCCTCCGGGGCCGGAGTCGCGTACATCAGGATGAGGAGCCTCAGGTAGTAGTAGAGACTCACCACCGACATCAGGACCGCGATCACCGCCAGCGGGATCAGGTCCGCCTCCACGGCCGAGGAGAAGACGTACAGCTTGCCCAGGAAGCCGGCCGTCGGGGGAATCCCGGCCAGGGCCAGCGCGAACACACTCATTGCGAATGCCAGCAACGGACGCTCTCGACCCAGACCGCGAAGCTCCGACAGGCCTTCCTTCCCCTCGCCGCGATCCAGCACCACCGCCACGGCAAAGGCGCCAATGTTCATCGCCGCGTAGACCCCCAGATAGAACAGAATCGCGGAGGCGCCCGCGGTCGATCCCGCGCCGCCGTCCAACTTGATCAACGCGGCCACGCCGACCAGCATGTAGCCGGCATGAGCAATCGACGAGTAGGCCAGCAGCCGCTTGAGGTTCGTCTGGCGCAGGGCGCCCAGGTTGCCGACAACCATGCTCAGGATCGCGATGGCCGAAAACAGCCTGGCGCCGGTCTCCGGCCCCAGCCCGGCGGTGATGGTCGGCACCGCCCGCAGGAGCGCCACGAAGGCGGCCGCCTTGGTGGCGGTGGCCATGAACGCCGTCACGGGGGTCGGCGAGCCCTCGTAGACATCGGGCGTCCACATATGGAAGGGGGCCGCCGCGATCTTGAACAGCAGTCCGACCGCGAACATGACCGCGCCGAACGCCGCCAGGCCGCCACCCGTACCCATCCGGACGATATCCATCGGCATGGCGGAAAGGAGCGTCGTGCCGGACGATCCGTACAGGAGTCCCATGCCGAAGAGCAAGAACGCGGAGGCGAACGCCCCCAGCAGCAGATACTTGAAACCTGCCTCCACCGAGCGGACGCTCCGCAGCCTGCTCGCGGCCAGGATGTACAGCGGGATCGACAGCAACTCCAGCCCCAGGAAGACGTTCACCAGGTCGTTGGCGGCCGCGAGCATCGCCATGCCGGACGCGGAGATCAGGATGAATGCGTGATACTCGGGCCGGTCGACGTCAGATCGGCGCGACAGGTAGTACTTCGAGAGCAGGATCGCCAGCAGGGCCGAGAAGTGGATCACCACCGTGATCGTCAGCGCCATGTCATCCATGCGCAGCGAGTTGCTGAAGGCCGATCCCGAGCGTCCGTCGGCCAGGTAGAAAATGGTGTATGCCAGGGAGACCAACGCGCCCAGCACCGCGAGGAAGAACGATCCGTCCGAATCCTTGCCGCCCGGCAGGAGATCGACCAGGATCACGAGCAGGGCTGCGAATGCCGGCAGGAGGATGGGGCTGGCGAGCGCCAGGTCTTGGGTCGTCATGATCAGCTACTTCCGAGGACCGAAAGAAGGGAATCCACCGCGGGGCCGATGCGATCGAGCAGGAAACCGGGCGCCAGGCCGATCGCGAACATCAGCAACACCAGCGGAGCGAAGGCCAGTTTCTCGGCCAGGGTCATGTCGGTGAGCTCCGCGGCCTCCTTGCTGTTGGGCGTGCCGTAGCAGACCCGGCGAACCATCTGCAGCATGTAGATTGCGCCCAGAAGGACGCCGAGGGCACACAAAGCGGCATAGACCGGCTGCGTCTGGAAGGCGCCCACCAGGATCAACAACTCCCCGACGAATCCGTTCAGGCCGGGCAGTCCGATCGAGGAGAGCGAGGTGATGACCAGCGCCAGGCCCATGGCCGGCGCGACCTTCACCAGTCCGCCAAAGTCATCCAGGCCGCGCTTGTGCCGGCGCTCGTAGATGGCCCCGACCAGAAGGAACAAGGCTCCGGTGGAGATGCCGTGGTTCAGCATCTGCAGGACCGCTCCCCGGACCGCGTCCGGCTGCAGCGCGAAGACGCCCACCATGACGAAGCCCATGTGGCTCACCGAGGAACAGGCGACCAGCTTCTTCAGGTCGGCCTGGGCCCAGGCGAGGTAGGCGCCGTAGATGACTCCGATGACCGACAGCAGCAGCAATGGTCCGGCGAACTTCTGCGCCGCCTCCGGGAGCAGCGGAATTCCGAACCGCAGGAAACCGTAGGTTCCGAGCTTCAGCATGATGGCAGCCAGGATGATCGAGCCGCCCGTGGGGGCCTGCACGTGGGCGTCCGGCAACCAGGTGTGCAACGGGAACATCGGGACCTTGATGGCGAAGGCCAGCGCGAAGCCGGCGAAGACCCACATCTGCTGGGAGGAGCCGAGGTTGAGGGTCCGCAGGTCTTCAATCGAGCCGGAGTAGCTGCCCGACGTCTGCCTGAACTGATACATCAGATAGAGGATCGAGATCAGCATCGGCAGCGAGCCAGCCGCCGTGAACAGGAAGAACTTGAAGGCGGCGTAGATCCTCTCCTTCCCACCGAACATGCCGATCAGGAAGTAGAGCGGAATCAGGGTCAGCTCGAAGAACATGTAGAAGAGGATGATGTCGGTGGCGCAGAAGACGCCGACCATGCCGGCTTCCATGATCAGGAGCAGGACCAGGTACTCCTTCAGGCGATCACCCACGTGCATGGTCGTGGCCACGCAGATCGGCACGATCAGGCAGGCCAGGATGATCAGCGGCATCGCGATGCCGTCCACTCCCATGGCGTATGAGATGCCGAAGGCGGGGATCCAGGAACAGCTTTCCACGAAGGACATCGACCCGTCGCCATTCACGTTGAAGATCGTGAATGAGAGACCCAGGTTGATCAGGCTGAACACCAGTGCGCCGCCCCGAAGCGCGCTTGCGTTGGCGCGGGGCAGGAGTGCAATCACCAGAGCCCCCAGCAGGGGCAGGAAGGTGATCAGCGACAGGATGCCAAAGTTGTCCAACTCCAACGCTCCTTCTGAACTGCTCTAAAGCAGAGAAATAGCCAGAAACACCACACCGGCGATGAACAGCAACGCATACGTGTGAATCGCTCCGGACTGGATGGTCCGAACGATCAGCCCAAGGTAGTCGCAGATCCTGGCCAGGCCATTGACCAGTCCGTCGATGACGAAACGGTCGAAGAATCCCGCCAGGTGGGCCAGCGCTCGCATCGGGCCGACGACGAACACGGCGTAGACCTCATCCACGAACCACTTGTTCTCGAGCAAGAACGGCAGACCCTCGCGGGGAACTTCGATTTCCTTGCCCGGCCCCGTCGCGTACTTGTTCCAGGCCCAAAACGCTCCCGCGACCACGATCACCAGCGAGATCGCCATGAGGACGATCTCGACGGTCGGCGTGTGCATTTCGAGAGCGCCCGAGATGGCGTACGCCGGCGCGAAGATCGGTTCCAGGTAGCCGCCGAGCAGATCGAAGTGCATCAGGTGGGGTAGGGAGAGGGCGCCGCCGACCACCGACAGGAGCGCCAGGACCTGGAGCGGCACCGTCATGGTCGCCGGTGACTCGTGCAGGTGCGCCTTCGCGTGAGCCTCGAGCCGCTCCTCACCGGTGAAGACCAGCCGGTAGAGCCGGAAGGTGTAGAAAGCCGTCATCAGCGCAGTGACCAGGCCGCTGACTCCGAGCCAGAAGAACAGGGTGTGTCCCATCAGCGCCTCCCCGAGGATCTTGTCCTTGGAGAAGAATCCGGCGAACGGGAAGATCCCGGCCAGCGCAAAGCAACCAATGAAGAACGTGAAGTGCGTCTTTCTGAGGTGCGGTCTCAACCCGCCCATCTTCATCGCGTCCTGTTCGTTGCTCATGGCGTGGATCACCGAACCGGCTGCGAGGAAGAGCAGGGCCTTGAAGAAGGCATGGGTGACCACGTGGAAGACGGCGGCTGTATACGCGCCCACGCCCAGGGCGAGGAACATATACCCGAGCTGGGAGC
>JAZDLC010000092.1:0-2943 GCA_043802345.1 Planctomycetota bacterium | reverse complement strand
CGTCGCCATCAGGATGGTCGGTTCATCATGGTTGAAGAAGGAGATGTCCACCTGCTTGTCATGACCCGGGGACCGCAGCGGTTCGTTCTTGTCGAGCGAACGATGGGCCACCCGTGGCGTCACCAGCCCGTGCCAATCGAGGATGTCGAGACCGGAGTAGTAGCCGATCGCGCCGATCGCTCCCTTGACGTAGGTGGGGTGCGCCTCCGGAAACACCCGCTGGCGGGCGTAGCTCCAGAGCGCCTTGCCGGTCTCTCCCCACTCGTGCGTGTTCTTCACCTGGCCCTCCCAGACCTCGACTTCCGAGAGGCGCTCGCGCGCCGAGTACCGGAAGAAGAGGCGCGAGCGGACCGAATCGGGGATGACATGCAGGTCGAAGGCGGGCAGCAACTGGACCAGGATCGCGGCCGCGGCCAGCGAGAGCGCGACGCTTTTCATCGCGATCCCCTTGACCCAGAGATCGTGCAGCAACCATCCCAGAAGAAGAACCTGGAAAGAGGCCGCCGGCACGAGGAAGCGGCCCATCGGCATGAAGTCGCCGGTCACCAGGATCGAGTAGGCCGGGAAGGCCAGAGCCAGCGCCAGGAGCGGCAGACCGATCGGCCGGCGCCCTTTGCGGCAAGCGCAGAAGGCGGCCGGGATGATCAGCACGGGGGTCACGAAGGTCAGGAAATACGAGCCGACGTACGCGAGCCCGCGCAGGAGGCGCGGCGCGTCGAGTGCGGCCTTGGCGTAGGCGGTATTGGGGAGCGCCATGCCGTAGTACAGGGTGCGCCAGGCGTAGTACGACGCGAACAGAACGCCGACGATCAGAGTGCACTTCCTGAGCGCGCGGCGCGCGTCGTCCTTTGCGAGCCGCCGCGAGAGGAAAGCCAGGAACAGGATCACCGCGAACCAGGCGATCCCCTCCAGACGGAGGAGGGCCAGAAAAAGCCCCGCCAGGCTGCCGCCGAGCACGTCCGGGCCAGAGCGTCGCAGCACCAGACGTTCAAGGGTCAGCAGCACGGCAAGCGCAAATGGCATGGTCGCCAGGCCGCCGGTGCTCCAGAGAGCGAACGGCGGGTAGCAGGCGAGCGACAGCGTCGCCAGGAAGGCCGCCGGAGCTCCCACCTCCAGACGCCGGCTCAAGAGATCGAAGACCAGCCACAGCACCGCCACTCCACAGGCGGCCGACAGCAAGAGCGGCCAGAGCGTGATGTCCATTCGGAAGAACTCGAAGACCGAGCAGATGATCACCCAGAGGAAGTTGCTGTACCCCTCGACCGGCTCGCCGTCTCCAAGGTTGTAGCGCAGGCCATGACCTTCGGCGAGGTTCCGCGCATACCGGAACGAAATGAAGGCGTCATCGGCGACGAACCAGAATCGCCGCACCAGGAAGGCGTACGGCAGCAGGATCAGCAGGAACAGTCCGGGGCGAAGCCGGCCCGTCCCCTGCGCAGCGTCCGGGCGGGAAGCGTCACTCATTTGCCGTCCGGCCCGCTGACCGCGTCTTCCCTCGCGCGCAGGATCAGGCGCAAGCCGCACCCCTCCCTCGGACACACTCCCCGCTTGTCCATCAGCACGTCCTGATGATCAATGCAGGTCCAGGCCCACCTCGGATCGGACGCGGCATCCGCGCTCTCTCCGCCGACGTAGCCAAGACTCTCGAGCGCCCCCGCGGCGGCCTCACGATCGGGGTCATCTTCCCCGGTCTCTGGAAACCGCTGCGTGCACCAGGAATCGCGCCGTGCCAGCTCCTGCAGCAGGTCGCGCCGGACATTCGTCTCGACGGCCCAGAGGTTCCTTGTCTCCCGCGGATCCTCTCGCAGGTTGTAGAGCTCCGACCGGTCGAAGAAGCTCGGACGGTAGATCAGCTTCCACGGGTCGCGCGTGACGGAATAGAGGAAGTCGGCCTGTGGCCGGCGATTCACCATCTTCGCGTTGAAGTCGTACCCATTGATCTGATCCGCGTAGAGCGTGCGCGGCTGATCCGGCTTCCCGTCCATCAGCCCGCGCAGGCTCCTGCCGTCGAACTTCAGACTCGGCGGAGGAACCACGCCGATGTAGTCGAGAATGGTCGGCACGATGTCGACCGCGCCGACCAACTCCCTCACCCTCCGCCCCTTCGGCCCGCCCGGGACGTGGATGATGAGTGGCACGTGGACCTGCTCCTCGTACAGGATCCGGTGTGCACCCCAACCGTGATCCCCCAGCCCTTCGCCATGATCCGCCGTCACGACGATCAGCGTGTTGTCTTCCTTGTCGGGCCCGCTCAGGCCGTCCAGCAGGCGTCCGATCTGCTCATCCTGGTACTTGACCTCGGTGACGTACAGCGCCTTCCGCCTCTCCTCCGGAGGAAGGCTCGCGAGATTCCCCGGATACGACCAGTGCCCCTCGGGCGGGCGCAACGCAGTGTCATGCGAATCCCAGTAGTGCACCCACAGGAAGAACGGAGCCTTCGCGGCGCGAATGCTGGCCAGCGCCAGATCGGTGGTCTCGTCGGAACGCCGCTGGTACCGACTGACGTCCCAGGATGCGAGCCCGCCGGCGGTCGAGTCGGCGGCAGCGTCCACCTCGACATCGACCGTGGCGTCAAAGCTCAGGAAGGTGTCGAACCCCTGGTCCAGTCCGAAGTAGGCCGACACCGGAAAGGCGGAGTGCGTGGCCAGGGTCTGGTACCCGGCGTTCTTCAGCAGGGTCGCGAGGGTCGGTATGTCCCGGGGCAGACGATAGCCGCTGAGCGCCGAGAGCACCCGGAGCCGGTGGTGGTACTGGTTGAGTCCGGTGAGGATCGACGCGTGCGACACGGGTGTGACCGCCGCCGTCGAGTGAGCCAGTTCGAACAGCACGCCCTTCTCCGCCAGGGCGTCCAGGTTGGGGGTCGTTTCGCTCTCGAAGCCGTACGAACTGAGGTAGTCGGCCCGCATGGTGTCCAGGGTGATCAGGACCACGTTCATGGCCGGG
>JAZDLC010000091.1:0-16254 GCA_043802345.1 Planctomycetota bacterium | reverse complement strand
CCCTCGGCATCAGGGACTGTCGAAATGCCTTACCCGGCGCGCTGTTCAGGTACTCCGCCAGATCAGCAGCCTGGATGCCCGAGGCCTGGCGCAGTTGAATCTGGAAGTAGCTCTTTTGGGCCTGCTCCAACTCCTCGATTGAGGAGAAGACACTGCCGAATCCTGACCGCGGGACGAGAATCGAGTTCGGCAGGTCGTCAATACCGAGATCTTGGGCGGTCACGATTCGGATTCGATCCACAACGGCACGCGCGGGAAGTTCTTGAAGCCCGGCGTCGCGGGCCGACCGGCGCAGCCGCTCCAATCCGAACTCACCAAAGTCGATGGAGTATCCGACCTCGCACTCGTTCAGGTCGCGTTCGACCCACGCATCCGCGACGTACGGCCTGACACATCGTTCGAGGAAGGCTTCCACACTCTCATCCAGTGGGACACGTTCCGATCTGGACAACTCGGGATCATGCCGCAAGTGCTGTGATCCATCTCCGGTTTCCGCCGCGCTGTCAGAAGCAGGCTTGATCCCGTCGACTCCTCCCAAGACAAGATCGGAGTCAAGATACGGCGGGCGCAGGACGGTGATCGTGCGGTATCCGAAGTCGGTGTTGCGATAGATCTTGCTGTGGGCCCCCGGCTTGAACTCACGCAGGATCTTGAGAATCTCAGCCCTGCTCCTGGATCCCTCAGCCCGTGTTTCTCGGTGTTTGCGGCCGACCCCCGTACGCGTCGAGGTCCAGAAAGTTGTGGCGTCGATGAGCTGGACATGGCCCCGCCTCTGGCTGGCCTTGTGGTTGCTCAACAACCAGACATAGGTCGGGATCCCAGTGTTGTAGTAAAGCTGCTCAGGCAGAGCCACGATCGCCTCGAGCCAGTCGTTCTCGAGAACCCAGCGGCGAATCTCGCTCTCGCCGCTACCGGCATCACCCTGGAAGAGGGGCGTGCCGTTCATGATGATCGCGACACGTCCTCCCCCTTCCTCGGCCGGTCTCATGTGCGCGAGCATGTGCTGGAGGAAGAGGAGCTGGCTATCCGAGGTGCGCGGGGTCCCGGCCCGGAAACGGCCGCCGGGGGTGGCGGCATCCGCTTTCACCGCCTCAAGGTCACGCCTCCAGTCCGCACCATAGGGCGGATTCGCGATTTGATAGTCGAAGCTGCTGCTGAATCGATCCTCGCTGAGAGTCGAACCCAGAAGGATGTTGTCCCCATCGCACTGCCCGGGCGACCGCATGTAGAGAATCGCCCTGCAGAGCGCGTAGACCTCGGGGTCCATTTCCTGGCCGAAGAGCCGGACGTCGGCTGAGGAGTTCAGGCCTCGCCTCCCATCTCCGCCCAGAATACGCTCCTGTGCAGCGATCAGCAGTCCGCCTGACCCGCAGCAGGGGTCGCAGATCGTGCGGACGACCGGCTCTCCGTGGATGAGGTCGTCGTCGCCCGCCAGCATCAGGTCGACCATCAGATGCACCACGTCCCTGGGCGTGAAGTGCTCGCCCGGGCTCTCGTCATACACCTCGTTGAACCTGCGGAGCAACTCCTCGAAGATCGTCCCCATGGTCCGGTCGTCGACCCGGTCCAGGTGCAGATCGACACTCTTGAACCGCTCCACCACCTTGTACAGCAGGCCCGCTCTCTCCAGCCTGGTGATCGTGTCGTCGAAGCCGAACCCCTCGATCACCTCCCGGATGTTCTCGCTGAACCCGTTGATGTAGTCCCGCAGGTTCGCCGCGATGTTCGCCGGGTCCGCCAGCAGCCTCTCGAAGTCGTACCGCGACGTGTTGTAGAACGCGAACCCCGACGCCTTCCGGAGCTGCGGATCCAGGTTCTCGAGCTTCCCCTTCAGGCTCGCGTTCTTCACGAGCACCTTCGCCTTCCGAGGCGCCAGCAGGCAGTCGATGCGCCGCAACACCGTCAGCGGCAAAACCACATCCTGGTACTTCCCCGGCCTGAACGAATCCCGGATCAGATTCGCCGTCCCCCACACAAAGCTGACGATTTCAGAGTGGTTCATGCGCTCTCGCCCTTCGCAAGAGCAGATAGAGCCATGCGGACTGCTGACTCTGCTCTCACGATACTCGGCTCCGGAGAAGTGTGATAAGAAATGTAATGGGCCTATTCGTCCTACTCCAGCTTCTGTCGATGGCAGGCCGTGTCCTTGCAGACATACCGAACGTCGCACCGGTTGCATCTGCTCGCGGTCGGCTTGGGGTCGAAGCGGGCTGAGCGGAGCCCCTCGATCAGGGCTTCGGCCCGCCGCCTTGCCTTCTTGCAGGTCCTGTCATCGATCGGCACCGAAGCGCGGCGGCTCTGCTTCAGGTCGTGAAGATACGCGGCCTCGACCTCGAGGCCCTCGCCGCGGGCGGCTGCGGTGTAGACGGCGAGCTGGAAGGCGAACAGTTCGGCGCTGTGATCGTCGCCGGCGGTCTTGTAGTCGACGATCGCAAGGGCGCCGTCCCGTCCTCCCTCCCGGTCGAGAATCACGTCGGCTCGGCCGGAGACGGTCCCGCCATCGAGATGGAGCTCGAACGGCCTCTCCGTCGCCCAGATCCTCTCCAGGTCGGAGTGGTGTTCTCGGACATAGGTCGAGACGAGGCTCGTCGCCGCCGTGAGCATCTTCTCGTACGCGGGCCTGTTCGCGAACGGCAGGTAGAACATCCGCTCGACCGTCCGGACGGCGTCTTCCTCCGTCGGCACGTGGGACGTCTGCAGCGCTTCCTCGGCGATGGTCTGCAGCACGTGGTGGATCGCCCGCCCGTAGCCGAGTTCCCGCACCAGCGGCGGCTGGAAGCCCAACTGCTGACTGAGCCTGAAACGTCGCGGGCAGTCCTCGTAGAGCGCCAGCTCCGAGAAGCTGACCGACGGTGACTGGCCATTCTCGGGTGTCGAGCTGGTGTCGGGCGCCTGGAGCGGCAGGTCGTTCAGCTCCGGCAGAACGCCGCCCGAGACCTCTTCGAGATACGGCGACATCCTGGATCGGTTCTTGATGCGCTCGAACCGGGACAGGTAGAGCAGATCCCGAGCCCTGGTCATCGCCACGTAGAAGAGCCGCCTCTCGTCCGTGTCGCTCCCCTCGTAGCGCCTTCTCGCGGCCGGGGTCAGCACCGTTTCGGGCAGGAGCCAGTTCTGCGCCCGCCCGGTCATCGACGACGGGAAGCGGCGGGTGACCAGGCAGGGCAGGAAGACGACCGGCCACTCCAGCCCCTTGGCCTGGTGCAC
Source organism: Planctomycetota bacterium (assembly GCA_043802345.1). GTDB lineage: Bacteria > Planctomycetota > B15-G4 > B15-G4 > JADJEK01 > JAZDLC01. Next base: position 13,047 of record JAZDLC010000091.1, on the reverse strand, counting down.
GGTGAGAAGATCGACGGATTCCTCGTCCAGCGTCTCTTCACCCTCGAAGTCGTCATACGCCTCCAACGCATAGTGCTGGAGGTAGCTGAACAGGTGACGGTAGTACCAGATACCGCTGTCCTGACCGCCCCGGAAGACGCGGCTCCCGTTCTCCTGCACGAACCGGGCGCGCCGGGTCACGTTCTCGTAGTCGGCCAGGATCTGCGAGAAACGGGCCAGGGCGCCGACGCGCGCGGAGCCCTCCGGCGAATCAAGGTCGGTTTCGTGCACCCGCAGAAGGCGCAGGAGACGGTAGTAGTCGCGAACCAGGTCTGCCGGGCCGTCCTCCTGGGGCACAGTTCCCTGCCAGCGCTTCAGGAATGATTCGAGGCCGACCACGACCTCGCCGTTGTTGAAGAGCCTCTGGTATTGACCCAGGATCGATTCGAGGGTCACGGACTCCGGCTCACCGTACCGCTCCCCCTTCCAGTCGTAGTCGAGGAGCCAGGCGTAGGTCTGACCCAAGACCGAGATCTCCGGGTGCAGGAAGAGGCCGGTGCGCCCGGCACACCGGATCGGCACACCGCGCTCACGCAACGCCTCGATGAACGGCGGGCCGCTGGTCCGGACAGAGCGGAAGAGGATGGCGAGGTCCCGATACCGGAAGCCCTTCTCGTGAAGCGCGACGATCGTCCGGGCCACAATCGTTGCCTCGTCGGCCGGCGTGCCGGCCGACCAGCAGACGACATCGGGGTCAGCGGCATCGCGATGGCTGCCCATTTCCTTGTCGAGCCGCGGGGCGATGCTCCGGGAGAAGACGCGGGCGGTCTGGATGATCCCGGGACGCGAGCGACGGTTGGTTCCCAGATCGACAGTCGCCGCGCCGTGGTAGTGCTCGGTGAACTTCTGGATGTTCTCGACGTTCGACCCGCGCCACTGGTAGATGGCCTGGTCGTCGTCCCCCACCACGCACACGTGGACCGGCCTCTGGCCGAGGAGCTCGATCAATCGCTCCTGCGCCGGGTTCACGTCCTGGTACTCATCGACGATGAGATGTCGCAGGGGACCGTGGACCTTGCGGAAGACATCCTTCTTCTCCAGCTCCCGCACCGCCGCGCTGATGATCTGACCGTACGACAGGAGGTGGTAGCGGTCGAGCGCGTCGCAGTACCCCTCGTAGCAGCCACCCATCTCCGTGCCCCTCAGGAGCGCCGGCGGGATCAGTTCGTTCTCGACCGCGTCGACATTGCGCCGGAAGTCCTCGATCGGCTGCCAGTGCCCCCGCCCGCCGATCTGGTCCAGCCCGAGACGACGGTACTCGCGGCTCAGCAACGCCGCCTGGCGGTGCTCATCGAGAACGTCGAAATCGCCGTACCGGGGAATGTGGTCCTGGAGCAACCGGAAGCAGTAGGCATGAATCGTGCCCACGTACATGGGACTCATCAGGTCCAGGAACTCCGCGCCCATGACCTCGGCGACCCGCAACAGGATGCGCGCCTTCAGCTCGGCCGCGGCCCGCTCCGTAAAGGTGAAGGCGATGATGGCGGCCGGAGCGACCCCCTCCGCCACCAGGGCCGCCACCCGTCTGGAGATCGACTCGGTCTTCCCCGAACCGGCGCAGGCGATGACCTGCAGGTGACCTCCCCGGTGGTCAACGACACGCTGCTGCTGTCTGGTGAGAATCGTCGCCATCTTCCTCCCCTACGAGGACCGGACCACGAAGAGGTGCTGCTTCCTGCTGTCGCACGAGGTCACGACCACTCCGCCCTTCCGGGCTCTTCCCTGAGCGCCCGCATCATGATGCGGGCACAGGCGCGCGCATCCGAGAGCGCCTCGTGGTGATTCAGCGCGATCCTCAGCCGGGAACAGACATCCGGGAGTTTCGTCGGGTAGATGCCCCAACGCTCGCGCGCGACCTTCACCGTGCACCGGAAAGGAACCGAAGGTATGTTCAACCCGTGTTGCTCGCAGCAGGCCCGGAGCACCGACTGATCGAACGGCGCACTGTGTGCCGCGAGGAACTGAGCTCCTCGAAACCACGGCGCCAGCTCCGGCCACAGTTCGCCGAACGTAGGACTGTCCTTCACCATCGAGTAGGTGATGCCGTGGATGTAGGTGAACCAGAAATCGCGTCGCGGCGGCCGGATGAAGTACTCCTCCTCCCTGACGATCCGGCTGTTCTCGACACGCACCAGCCCCACGGCGCAAGCGCTGTCCCGCTTCGGGTCCGCCGTCTCGAAGTCGATCGCCACGAACGTCGGGAATCCGTCTCGCGCCGGAGTCTGCACGAGAGTGCGTCGGGCCGTCGGGGCCGGAATGCCGGTCCGCTGCTCCTTCTCGTCGCCAAGCACGCCGAGCAAGTCGCGAGCGGCGATCTTCCGGGTGAAAAGAAGCGCCTCGGTCATGGCCCGGCGGCTTCTCAGGTCGACCCCCCACACCTCGAGCTCGCGCACCAGACGGCGAAGGGTCGAGATGTGGAGTTGAACGATGATCTCTTCCTTCTTCACGGCGCGCGACCCTCCATGGCCAGACGGCCTGGTATCGAAGACACTGCAGCTTCCCGGCACGTGCGCATTGGGCGATCCCGCCCTTCAAGGCAAGAAGAAGGCAGTCTACTCATCATCCGGACCCGACCCCACCACGAATCACGCGCGGCGCCGCTTGAACTTCGCCACGGCACGCACGAAGGCGCCCAGGCGGCGGCGGAAGCCCTCCTCCTCGATCCGGCCGATCCAGATCGACGAGTCCTCGCTGCCGTCGGACCAACTGACGGAACGCCACTCCGCGTCCTGGTACCACGACACGAAGGCGTCCTTCCCGACACCCTGTCGTCCCCCACCGACATTCCCCCGGTGAAGCACATGCGTTTCGCCATCTGGATCTCGTGCGAGCACGCCGCCGCATCGGCGCGAGATTCCCTCCTCGGGCGGATTGATCTCCACGGTGATGTCAAGATGCGGCGTTGAGTGCGGATCCTGGTCGCCGAAGATGCACCACCAGCGGCCTGCGTCAAGCAGATAGAACGCTGCCGACCAGAAACGATGCTTGCGGTCCCAGTGCACATCGATGGGCAGGCTGCCGCCGCGAAATCCCACGCTCTTGCTGTAGCTGCGGCATCCGGTCCTGCAGATCAAACCGAAAGCCGTGACCTCCATCCGGATCTCATCTGCTACCTCGATTCCAGTGAGCATGTTCCTCCTCCTTACAATCCTGAAGCACGCCTCGATCGCCCGGGTCAACGTTGCCCATCACGCTCCTCTGACAGGATATCTCCCTTTTGCTTCGACACGGCAGTTCCCGAGTGGACTCGAGGCCACCCGCACCGGCGTCCAGATCCGCGGCATCGGCCGCTGCCCGCTCGCACTGCGATCTTCGGCCACAGAGTTGCTTGATCTCGTCCAAGAGAATCCTTGACGCCCGCCTGCCAGGCGCGAAGAATCATGGGCAGTTGAGGCAAGGAAACCGATCATGGAAGCAGGGGCAGGCCAACACATCCTGATCGCCGCGCTCGGTCTCGGAGCGAGGGAGACCTGCTATTCCTGGCGCGGCCGGACAGCCACCGCATCATCCGCAACCCTCGCACTCCTCGAGATGCTGGAAGCGAAGGACCGCCCGGGCACGGCCCGGATCTTCGCCACACAGAAGGCGCGCGAAGAGACCTGGCCTCAGTTGGAACCGGAACTCGGACGCTGGTTGAGCGCGCCCCCGGAATTGATCGAAGTCCCGGAGCCGGGCGATGACGGCGACCTCCGTGAGATCATCAGCGGTATCGCGGGCGCAGTCCCAGCCGGCGCCGGGATCAGCATCGATCTGACGCATGGCTACCGACACATGCCGCTGCTCCTCTATGCAACCGCTCTCTACCTCAGCAGCCTGCGCGACGTGCAGATCCGCCATGCAGTCTACGGAGCCCTCCACCCGAATGACCGCGCGTCGGTTCTGCTCGATCTGCTCCCCCTGCTGAAGCTCCCTCATTGGTTTCATGCAGTGCGTCTCTTCCGGGAACATGGCGATGCGGCGCCCGTCGCCGACCTGCTGCTCGAGACCATCTCCTCCCGCTCGCCGCTCCGGAAGGTCGGCAAGTGCCTGCAGAATCTCGCGACCGCGTACTCGTTTGCACTCCCGCTCGAGCTGGCCAAGGCCGCAGAGGGCGCCGGGAAGGTCCTCGACGAGGAGGCGTGCCGGCAGTTCGACACCGAAATCCCTCTCGGCCGTGAACTGGCGACGGCCCTGAGACTCTCGGCCGAACGATGGTCCTTCCAGGACCCCGCGGGCAGACGATCTGACTGGAAGCCGTCGGTCATCCTGAACGAGCAGGAACTCGGGAGACAGGCGCGATTGATCAATTCGTACCTCGACCTGGGCCGCTATCCGGAAGGGTTCGGCCTGATGCGCGAATGGCTCGTCAACTGGGCCTTGCTCCGCTCAGGCCAGGCGGATGGCTGGCTCGTGCGGGAGCGGCGCGTGGCCGTAGAACGACGGATCGGGGCGCTGGCAAAGGCCGCCGAGAAGGACTCTCCCCTGCGCGGCCACCTGAGCCGTGAGCAGATCGATTTCCAGAGCTTCTGGCAGCACATCTCCAGCCACATCCGGAATGCCCTGCATCACCACGGCATGCGACAGGAACTGGTCAAGATCAGCCCGTCGACCGTGGAGAGCCTCCGCCGCGAGTGGACGGAACGATGGTCCAGGGCCCCCGAACTCGATCTGGACCTGCCCGCAGGAGGTGGAACCTGGCTGGTCACCCCCCTGGGGCGCCAGCCGGGAGTGCTCTTCTCGGCCTTGCGGATCGCCCGGCCCGATCGATGTATCGTGATCGCCTCGGACGAGACGCTACCGCAGATCGATGAGGCCGTCCGGCGAGCCAACTTCACGGGAGCGGTGGACCGGCTCGCCTTCCAGGATCCGCATCTCGGTTTCGGCAGCGAGCAGATGACGATTGCCAGGCAGATCGGGAGTCAGATCGCCCTGGCGGACGACGTAGTGGTCAATGTGACCGGCGGGACCACCCTGATGTGCCTGACTGCCGAGAAGGTGGCCGCCGCCGCCGAGACGAACGGACGCAAGGTGCGTCGTCTCGTTCTGGTCGACCGACGATCCGAGCAGGAGAAGGTCGACGATCCGTGGGTCGAGAGCAAGTGCAAGTGGCTGGATCAGGGAGAAGATGGTGAGCATCCGAACGATTGAAGCCAACCTGCGGGTGGAGACACCGCTGTTCTGTGAGGGAGCGCGGGGAACCGAGCCGACCCTGCGAGCCCCGAGCCTCAAGGGTGCCCTCTGCTTCTGGTGGCGGGCGCTGCGCTCTTTCGACAGCCACGAAGCGATGAGGGCGCAGGAGCAGGCTCTCTTCGGAGGTTCAAGCCCGCGGACCGGCCAGTCGAAACTGCTGCTTTCCGTGGCCGACGCCGGCTCAGGGCGCCCCGGTGACCAGAGCGCCTTCGGGGACCTGCCGGGAACGCGGTACATGCTCGGGCAGGGGCTCGGGGAACGGGACCATGTCCGCGCGGGCGGCCTGTACGACCTGCAGCTCACGCTCCGCGTGCAGGCGAGTGCCGCCCAGGAGGCGGAGGTCATCCAGGCCCTGAAGGCGTTGTGCCTTCTCGGCGCCGTCGGCTCCCGTTCGCGCCGCGGCCTGGGATCGCTCTCGCTCGTCTCGCTCGCCGTGCCTGGACAGGAACCGTGGCACCCCCCCGCCACCCTCGAGGAGCTGGCGCAAGAGATCCGTGCGCTCCTGCCGGATGACGCCCGGGATGCACTTCCCGAGTACAGCGCCTTCTCGAAAGAAACCCGGATCGTCCTGCTGTCCTCCAAGGGTGACGCCGCGTCGTTGCTGGAGCAGCTCGGACTGCTCTTCCAGAGCTTCCGCAGCCACGAACGCGAGGAACCGACAGGTCCATCCATCGGCCGGGAAGACCACGACCTCATGTACCGGTTCGCGGGCGGTGGCGAAGTGGAGCGGCCGCCCCGGCGGGCGGTGTTCGGGTTGCCGCACAACTACTACCTGCGAAAGGCAGAGACCAAGAACATCCAGGTCCAGCCTGCGCAGGAGAACCGCCGGGCCAGCCCCCTCCTCTTCCATGTGCAGGGCCTCGGGCCAGCCGGCTCCTGCGCTGTGCTGACCTTCCTGCCAGCCCGCTTCTTGAAAGAAGGCGAGGGGATTCTGCTGAAGGGAGGGCGGTTGAAGCGAACCGTCGCCGTGCCCGAGAACGAGGAACTCTATCGCCCCGTAACGCAGTTCCTCGAATTCGCGCGCGCCAAGTTCCCGAACAACATCGAGGTGCGGCCATGACCCGGCTCTCTTTCTCGCTCGGTCCGGTCCAATCCTTCGTGGCCCGCTCCCGCCGTACCCGGGATCTCTGGAGTTCCTCCTACCTTCTCTCCTATCTCATCGCGAACGCCCTGATGACCGTCCAGGAGGGCGGGGCCACGATCGAGATGCCAGACGTGGAGAATGACCCGCTGCTCCACTACCTGGCGGGCGGCACCCGGGATGACGACGCGCCGCTCATCGGCTCGCTCCCGAACCACTTCGAGGCGAGCTTCAAGGGAAGTGATGAGAAAGCAACCGCCCTGCTGGAGGAAGTGGCCACCAACCTGGTCTTCTGCTTCGAGCAGATCGCCGACCAGGTCTTCGACCGCGCTGTGCGCCCCGTGCTCGAGGAAGGGCGAGGCACCGAAGAGATCTGGGAGCGGCAGATCGCCAACTTCTTCGACATCCGCTGGAGCGTGGGAGAATCGCACGAGCTGCTCGAGCGTCGCAAGCGCTGGCGATTCCGGGAGACACCGCCCGAGCCGGGAGACAAGTGCACCCTGTTCGGGGATCTCCAGGAACTCTCCGGCTACGAGCGCCGTCTTGAACGGCCACAGCAGGAGAAGTTCTGGGCGGAGGTGCGGCGGCGACTCCCTGTCCTTGACCTGCGGCCCGACGAGCGACTCTGCGCAGTGGCCCTGGTGAAACGGCTCTTCCCCACGGTCTGTGCCGGCACCAACGGTCTGCCGACGCGCGCGGCCCGCTGGCCATCCACCGCCTATCTGGCGGCCATCCCATTCATCCGCGACGTCGGGCACGCAGATCCCGCGGCCGCGAGCCAGTTTGCCGCCGAGGCCACGCGCCTGGCACGGAAGGAATCGCTGCACGATTGCGGTGCGCAGCTTCCCGGCCTGCAGCAGATCGAGGCAGGTGACTGGACCCGGCTCGACGGAAACTTCTACTTTGCCGGCACACTCGACGACCCCGGTCGCACCCTGCTGGATGAGACGGCGGGCGAGCCGGAACGTCGCCGACTGAGGAACCTGCTGGAAGCGCTCGGGCGTGTGAGCGGCCCGGCCCGGCCGTACTTCGCCCTGCTCCTCATGGACGGCGACTCGCTCGGCCGGACCCTCGCGGAGGGTCGACTCAAGCCCGCCGAACTGGGACGGATCCTGTCCCGCTTCTCCAGGCAGGTCCCGGGAATCGTGCGCGACCACGACGGCGCCTGCGTCTATGCCGGTGGCGACGACCTGATGGCGCTGCTGCCACTCCCCGACGCGCTCCCCTGCGCCCGTGCTCTCCGGCAAGCGTATCGCTCCTGCTTCGACCAGGTCGACGGCAGCACCGGTCCGGCCAGTATCTCGGCCGGCCTGGTCTTCGCCCATTTCCGGGCTCCGTTTCGGACGGTCCTCGAGGAAGCACGGACCAACCTCGACCGGGAAGCGAAAGACCGGAACGGCAGGGACTCCCTGGCCGTCTCGGTGTTGAAGGGCAGCGCCCGGCATCTCCTCTGGACCAGCTGCTGGGAGACGCCGGAGGCGGATCACGACCGGGTGCAGGATCTTCTGGATCTGAGCCAGGGCTTCGCCCGCAAGGGTCCGCGGGGAGTCTCCACGTCGTTCCTCTACCGGCTGCGGGAGACGCTCGGCCTGCTCGGCCAGTGGCCGCGCTGGCGTCCCGGCCGGAGCGCCTCGATTCCGGAGGAGATCGATCTGGAGGCGTTCGTGCTGTCGGAGTGCGTCCGCGCCCACGAAATCACGGCCGGCCCGGTCGATCAGCAGGTGGTGGAAGGGCTGAAGGTCGAGATGCGGCAGATCCTGTCGCTCTCCTCTCGTGTGCGGCGCGACGAGCAGGGCGTGATTCACACGTTCCCCCGCCAGGTCGCTCTCGATGGAACCTTCCTCGCCCGCTTCCTGGCGCTCGGCCCGGAGGAAGACCGATGATGTCCGTCGCCCTTCACCCCGTCGACACCTGGTTCTTCCGGGACGCCCGCCCGTACAATCAACACGAACCCTGGCAGACCGATGTGGTCAGCCTGTTTCCCCCCCACCCGTTCACGGTGAGCGGTGCGCTCCGCTCGCTGCTCGCGCGTCAGGCGGGTTGGGACGGCCGCACCCGCTGGCCCGAGGAGATCGCGAAGGTGCTCGGCCGCACGGTGGAAGAGACCGGCGAGGCGCGCTTCCTGGGCGGCGCCCTCGCACGCAACGGCGAGACCTTCTATCCCCCTCCCCTCTCGCTCCTGGGTCTCGCCAGCCAGGACGAAGCCGGCCTCGAGCGTTTCGAGCCCAGGGCACACCTTTTGCCCGGCCCCACCTGTCAGTCAGATCTCGGCATCGCCCGGCTGCCGGTGGCGCCGGATGCCACGCCGGAGTTGCGCGGCCCCGCCGGATTCTGGATCAGCGCCCATGGCCTCACCCAGGTGCTCGCCGGCCGGCTTCCGGCGCCAGGCGACTTCGTCTCCCAGGGAGATCTCTTCGAACTCGAACCACGGGTCGGCATCGTCCGCGATCAGGAACGCCGCACCACCTGCAGTCAGGAGGGCTCGGCCCTCTACAGCCCAATGCATGTCCGGCTGGCGCGAAACGTGGCGCTGCTCACCGGCTGGAGCGGCGTGCCGGAGGAGTGGACGCCGGCGGCGGGTCAACCGTTCCCCTTTGGCGGAGAGGGCCGGCAGGCGATCCTCGAGCCCACACCGATGCAGCAACCCGATCCGCCGCCCGGCGGGCTCGGGCCGCTCGTGGCCCTGGTGCTGGTCACGCCTACCCTGCTGCCGCTCCCCCCCTGGCCGGGCGACGATCTGGCGGGGTGTGAGGGTGTGCGGATCATCTCCGGGTGCCTCGGCCCGGCTGAGAAGATCGGTGGTTACGACTCGCTGAAGAGACGTCCCGTTCCACCGCAAGCATGCGTGCCGGCCGGCAGCGTGCTCTTCTGTGAGGCAAGCGAGCCGGCGCTGGCACGACTGAAGGAGGGGATTTCTGGTGAAAGCCCCCGTGTTTCGATCGGACTGTACACCGGGCATGGATTTGGGCAGGCCTTCCTGGGCCTCTGGAACGACGAGATGAAGGAGCAAGCATGAAGACCCGCATTGTCGGACTCCTGGCCGAGACACCGATCCACCCCGGAGCGGGTCGCAGCACCGGCGTCATCGATCTGCCGGTGGCCCGCGAGGCGGCCACCGACTATCCGGTGCTGGTCGGATCGAGCCTGAAAGGGGCGCTGCGCGACCTCTACCGGCGGCGGCATCCCGACTCCTCGGGAAGCGACCAACCGGGCCCCGAGGAGCAGACGCTCGACCGCCTGTTCGGACGCCAGGACTCGGCCGGAGCGTTGCTGATCTCCGATGCCCGGCTGCTATTGCTGCCGGTGCGTTGCCTGACCGGGAACTACCGCTGGCTGACCTGTCCGCATCTGCTCGAGCGGCTCGCCCGGGACGGACGGCGCGCCGGCATTCCGCCGGTCGAAGCGGTGCAGGATCCTGGCGAGGGCCGTTTCCTGGGTGCGGACAAGGATGACCTCTTCCTCGAGGAGAGACAGTTCCAGCCCGCGGGCGACCTGCCGCAGGGAGTGATCGCTGCGCTGGCCGCCCTGGTCCTCCACCCGGAAACGCAGGCGCGCCTCGCGGCCCAGACGACGGTCCTCTCCGACTCGGACTTCGCCTGGTTCGCCCGGTATGGGCTGCCGATCCAGGCCCGCAACGTCCTCGAGAAGGACACCAAGACATCGAAGAACCTCTGGTACGAGGAGCACCTGCCACCCGACACGCTCTTCTGCGCGCTCCTCGCCGAGCGCCAGGACGGTGTTCTGGACCAGCTCGAAACCCTGTTCCGGGAGGACCCGTACCTGCAGGCGGGAGGGAACGAGACCGTCGGCCAGGGCTGGTTCGCGGTGCGCGTGGTCCCGTCGCAAGGGGGGGCGTCATGAGCAGCACGACCTTCGAGCAGCGCCGGGCGCAGCATGCCCTCGCCTCGGCCCGCCGCATCGAACAGGAACCAGATTTTGCGGGGCGCTACCGCAGCTACGTCGACGCCCTGCCCGCCACCATCCTGATGAACGGCTTGGGCCAAGCGCTCGCCATGCTCCTCTCCCGGGCCAACCGAAAGGACGTGGAGCGCAGGAAGCCCGAGGCGCAGGCGTATCACCACCTCTATCAGCACCTCCAGGACTGGCTCTGCCACAAGGAGTGCGTCTACCCGGGTCAAGCGTCCCTGATCGAGGCGGTCACCAGGGAAGATCAGCGCCGGTATCTGCGCGCCCAGGCCGAGGCCCTGGCCTGGCTGGAATGGCACAAGAAGTTCTGCCGGGCCTTCCTGGCCGAGAAGACCCCGCAGGGAGCCGAGGGATGACGGCCTTCCAGCCCCTGTTCAAATCGGCCAGCAGGCCCGACCGGCTCCCGCCGGGCGGTCACACGGGCCTCTGGTACGACAAATACTGCAACCTCTGGCAAAAGGAAGGCGACCCACACGCCCCCACTCTCGAGCTGGGAACGAACAAGGCCGCGTGGATCAAGGCCACTCTCGAGAGGTACAAGGTGCCGCAGGAGGCGCTCGACGAAGCGATCGTTCGCATGATCGATCTGACGCAGGCCAAGGGCGGACGACTGCTGGCCGCCACGGCGACGGGGCCCTTCGTGACCGGCCTGGGTCGCGCCCACCCGGTGGAAAACGGCTTCACCTGGCATCCCACCCTGGGCGTACCGTATCTGCCTGGCTCGTCGATCAAGGGCCTTCTGCGCGCCTGGCTCGAGCAGAACCCCGAGCTTGCCGACATGGCCGACTGGCTGGGAAAGGGAGGTGACCACGGCCACGCCGGAAGGGTTCAGATCCTCGATGCGCTCCCGACCGGAGCACCGGCGCTGCAGCAGGATGTGATCACCCCGCACCATACCGAGTACCTCCAGGGCCACGCCTGGCCTGCCGACTGGCAGAGCCCGAATCCGATCCCCTTCCTGACCATGAAGCCGGGCGCCACCTTTCTCTTTGCGCTGCTGCCCGGCCGCGGCGCCGACGACGCAATGCTCGAGAAGCTCGTGAACACCCTGGCGGACGCCCTGGCGATCTTCGGCGCGGGAGCGAAGACGGCGGTTGGCTATGGACGCTTTCGGGAGGACGCGGCGCACCTCCGCCGCCTCGAGGCACAGGCGGAGGCACGCCGGACCTGCCGCCAGAGGGCCCGGGAGGAGGCCGAGATGCACACCTACTCCCCGGAGAGACAGGAGCAGATCCGGGTGGGCCGGTGCACCGAGCAGGAGCTGCTCAATCGAATCAACGCTGACCTGTTGAAAGGGGGGCTGACGGACGAGCAGCAGAAGCTGAACTTCATCCGCGCCGTTCGCAGCACCGCCTATTACCGCAAATGGGATGAAACCGGCGAGGCCGATCCACGCAGCGGGCTCGGCCGCAGCCGCCTCAGGGAGTACCTGCGCGCCCTGGCCCTTCCCGGGGAGACGGCACCAGGGGCCGACAGCATCGCGGGCCACGACCTGCCGGAACAGATCACCCGGCAGATCGAGGAGATCGGCGACGACAAGAACCGTCTTCACCAGGTCGCGGAGGCGCTTCTTGGTGACGAGACCACCCCCCGGGCCGCGCTGGAACAGCTCCAGAAGCTCGCCAAGCAGCGCTTCTTCAAGAAGGTTCGCAGGCTCAAGCCAAGGGACAGCGCCCTGATGACGCGTCTCGCCGAGGCGCTCCGAACGCGGGAGTGACCGTGACATGCCACCGGCCGAGGCAACCGGGTGGAATCGAGAGCCGGCCCCTCCCTGCCGATGGCACTTCCTGAGGGCCCTGAGCTACATCGTCGGAGAGTCACCGTCGAACAGGAGGTTGCCCATGGCCAGGCGCGTGAACATCAGCGTGTCCTTCACGCCGCAGCAAGCGGAGTTTCTCGCCTCCTGCGTCGCGTCCGGCCTCTACCAATCATGAGCGAGGTCGTGAGGGAGGGTCTCCACCTGCTCGAAGACCGCCAGACGATGCGCGAGGCCGAGCTGGACCGCGCCCGGGCGCTCATTCGGGAAGGCGCCGACCTGCTCGATCGCGGCGACGTCGTGGACGACGAGACCTTCTTCCGTGAATGGGATGAGGAGCTCGACCGTGATTGCGGGGATAAGGACTGAGCGCTGAGGCGCTCGGGCAGCAGTCCAACTCACCGGGAGCAACGCGTCAGCCGGGCCGCCGTTCCTCAACCGCGGAGACTGGCGTTTCCCAGGACGCTCCTGGCCGCCAGGGAGACAGCAACCGGCTCGATGGTTGGTTCAGTCCACGAGTTCAGCCTTTTCGATCCGGTCGAGCCGGAAGGTGCGGCGGTCGTCGCGCAGGTCACACCAGGCGACGAGACAGGTTCCGCTGATCTGTTGTGGCTTGACGAGTCGTTCCGTGATGTTCCCACCGGCAGCCCGGTAGCGGATGCGTACCCAGGAGGATCGAGCCAGCGCGATGCGCACAGGGTGATCCTCGGGGAGGGGGTTTTCGCTGAACACCGGTTGCCGGACTGGTCCCCCTTGCGCTCGGAGCCAGTCGGTGACACGCCCGGATCTGGCAGGACGCAGGTCGATGGCGAAGCGCCGTGGCGAAGACGTCGCCCATGGCACGGTGCGGATCCGGGTTGGTGACGCACAGATGCCGCACCAGGGTCCCGAGTCGATTGTTGGGAAAAGAGTACTTGCGGCGGGCCAGAAGCACGGTGTCGAGCACCCAGGGCGCTGTCAAGTTCACCAGAAGTTGTTGGCCTGATGGTTTTTGAGTTTTCTGGTGGCACGCGCACGCTCGGGTTGGTTTCATCGGCCTCATGGTCGACAGCCCGGTGGATCTGCAGTCGGTGGT
>JAZDLC010000090.1:0-2834 GCA_043802345.1 Planctomycetota bacterium | reverse complement strand
AGATATCTTGCTCTACGACAAGGGTGGGTGGCCCCTTCACGCCTCGAGAATACGTTGCTTCCTTCTTCGCCATCTGCCACCCTCCCTTGGTGTCATTAGTCGGCGATGGAACGGCCTAAACTGGCAGTAACTTAGAAGGTGTGGGCCAGCACAAGAAAGCCGCTTGCATCCCTGACGATCACGGTGTCGCCGCCTTTGTTCCAGACCGTCTTTCGACGCCCCCAGTAGAGCGCCTCGGCCGTGTTCTTGCCGGTACCTGTGTACAGGGTGAAGGTCTTTCCGGGGGCGAGGATGAACTGAGGTACAAGATAGGACTGGTTCATCTCATCGGAAATTGACCACCCAGTCAGAACAAGCGGGGTGGTTCCGGTATTCCTGAAGACCACGTATTCGTCGTTCGGGCTGCTACGCGCCGATTCGCGCGGGTGGACCTTCACGGCGATCAGTTTCCCCCGGTGCTCTCCCTTCGTCCAGATACCTTTCCCGGCCGCCTTCGCCTCTTCCTGGTACTTGAGCAGGACCTCGCGGTAGCGACGGATGGACTGCGCCCGGGTCACAATGGCCCACCCTTGCCTCACAAGCTCGGCCTGGACGAGGGTTCGGCCCACATGCACGTATGCGAGTAACCGCTCGTGCTTCTCCTTCCTGCGGGTGCCGAACTCCAACCTGACATCCTTTCCGCCCACCAGAAGATTGTTGGCCTGCGATGCCTCGCGAAACCCGGACTCTCCATCCTCGGGTGCGTTGATCCCGGCGTACCGCACCTTGCGCCCATCCTCCAGGAGGATGGTGTCCCCGTCAATTACTCGCGCTACCCGCTCTGCCGCGGCCGGCGTCAGGCTGAGAAGACTGAAAAGGAGGGCAATGATCGAGACCCCGATGTACCCCATGCACCCCGTCCCCGTGGAAGGCCCTGAGCGCGAGTGGCTGGTATATCTAACGCAGATGCCGCGGAGGTAGCCTGGGCTATACTCTGGAGCGGGCTGGCAAAGCGCGATCGCTCCGATTCCCTGCCCCTTACGGCCAGAGCGAGGTGGAGACAAGCGCGAGATCGGGGAACGGGGGAGGGCTGACGGGATCGCTCCCGGCTGCACGAAGGGCCAGGGAGTAGCCCTGCGGTCCCAAGACGTAAGCATCCACAACGCGCCCTTCCGGGTCGACCAGCCAATAGAAGGGCACGCCATAGTGGGCGTAGAGCTGATGTTTGGCGCCGCGGTCAATTACGGTGGATGTCGGGGATACGATCTCTACGACGAGGGTGGGTGGCCCCTCCACGCCTCGGTGACTGATCGCGCCCAGGCGCGGCGAATCGAGGTAAACAATGTCGGGTTGGACGACGGACGTGTTGCTCAGGATCACATCCAGGGGCGCGTACAGCACCTCGCCGATTCCCTTGGCCTTGACGTAAGCATGGAGGACGATGAACAGGTTGCGGCTGATGATTTGATGCTGGGGGCTGGGCGCTGGCGTCACGGACAATTCCCCCTCGTGGATTTCGTAGCGGCGCCCGTCGGCTGGCAGCGCCTCATAGTCTTTGTAGCCCAGCATGACCCCGTACGTGGGCATGAGCACCTCTCGCCGGTCGAATCGTAGTCGGAATGGGAGGTCCCTGTCAAGATGCGCATTCGCGCATTCAGAATTTGGGTTCATTTGGTTTTTGCGCGCAGCGCAAAAACCAGGGAGTCAGATGCCTCTGGACTTCCGGAATTCGGCCAAGGACATGGACTTTCGCTCTCGCCTGTCGAGCATTGCGCGGAACCGAGGGCTCCTTAGCAAAACTATGTCGTAATTATGCTACGATGGCAAGAGGAATTGCCGAACTATTCCAGACTCCGGCCGCGCTACCGCACCGACCGTAGCCCTGCGGCCCCAACAGGTTGCGGCTGATAATCTGATGCTGGGGGCTGGGCGCTGGCGTCACGGACAGTTCCCCCTTGTGGATTTCGTAACGGCGCCCGTCGGCTGGCAGCGCCTCATAGTCTTTGTAGCTCAACATGGCCCCGTATGTCGGCATGGGCGTCTCTCCTCGGCGAAATCGTAGTCGGAGCGGGAGGCCGCTGTCAAGGCGCACGTTGCGGGAAGAATCCGATTTCGCATCCTGCCAGCCTCCCTCGGCGTCATCACCAGACGAACTGGCGAACCGCCCACATGGCCGCGCTGTTCTTGGCGTGCCTGCAACCGGAAACCGCAGCACCGGAACCTTCGACCTCCTCGCTTTCCGTGCTGCGAGAGATCTCCTCCTTGATTAGTACATCCCCCGCGGCTATGCTATACACATGGTTCGAAGCGGAGGTCACGATGCGCACGAACATTGTGATTGAGGATGAATTGATGCAGCAGGCCATGCGGGCGACGGGGATCACCACGAAGCGTGCGGTGATCCAGGCGGGACTCCGGCTGCTCGTCCAGGTCAACGCCCAGACTGGCATTCGCCGCCTGCGCGGGAAGGTGCGGTGGGGAGGCAGTCTTAGGACGATGCGCGCGGGGCGAGTTCGGGAGACCTAGGCCTGATCCGAAGCCCGTTTCACCGCCAAGACGCCACCTCTAATTCGAAAATGCGAAATTGAAACGCGACACGGCAGTTCGAGAATATCGGGCTGGAGTTAGTTTTCGCACGGTGAGTCCTGGACATGGCTGAGTCTCTAATCACTATCCTCGGCGGGGGCCTGGCAGGGTGCGAGGCCGCCTGGCGTGCGGCGCAAGCCGGCCTGGCCGTGGAGCTTATCGAGATGCGGCCCGCCGCCATGACGCCCGCCCACCAGACGGATCGCCTGGCCGAACTGGTCTGCAGTAACTCGCTCAAGTCCGAATGGTTGGACGATGCCTCCGGCTTG
>JAZDLC010000089.1:0-9719 GCA_043802345.1 Planctomycetota bacterium | reverse complement strand
CCCTTCACCGCTCTTCCGGAAACTGGATGTGGGGCGAACGGGCGGGATGAGCGGACCCTCCGGCCGGGCGAAGCCGGCCCGGAGGAATGTCCGCGGTCACCTCTTGCGACGTTCGGTGCCGCACCACTTCTGCCAGTTTCTGTGCAAGTGCAGCGGCACCCATTGGACAGAAGAGATGACTCTCGCAGAGGCGCAGAGACCGCAGAGAAGGGATGGGAATGACAGAGGCAGGGAAGTGGCGGGGGCTGGCTGCCTGATTCAGTCTTTCCTTGGCGATCTTGGCGTCTTGGCGAGAGGAATTCCGGGTTCACCAACAGAGAGAGAATGAGCGCGTAACCGTGCGGCCTCCGCCCCGTCCTCCCTCCTCTGGAGGACCGGTTGGCAATGACGAGCAACCCGCACGATCATCTGGCCAAGGCCGTCTTCTCGAGACCCGAGGAGGCCAGGAGCCTGTTCCGGGCCTTCCTTCCGGAGAGTCAGCTCCAGGCGATCGATCTGGACAGCTTGGAGATCGTGCAGGGCAGCTTCGTCGATGACCAGTTGAGGGAACGGCACACTGATCTCCTCTTCTCGGTCAGAGCACGCGGGGCACCGGCCCTGGTCTATCTCCTGTTCGAGCACAAGAGCGGCCAGGATCGCTGGCTGGTGCTCCAGCTCCTCATCTACGTCACAAGGATCTGGGCCTGGTATCGCAAGGGCCACGGGGATGACTGCCGCCTGCCGATGATCTTGCCCATCGTCTTCTATCATGGCGAAGATCGATGGAGTCAGCCGCTCCAGTTGATCGATCTCTGCGATGCTGAGGGGGACACCCGCGAGCTGCTCGGTCCGTGCCAGCCAACGCTCGCGCTCACACTGATCGACCTCAGCCAGATCACGGAGGTCCATCTCCTTTCCATCCTGTTTCACGGCACCGCACTCACCACCCTGACCGCGCTGCTCATGAAATCGATCCGCGGAACCGGCCTCTTGCGCCGCTTCCGCTCCTGGAAGCCGGTTGTCTGCCGAATCCACGCTGACGCCGGTGGACGCCAGATGCTGGAACTCCTGGTACAATACCTCCTCCTGGCGGCCCGCGAGGAGGTCGACGTCGACGAGCTGCAGGACGTGCTGAGCGATGCGATCGGACCCGATTCCGAGGAGTTGATCATGAACACGGGTGAGAAACTGATCCAGCAGGGCAAGGAGAGAGGGCTGGAGGAGGGGGATGAGGAGGGGAATGCAGGAAGGAATGCAGGAAGGAATGCAGGAAGGAATGCGTGAGGGAATGAAGGCAGCCCTCGCAAACGTCTTGCGCACCCGCTTCGGCGAGACTTCGGAGAGTATCCGGTCTCAGGTGGAGGCCGCCGATCTGAAAACCCTCCAGCGCTACCACGATCGCGCGATCACCGCGCAGTCAGTCGACGAGGTCTTCGAGGTCTAGGGTTGTGCTGTAGTAGACCCGGTTCGCTCGCACCTCTTCTGGCCGCGGCCAGCGGCCCCCTTCATGCTCTTCATGCCCTTCATGATGATCAATCAGGACACGCGAAGCCCGCGCGCTGACTACTTCTCTGCCGCCGTCACCGGGCGCGCGTCGGAGCGCGCGCCATCCCACCGGTACACCACCTTGCCGATGATCTCCTGGCCGGTCACCGGGCCGAAGATCCTGCTGTCGACCGAGACGGTGCGGTTGTCGCCGAGCAGGAAGTACTCACCCTTCTGCAGGTAGCGGACCGGAAGGTAGGAGTTGTCGAGGAACTGCGGTGGAACGAAGCACTCCTCCATCATTCCGTTCCGGAAGAGAACTCCGCCCAGCAGCTCGACCGAGTCGCCGGGGAGAGCCACCACGCGCTTGATCAGGGCCTCCCCTTCGTGCCGGGCAATCACCGCGTCTCCCACGTCGAGAGCTCCCAGGCTCAACACCACCACGCGATCTCCATCGGAGAAGGTGGGCATCATGGAGCTTCCGGAGATGCGATAGAAGGTCAGCAGCGGGCCATCGACCACTCCGGCAAGAACCAGGAGCAATCCCAGGCAACACAGGAATGGAAGCGGGCTGCGTCTGCGGCGTGCGGATGCCATGCCCGGAATATCGTCCGGGCCTTCTCGAGAGTTGAGACGGAATCAGCCGACCCCGCCGCTACCCGCTCTGATCCTTCCCTCGCCCGGACCGGAACGGCTCCACCTTTCCCGAGAAGAGGTTGTAGCGCACGATCGCGACAACCGCCTGAAGCCCGTCAAACCAGCCGATCTTCTTCCCTTCCGAGTAGTCCCGGCCGAAGTAGGAAATCGGCACCTCGTAGACCCGGCATTTCAGTTTTGCAACCTTCGCGGCCAACTCCGGCTCCACCTCAAAACGATCGCTCTCGATCTTGATCCTCTGGACCACTCCCACCTTGAAGACCTTGTAGCAGGTCTCCATGTCAGTCAGGTTGAGGTTGGTGAACACGTTGGAGAGGCAGGTCAATACCCTGTTGACCACGTAGTGCCAGAACAGATGACAGCGGTTGGTGCCGCCCATGAAGCGGGAACCGAACACCACGTCCGCATTCCCATCCACGATCGGCTTGATCAGGATGCCGTAGTCGTCCGGAGAGTACTCCAGGTCGGCGTCCTGGATGATGACGATCTCGCCCCGCACTTGCTCGAATCCGGTCCTGAGCGCCGCCCCCGTCCCCCGGTTGATGGGGTGGTAGAAGCAGCGGACCTCCACATCGTCCCGGTGAAGCCCCTTCAACACTTCCACCGTGCCGTCCGTGGAACAGTCATCCACCACGATGATCTCCTTCTCGTAAGGAGTCGCCGCAACTCGCTCGATGACCTCGAGAACAGTCTCGCGTTCATTGAAAACGGGGATGACCACCGAAAGCTTCATCGAAAGACCTCCACAAGGTCGAAGAACTCGAGCAGTTCCTGCTGGATGCCGGGGTACTCCTCGGCGGCCTCCGCCGGCCAGAGGGGATCACGAAACAGAGGCAGGATCTCGGCGTCGGCGCGCCGGCGCCTGGCCTGGATCTCTCTCCGCTTCGCCGAAAGAACCTTGATCCGATCCGTCAACTGGCTGATCGCCAGCAGGTCAGCCAGCCCGGCCCTGGACACTCTGGCCTTGTCGAGTCGCTCGGCGAGCCTTGCCCGAAACCGGGCCAGCGGACCTCGCCTCTGCCCGCACCCCTCCTCGAGAGAGAACTGCGCGTCGTTCAGGACAAGCTGGTACTTGGTCCGCCGCAAGGTCAGCAGGATCGCCACCGGAAGCACCTTCCTCAGGTTCTCATCCTCGTAGTTCTTGAAGATCGTATACAGCGGATTCCGGATCTGCAGCAGCCTCAGCCGGTGGATGTCAATTCTCCCGCTGGTGGCGGAATGATGATGGTACGCCACCGATGACGGCACGAACCGGACGCACTCCCCGAGCAGCCAGAGACGCCATCCCAGGTCGACGTCCTCGTAGTAGGCGAAGTAGTCCGGGTCGAACCCGCCGGCGCTCAGGAACAGGTCTCTCCTGATGGCCATGGCGCCGCCGCAGGCGAACAGCGTTGCGGACGGTTCCCGGTGCGCCGCCAGGAGAGGATCACCGAGCCCGATCTGGATGCCGATGCCGTGGAAGTTCATGCCGCCGCCGGCATAGTTCACCGTGCGGCCGTCCCAGGAGAGGATCAGCGACGCGGCGCAGCCGGCACCCTCTTCCGCCATGCTTCGAGCCAACTCCGAGAGCCAGGTTCGCTCCACCCGCATGTCGTTGTTGAGGAACGCGACCAGTTCCGTTTCCGCCCGCTCCGCCCCGGCGTCGCAAGCCGCGGCAAATCCCTGGTTCACCCGATTCTCGATCAGGGTGACCTCCCCGAACCGGCGCCGCATCAGGCTCAGCGATCCGTCCACCGATCCGTTGTCGATCATCATCAACCGGACCTCGCCGTCGTACTCCAGATCCAGGAGCGAGCCGAAGCAGCGCTCGAGGTGCTGGCGGCCGTTCCAGTTCGGCACGATGACGGTGACGCTCGGCAGGGTCATACGGATCTTCGTCTCACCAGAAGAGAGGTGTTGACGTACGATAGAAACCGACCCGGCCGAACCGGAGCACGGAATCGCCATTCCCAAGGGTCCCGCCGCGAATCAGCAAGCGGTGAGCACCCGCGCGGAGCCTTGCCGGGGCCAGATACCGGTCGAGGCGCTCCGCCGCCTCGCCCCGGCACGGATCGATCTGGAGCAGGCGCTTGCCATCCAGAAGGACCTCTCCGACCTGCTCGGCACAGGTCGCGCCGGCGCGGTGGCAAACCTGAAGCGAGAGCTCCAGCGAGACCTCGTCCTCCACCTCGAACCTCGCGGAGACCTCGCCGGAACGGAGCAGCAGCCAGCCATCTTTCTCCTGCTCGACGACCGCCGAGGAGCGGTCGAACTGCTCGAGGCCGAGGGGAATCTCCGCCAACCGGCCGAGGCCGAGGCCGATCGCCTGCCGGTACTTCAGCTCCATCTCCGCGGCGTTCTGCTCCACCGTCTTCACCGCCGGCGCCGCCCTGACCAGGCTTGCCGCGAGCTCCGGTTCCTTCAGGAAGCGCTCCATGACCCGGGCCAGATCACGATCCGATCCGGCCCGGAAGCGCAGTCCGCCGGCTCCATCCCGCACCAGGTCCCGCATGCCTCCCCGGTCCGACACGAGCACCGGAACCCTGGCCTGGAACGCCTCGTGAATGGCGAGCGGCGAGTTCTCGTACCAGATCGAGGGGACCACCAGCACATCCAGACTGCCGAGAACCTCCCCCAGCCGGTCGGTCTCGTACCGGCCGTGAAAGAACAGCCCCGGGCGCGTCACGCTTCTCTCGATCTCGGCGCGGGTCTTCCGGAACGGCTCCATGCTTTCGGTGTCGCCGAAGATGTGCAGTTCCGCGGCCTCACCTTCAAGACGCTGGAAGGCCCGGGCGAGAACCCGCAGCCCCTTGTACCAGACCAGCGAACCGATGAACCCGAACCTGACCCTGCCCTGGCTGTCGGTCCGCTCGTACCGTTCCAGCCAGCCCGTCTCCATCCCGTAATCGGAGACGATCAGCCGGTCCTTCGGCACTCCCGACTCGATCATCTTCGACTTGAGAAACGGCGAGGGCGCGATGATGAAGTCGGCGGCCAGCAGCTCCCTGACCATCGTCTCCGGCCGCAGGCTGAGCCAGGCGATGTCGGACAGCCGCTTGGTCAGGAACCAGCATGGCCTCCCCATCACGCTCAAATAGCGGCGGGCGATGCCGGCCAGCGGACGGCGAAACGGCCTGGACAGGAAGCGCACCAGAGGCACTAGCGCCGGCAGATGGGAGACGCACGCGAAGCAGCCCAGGATCGGCGGCTTGCCGGAGCAGACCCTCCGGTTCGGACGGATCAGCTGCACCGTGGGGCAGCGAAACCAGAAGTCGTTCAGGGTCAGCACCGAAGGCACTCCCTCGGCGCGGCAAATGCGGGGCAGGGCGGCCGACAGATGGATCAGATGCTCGAAGTGGACCACATCCGGGCGTTCCCGGCGAAGCAGCCCGCGGAACGCCTCCTCGACGGCATGGTTGTGGAAGGTCTGCTGGATGTTGCCGTAGTCGAGATGATTGGCGATCCGGATCACGCGCAACCCTTCGTAGGTCCCTTCTGAAACGGCGTAGTTCTCCATGCTCTGGTCGGCCACGCGGTGGAACACGATCACTTCATGTCCGCGCCTCTGCAGAGCCCGCGCCAGGGAGAAGGTCAGGACCTCGGTGCCGGCGGTGGTCTCCGGCGGGAAGCCGTGGACCACGAACAGGATCTTCAGCCGCTTTTTCTCCACCGCTTTCGGCACGCTCAGCCGGTCAGCGGTCCGGCCGCCCTGATAGAAACCGAGGAACTCGAGAAAGTGGTACAGGTAGGAGCGGCGCTGCCAGCGCCGCACCTCCCGTGGCGGCACCCCGACCTCCTCCAGGAAGATCCGGTCGGCGGCGGCGGAGCGCCGCGTCATGGTGATGATATCCCGCTTCCTGGCCACACAGATCCGGTCCAGGCAAGCGCGGTTGAACCAGGCATCGATCCGGGTGCGCGCGCGCAGGGTCCGGGCGTCGTATTCGTGGGAGTGGATCACCGGCGCTTCCGGATCGAACACGATCTTGTAGCCGGCTTCGATGGCGCTCCTGGCCCAGAGCACGTCCTCGCCAAACGGCACCCTGGCGTACGGCAGCCGCTCCCACGCGGAACGCCGCAGGCAGGAGGCGACGTCGTTGAAGTTGGTCAGGATCCGCCGCTGAAGCGAGTCGAGGGCGCGGTACGCCTGCTCATCCCCCATCTGCTGAACCAACCGCTCGGATCGGTAGTTGAGGTCGCCTTCGACCCCCTTCTTGACCAGCGGGCCGGCCGAGGGGCGGGGGAGCACGCGGCTGTAGGCGCCGGCCACCTCGGGATCGTCCAGGTTCGACACCAGCCTGCGCAGCCAGTCGTTCCGTTCCGGGTACGCGTCCTGAACCAGAAAGACGATCCGCTCCCCTGCTGTCAGCAGGACACCCAGGTTCCGGGTGTCGCCGTGGCTGAACTCGCTCTGGCTGATGACGTGAATCTTGACCGGATAGCGGCGGGCGATCTCCAGGGTCCGGTCGGTGGAGGAGGAGTCGATCAGCAGCACGTCGAATTCGAAGTCGACCTCCTGGCGGAAGATGCCGGAGAGGCACTCCTCCAGCACATCCTCTCCGTTCCAGGTGGGGATGACGATGGAGACCTTCATGCAGGCCCCCTGGAGCCTCTCGAGAGCAAGCCGAAGGTCGTGGCCGGAACGGAGTTCATCCGCGGACGAGTTCCTCGTAGAGGGACAGCAGTTCCCGGCCATTCTCCGCCATGGTCCGCACCTTCTTCACCGAGGTCGAGAGCCGGATTCTCAGCTCTTCATCGTCCAGGATCCGCTCCATCTTGTGCGCCAGATCGGCCGCGTCCCCCGCCCGGAACAGCAGACCGGTCGTCCCGTCCTCGACCCCCTCCGCCATGGCGCCCAGATTCGAGACCAGCACGGGCAGGCCTGCCAGGAAACCCTCGCGCAGGGTCAAGCAGAAGGCCTCGAACCAGAGCGACGGCACCACCAGCGCATCGAACGAGGAGAGGATGGCGGGCAACTCTGCCGGGCCGTAGCGGCCGTGAAAGGCGACCTGGGTCTCGAGCCCTCTCGCGGCCTCTTTCAGCCGCGCTCCGTAGTCGCTGATCTCGTGCCAGGGAAGGATCTCGCCGTGAACGTCGAGCCGCGCTTCCTTGCGCCCGAGAATCCGGAAGGCCTCGACCAGGACATGAACGCCCTTGGTGGGCAACACCGAGCCGAGGAATCCGAACCGGAACGGCCCGCGGTTCGACCGGCTGAGCCCTCGCAGCGCGTCCTGTTCCAGCCCGTTCTCCACGACCCGGATCCGCTCCCCCGGGATGCCATAGTCGACGAACAGCTCCCGCGACGAAGCGGACGGCGTCACCAGACGATCAGCCCGGCAGAGCACACCATGGATCCACTGATGGTACTCCTCGAGCTGCTCCTGGTCCCGGCCGGTTCCGAACCATCCGCCCCACATCTTCGGCAGGCATTCCGCGCAGCGCCGGAGATCGATCTCGTGACAGAGAAAGAGCTCCGGAGTCATCCGCTGCCCCCTCGGACATCCCATCCAAAAGTCGTGCAGCGTCATCACCACCTTCGCCCCGGCCTCCCTGGCCGCATCGATCAGGTCGGTGGAGAGGCAGGTCAGATGATGCACATGAACGAGGTCCGGCCGGAACTCCCGTAGAAGATCCTCGAACCGCCGCCGGATCGTCCCGTTCCGGTAGATCATCCGGAAGCCGGTACAATCGGAGAACAGGTAGTTCAGCCGGACGACCGGGATCCCCTCCACCTCGTACCGGTACGACTCGAATTCACCCCTCGCCGGATCCGCCCCGCGAGCGAACACCATCACCTCGTGCGCGCCCGACAGAAAGCGGGCCAACCCCAAGAGGTGAAGCTCCACTCCGCCGATGCAGTCCGGCAGGAAACCCGCTGTGACGAACAGGATTCGCACGACTCTTTGACCCAACCATGAACAGGGAGAACAGATCGACCACCGGCGCGAAGAATGAGCGGCCAGTGCATCCGCTCGTTCAAACCGGGGTCCGTTCTACCACAGAGAGCACAGAGGACAGAGGGCACGCAGCCGATGATCTTGCCTGTGACGCGGCCTTCTCCTTCATTCCCTCTGTGCTCTCTGAGCCCTCTGTGGTGAGTCCTCCCGTCTTCAAACAAGGGACTGGAACAGCGCCTCGAGCTCCAGCGCATTCTCCCGGATCGGGCGGACCTTCGGAATCGAAGTCCGGAGCGATCGGAGCAGATCCGGCTCGTCCAGCAGCCTACGCATGCAGGCATGCAGCCCGTCCGCGTCGCCCCTCGGGAAGAGCAGGCCGCCCCCCTCCTCGAGGGTCTCGGCCATTCCTCCCAGGTCGGTGCCGATCACCGGGACTCCCTGCCCAAACGCCTCCCGGATGGTGAGTGGCGAGTTCTCGTACCAGGTCGACGGAACCACCAGCACGTCCAGTTCGGCAAGGAACTCCGCCGTGCGGTCGGTCGCCAGGCGCCCCTCGAAGACCAGGCCCTCGATCTGTCGGGCGCGCTCCATCAGCGGCCGCGTGTAGTCGGGGAACCACGCGGTTTCGCCATGTATGCGGAAGGTCGCCTCCCCCGGCTTCAGCCGGGAAAAGGCCTCCACCGCGAGATGAACCCCCTTGTACTCCGAGAGCGTCCCCAGGAAGCCAAAACGGAGAGGATCGCCCAACATTCTCGGCGGCCGCTGGACGACGCTCGCCCTGGGGAAGCCGTGAGCCACAACCTTCACCTTGGCGGCCGGCAACCCCTCACGCACCATCCGTTCCGCCAGGAACCGCGAGGGAGAGACGAACCGGTCGATCGGCGCCACCCCCGCCAGAATCGCAGCCTTCCTCACCTCCGCGGCCCGGGAGAAGTACCGCAGGCCGCCCAGGTGGCGGTCGGCATCCCCCTCGCGGTCCCGGTACTTCTCCCGCTGCATCGGATACGGCTCGAGGCAGCGGGCGCACTGCCCGAAATCGATCGGATCGCACAGGTCGCCGTCCAGGTTCAGCAGGAGACCCTTCGGACAGACCAGGAAGTACTCGTGGGCCGTCATCACCATCGGGATCCTCCGCGCCGCCGCCGCTCGCACCAGCGGCAGACCGAAGAAGACCAGCGACTGAATGTGCACGAGATCGGGCAAGAAGGCGTCCAGCACCTCGCAGATCGGAGCGTCCATCCGCGGGTCGTCGTACAGATCCTGGATGTCCGCATACTGGTTGTTGTAGATCACCTCGGAGTACGGCAGCCCTTCATACTCCCCGGAATCGACCTCGAACTGCTCCCGCTCGGGACGCTTCTCGGTGAACAGCAGGTGGACCTCATGTCCCAGGTTCCTCAGTTCCCGGGAGAGGTGAAAGGTGTAGATCTCAGAGCCCGCGAAGTGGTTGGGCAGGAAATCGTGGACCGTCTCGAGGATTCGCAACAGGGTTCACTCCACCGGGGCACAGGCCCGTTGTTTCCGCCGCGAGAGTAGCAAGACGTTGAGAACCGATCGAGACCAATGGATGATGGAAGCGCCGACGGAGAAAGGATGGCGGTGCTCGACAACCTGAGGACCCGCTTGCAGCTGGGTCAGCATGCCCCCCTGGGCCTGGTGCTCCTGGCCATCTTCACGCTCCTGGCCCTGCTCGGGGTCGAACCGATCCCGACCTACTTCTTCCTG
>JAZDLC010000088.1:0-30311 GCA_043802345.1 Planctomycetota bacterium | reverse complement strand
CGATTCCCCGTCTCAGAGGGCGGCCGGACGTGAAGATCAACACGGTGCTGGCCACCAACTTCCTGCGGTTCAATGTCACCCACAAGCCGCTCGATGATGTCAGGATCCGCCGCGCCCTCGACCTGGCCCTGGACCGGGAGGCGCTCTGCCGGCATATCTACCGGGGTGGCGAGGAGCCGGCCCGCTCGCTGGTGCCTCCCTCGCTTCCGGGATATGCCCCCTCCGAGGCAGCCCCTGGCGGGCTGGAGCGGGCAAGGCAGTTGCTCGCCGAGGCGGGGTATCCCGGCGGCGGCGGATTTCCTGAACTGGAGCTGCTGCATGCCGCCCAGGAGCTGTCCCGCGCCGTGGCCGAGGCGATCGCCGCCACCCTGAAAGAGCGACTCGGGATCCGGATCCGGCCGGCGCCCCAGGAGTTCAAGGTCTACATCGACTCCATGAGCGGATTGAGGTATCAGATTGCGCTCGGGATGTGGATCGGCGACTACGTCGACCCGTCCACCTTCCTGGATCTGTTCCGCAGCGATTCGGGCGGGAACCGGACCGGATGGAAAAGCCCCGAGTACGATCGCCTGCTGGCGCGCGCCTCCCGGGCAGCCAGCGCAGAGGTCCGCATGGGAGTGTTGCGTGAGGCGGAGCAGTTGCTCCTCGAGCTTGGACCGATCGCCCCGCTCTGCTACCGGAGCCAGGTGAATCTCCTGTCCCAGCGGGTCGAGGGCTTCAGCGTGAACCTGCTCGACCTGCATCCGCTGGATCGTCTTCGGCTCAGGGAACGGTGACCCGAACGATGAACTCGCTGCCACTTCTCGTCTGCCGGAAGCTGTTGTGGATCGCCCTGCTGCTGCTGCTCGTCTTCACCGGCTCGTTCTTCCTGATGCGGCTGGCGCCCGGCGGTCCGTTCGACTCGGAAAGGAACCTGCCGCCCGCGATCCAGGAGAGCATCGAGAAGAAGTTCCAGCTCGATCAGCCACTCTACCGCCAGTACACCAGCTATCTGAGCGACGTCTTCCTGCGGTTCGACTTCCGGCCGTCCTTCTCGTATCAGGATGTCTCGGTCAACCAGATCATCGCCGAGACGTTCCCCCGCTCCGCGGCGCTGGGCGGACTGGCGCTGCTGCTGGCGATCCTGCTGGGGATTCCGGCCGGCGTGCTGGCCGCCGCGAAGCACGGCCGGGCGACCGACCTGCTGCTTTCCATGACCTTCGCCCTCGGGCTGGCGATCCCGAACTTCGTGCTGGCCACTCTGCTGGTACTGCTGTTCTGCTTCCTGCTGCCGCTCTTCCCGGTGGCGGGCTTCTCGTCGCTTTCCCACCTGGTGCTGCCGGCCCTGGCGCTCTCGGCTCCTGTCGCCGCAGGCATCGCGCGCTTGACCCGCGCGAGCGTGCTGGAGTCCCTGGCGAGCCCGTTCGTGCGGACCGCCAGAGCCAAGGGGCTGAGCCCCCGGGCTGTCCTCGGCAGGCATGCGCTGAGAGCGGGGCTGGTGCCGATCGTGACCTATCTCGGCCCCGCGAGCGCCGCGATCCTGACCGGCTCGCTCGTGGTGGAGAAGATCTTCGCCATCCCCGGCATGGGCTCCTTCTTCGTCTCGAGCGTGATGAACCGCGACTACACCCTGGCAACGGGAGTGCTCCTGCTCTACTTCGCCCTGGTCGCTTCCCTGAACGCGCTGGTGGAGATCTCGCTCCATCTGCTCGACCCACGAGTGCAGGCGGAATGAAGCCGTTGCGGCATGCCTCCTTGAGACTCGGCGCGCCCCTGCTCCTCGGGCTGGCGGCGGTGGCTGTTCTCACCCCCTGGCTGCCGCTCGCCGACCCGGGAGCCGCCCGGCTGGCGGATCAACTCCTCGAACCGGGGGCCGGCCGCTGGTTCGGCACCGATACGCTCGGGCGCGACCTCCTCTCCAGGACGCTGTTCGGCATCCGCTCCTCGCTCTTCATCGGCCTGCTGGGCGGGTTCGTGTCGCTGGTGATCGGGGTCCTGGTCGGCGCACTGGCCGGCTTCTCCGGCCCCAAGATCGACAACCTGCTCATGCGCATGGTCGACCTGCTCTACGGGATTCCGTTCATCTGCCTGGTGATCTTCCTGCTGGCTGTCCTGAGGGACCATGAGCCGGTGCTGCGTAGCCACGGAATCACCCGGGAGACGGTCCTCTACTGTGTGGTCGGCGCCACCACCTGGCTGACCATGGCCCGGATGGTGCGCAACGAGATCATCCGCCTGCGGGGTCAGCCGTTCGCCGAGGCGGCCCGGGCTCTCGGCCTCTCGCGGGCTCGGATCCTGTTCCGGCACCTGTTACCCAACACCTTCGGCATCATCATCGTCACGCTCACGATGACGATTCCGTCCATCCTCTTGTACGAGGCGTTTCTCTCCTTCCTAGGCCTCGGTGTCGAGCCTCCGGGGGTTTCCCTGGGGCTCCTGGCCGCGGAGGGAGTGGATGCGCTCAGCCCGATTCACCTTTCCTGGTGGATGGTCCTCTTCCCCGGCGGCGCGCTGGCCCTGCTGCTCCTCTCCTTCAGCCTGGTGGGAGATGGCCTCAGGGACGTTCTGGATCCGCATCGTTGATGTGGCAGCGGTACCACCCTCCAGTGCCCGTCGGGTGGATCGGAGGCACGGCCACCCTGCAGATTTCCATCACCTCCTTGCAACGGGTGTGAAAGCGGCACCCGCCCGGGGGATTCATGGGTGAGGGGAGATCGCCGGAGAGCAGCAGGCGCGCGCCCCTCTTTCCCGGGTTCCTGACCGGAACGGCCGCCAGCAGGGAGCGCGTGTACGGATGCCGGGGCCGCTCGAACAGTTCATCGGTCCGGCTCGACTCCACCACCTGGCCCAGGTACATGACCATGACCCGGTTGCTGATGTGTCTCACCACTGCCAGATCGTGCGCGATGAACAGATACGAGAGACCCAGTTCCTGCTGAAGATCCTTCAGCAGGTTGATGATCTGGGCCTGGATCGACACGTCCAGCGCCGAGACCGCCTCGTCGCAGACGACAAAGCGCGGATTCAGGGCCAGGGCCCGGGCGATGCCGATCCGCTGCCGCTGCCCTCCGGAGAATTGATGCGGAAACCGCGCCGCCGCGGTGGCGTCCAGCCCCACCCGCTCGAGCAACTCTCCCACGCGCCGGCGGACCTCGTCACGCCCGCAGATCCGGTGGAAGACGAGCGCCTCCCCCACCTGCGAACCGACCTTGAGGCGCGGGTTCAGGGAGGAATATGGATCCTGGAAGATGATCTGCATTTGCCGCCGGAGGCTCCGGAGTTCGGCCCCGCGAGCCGCCAGAACGTCCTTCTGGGATTCCACGCCGAACCAGACCGACCCGCTGTCCGGCTCCAGCAGGCGCAAAATGACCCTGCCTAACGTCGTCTTGCCGCAGCCGGACTCGCCCACGCAGCCCAGGGTCTCCCCCTCGGCAAGATCGATGTCCACCGCGTCCACCGCCAGCAGCCGGCCACTCTCCTTCCCAAAGAAGCCGGAACGGACCGCGAAGCTCTTGGAAAGTCCGCGGACGGTCAGCAACGGCCTCGCTTCCGCCAGGCTCATGGCTGCCCTCCCGGCACCCGGGCCCCTTCCCGCTGGAAGCAGGTGCAATATCCGGCGTCGGGCCGGGTGACACGCGGGGGTGGACGGACCGCGCACGCCTCCGTCGCCTCCTCGCAACGCGGGCGAAAACTGCACCCTCCGTCCCGTTCGCCCGGCTCGGGGACCACCCCCGGAATGGCCCGGAGCCTTCCCGAGGGTCCACGCATCTCCGGCAGGGAGTCGAACAGGCCGCGGGTGTACGGATGCGAGGGCGCCTCGAACAGGGCTTCCACATGGGCCTCCTCCACGATCCGCCCGGCGTACATCACCCCGACATCGTGGGCCAGCTCCGCCACCACGCCCAGGTCGTGGGTGATCAGCAGAATCGACATGCCTCGCTCCTCCTGCGCCCTTGCCAGCAGGTCGAGGATCTGGGCCTGCACCGTCACATCGAGCGCGGTGGTCGCCTCGTCCGCAATCAGCAGCAAGGGATCGCACGCCAGCGCCATGGCGATCATCACCCGCTGCCGCATGCCGCCCGACAGGCGATGCGGATACTCGCGAACCCGCTGTTCGGGGTCGGGAATGCCCACCTCCCGGAACAGTTCGACGCTCCTGTTCCTTGCCTGTCGCCGGCTCATTCCGAGGTGCAGCCGCAAGACTTCAGCAACCTGCTCGCCCACCGTCAGCACCGGATTCAGGGCGGTCATCGGCTCCTGGAAGATCATGGCGATCTTCCGGCCGCGGATCGCGCGCATTCTGGCGGGCGGCAGGTCGAGCAGATTCAGCCCCTCCAGTTCGATCGCGCCGGCGCTCGCCGCCAGCGGAGGGTCGAGCAGGCGCAGCAGGGAAAGCGCGGTGACCGACTTGCCGCAACCCGATTCTCCCACCAGCGCGTACGTCCTGCCCCGCCCGATCCGGAACGAGACATCCCGCACCACCGGCACCTGGCCGCTCCTGGTCTCCAGCAGCACGGTCAGGTCCTTGACCCGCAGCAGACTGTCCGCGCTCCCGGTCATCAGGTTCTCCTCAGCTTCGGATCGAGCGCATCTCTCAGGCCCTCGGCCACCAGGTTCATCATGGTCACGGAGACCAGAATGAGAAGCCCCGGGGCCAGAATCAGATGCAGTTCTCCGGTGTCCCGGCCGGCCCGCAGCACCTGCCCCCAGGAGGAGACACTCGCGTCTCCGAGATTCAGGAACGAGAGCCCCGACTCCAGGAGAATCGCCCCGGCAACGCCGAAGGCCGCCGTCACCATCACCGGAGCCAGGGTGTTCGGCAGGATGTGGCGGAAGATGATCCGGCGCCTTGAAAGACCGAGCGCCCGGGCGGCGAGCGAGTAGTCCAGCTCCGACTGGCGCAGGAACTCGGCCCGGACCAGCCGGGCCACGGTGGGCCATTCGCACAGGCCGATCACCACCATGATGTGGAAGATGGAGCGTTCCCGCACCAGGGCGATCAGGGTCATCACCAGGAGGAAGCTGGGGAAGCAGGAGACCACCTCGATGGCGCGCAGGATCAGCGCGTCGACCCAGCCCCTGAAGTAGCCGGCCAGGGCGCCCAGCACCACGCCGATCAGGACGTAGATCGAAACGGCCACCAGACCGATCGTCAGCGACATGCGGCTGCCGAACAGAAGGCGTGCGAACACGTCCCGGCCGGCCGGGTCCGTCCCCACCAGATGCTCGGACGACGGCGCCTCGACCGTGGACAGCACGTCGGTCTCGTCGAAGGAGTGCGGCACCGGCGGAAACAGCGCCAGCGGCGCGTGTCCCTGCACAATGAGCCGCTCGATCCTCGAAGAGTAGTCCCGGTCCGGCTCGCCGTGCAGGAGGGAGGCGGCGAGGAGGGCCGAGAGGACGGCCCAGGCCGGAAGCAGCCAGCGCCAGACCTTGCGGATCTTCCTCACGAGGAGGAGACCGAGAAAGACCGGCAGAAGGACCAGCAAGCCGTTGAAGAACAGGTCCACTCCCGACTGATACTGGTGCCGGTCGAACAGGCTCGTGAACAGTGGGAACGACCAGCCCGAAGGCAGCGCGCCGAATCCCGTCCCGCCCGCCTGCTCCGGAACCCACAGGAAATACGGCCGGCTGGAGGCGATCAGCGGCGCGAAGATCGCGAGGAACAGCAGCAAGGCCAGGAGCCAGAGGCCCACTTTCGCCGTCAGGCCGATCCGGCCCGCGAGCGGCGGAACGGCCGCTGTCGCCGGGGATTCGGCGTTCATTCGGCGCGCCTCCGGTCGAGACAGATCCTGGGGTCGGCGAGCGCGTACGCCAGGTCGGAGAACAGATACCCCACGAGCGTCAGGACGGCCGCGATCAGGGTCGTGGCCATGATCACGTTGTAGTCCTGGGAGAGGATCGCCTGGTAGATGTAGGAGCCCATCCCCGGGATGTCGAAGACGATCTCGACGATCACCGCGCCCGAGAAGACCGCCGGCAGGATGTTCCCCATCAACGTCAACAGCGGGAGCAGGGCGTTGCGCAGGCCATGCCGGAACAGAACGGTCCGCTCGCCGAGCCCCTTCGCCCGCGCCGTGCGCACGAAATCGGAACCGAGCACCTCCAAGAGCGAGTTGCGGGCGAAGCGGGAGAGCACCGCCAGGCTGCCGTAGGTCAGGCAGAAGACCGGCAGCACCAGATGGTGGGCCCGGTCCAGGAACTGCTCCAGGCCGCTCAACTGCTCGAATCCCTTGAGGGTCCTGACATCCCCGGATGGAAACCAGTCGAACGGATCGCCGATGCTGAAGAAGCGCAGGAGGAGCGTCGCCGCGAAGAAGGTCGGCAGCGAATAGAGCGCGAACAGGCCGATCGACAGCACTCTCTCGAGCGGCCTTCCGCGCAGCACCGCTGTCAGCACGCCCAGCGGAACCGACAGCAGGTAGGCCAACAGGATCGCCAGCAGGGAGATCAGGAAGGTGTGTTGCAGGCGACCCAGAAGGGTCGGCAGGATCGGCTGCATGTTCGCCATCGAGACGCCGAGATCGAGGCGCAGCAGGTTCCCGAGGTAGACGGCGAAGCGCGTCTCCAGGAAGGTGGTCCGGACCCGCTCCAACACGGACGGCTCGAACCGCTCCGCCCTCTCCGCGTACCAGCCCTGCCACCTCGAGGACAGCTCCGCGAGAGATGCGGCCGACCCTGCGGTGGCGGCCAGGGAATCGATGCTCCGGTTCTCCTCCCCCTTCCACCGGACCCGATCGGCTCCCTCGCCCGGCTTGACCCTCTGCCGGGCCACGCGGCCCAGCCAGACGAACGCCAGCTCGCGAAGTTCCCCCGGCTGCGTCTCGCTCCCGGCCAGGCGCAGCAGGGGAGGCACGGCATGCCGCCCCAGGTTGGCGAGCTCAGTGGAGGCCCTTGACCCGACCCGCTCCCCCTCGGCGAGGAGCTGGTTCAGCAAGGCGCGGACCTTCTCCTCGCCCACCGCGTGCCGGAGATTCACGAACACCGGCAGGTCGAGCGAGAACTGCCGGTAGAAGATCGCGTACGACTCGCGCAGTCGTCCCGCGTCCTGCCCCTCGCCGAGGTTCTGCGGCACGGCCGGAACCGCGTTGACGACGCCAAAGACCAGCACCGTGATCAGGAACAGGGTCGGCACAAAGGCCAGGAGCCGCCTGATGACGTAGGTCCGCATCGACCCCTGCTACTTCGATCGGTACCAGGCGAACGAGAGCAACTGGGGCCGGGCCACCGCGTAGTGGACGTTTTCGAGCCAGGCGGGGAAGACACTCATTCGCCTCTGCCGGATGAAGAAGGTGTATGGCTGTTGCTCGAAGAGGATTTCCTGGATCCGAAAGGCCATCTTCCGCCGTTCCTCATCGTCCTTGGTTCCACGATAGCGGACGATCAGCTCGTCTGCCTCCGGGTCGCTGAAACCGGAGTAGTTGCTGGCTCCCTGCGAGTGAAATGCGTGATAGAAGTCGAGATTCCAACCGAGGTTGATCAAGCCGACGAAACCATCGAACTCCCGATCGTTGTATGCCCGATCGATCATTGTGCCCCAGGTCACTGGCTCCGGCGTCATCTCCACGCCGATCTTCCGGAGATCCTGCTGGTAGACAGCAAGCATCGCCTCGAGTTCGGAGGCACCCGCGAACGTGAGGATCGAGAACGAGAGGTCGACCCGGTCCTTCGCAACCCGGCCGTCCCGCACGACCTCGACGACCTTGTCCCTGACCCCGTCATCGTTCTCGTCCTCCCAGCCGGCCTGATCGAGCAGCTCCGAGGCGCGGTCCAGATCGAACGGCAGGGCGCCCGGCCCGGGGTTGAAGTGGGGATGCCGGTAGAAGACGTGAGAGTTGACGGTTTCTCCGAGCCCAAGGAGGATCTTCTCGAGGATTGCTTCACGGTTGAGAGCCAGCCCCATTGCGTTCCGGACGCGGTGATCATCAAACGGCGGTCTGCGATTGTTCCAGGCCAGGTAGATGTAGTTCATCTTGTCGTACGACTTCAGCCGGAAGCGATCCGATCTCAGGAAAGTACCGTCCTTCGCCTCCAGGTAGTACTTCCGGTACTGCTGCGCCATGAGGACCATGTAGTCGAGGCTCCCCTCGAGGGTCCGCAAGGTCCACGCCTCGCCATCCTCGGTGACCTGCCAGTGAATCTCCTGGATGGCCGGCCGGAAGAGATGAAAATCCTCCTTGCGGCGCAGAACGATTTCGACGCCCGGATCGACCGAGATGAATTCGTACGGACCGTAGCCGCACATCCGGTTGTTGTACCAGTGCGTGTTGATGGCGGCCCCCTGCTCCGCCGGGTCGAAGACCCTCCCGTCCTCGTCCCGCGAGAAGAGGAAGCGGGGCAGGATCTGCTCCCAGAAGATCGACGTATCCAGGGCGTACACGAACAGCCGGTCCCAGTGCACCTGGAAGGTGTACCGGTCGAGGATCTCGATCGAACTCCCCTCCAACTGATCCCGCAGGTGGGTATTGGTGTTCTCGTCCAGGATCAGGTCGTGAGTGAACTTGATGTCGTCGGTCGTCAGTTCCGGCGCGCCGTCCGCGAACAGATCGCCCAGCCAGGCGTACCGCTCGTCGGTACGATCGACCGCCGG
The DNA here is from genome assembly GCA_043802345.1 of Planctomycetota bacterium. Classification (GTDB taxonomy): domain Bacteria; phylum Planctomycetota; class B15-G4; order B15-G4; family JADJEK01; genus JAZDLC01. The sequence goes on along the minus strand of JAZDLC010000088.1, from coordinate 21,742 downwards.
AAACTGCCAGTGCAGACCGCGGCGCAGCCGAACAGTCACGGTCCGCAGATCATCCGTGACCGAGGCGTAGTCCGCCGCGCCTGGGGCGATCCGGGTTGGATCATCCCGGTGTCGCTGGGCCAGATCGAAGGCAACGTATGCGACCAACGAATCCGTAAGATTGCCGTCGTTGTTGACGATGGCGTTCAGCGTTTTCGGCTCTGTGCCGAGATGCCGCTGCAGCACCGTGTCGTCAGCAACTCCCTCGGGGGGACCCAGCCCGGCGGGATCCGGGACCAGGACGTTCTTGCCGAATCGTTGTTCGAGCTGTTCCAGCGACGCGCACCCCGGCGCCTGCAGGGGGAGCGGCGCCAGCAGCAGGAGGGTCAGCAGACTCGCGATCATGGTCTTTCAATCCCTTCGGGCCAGAGCAGAAGCAGCAGCCCGGCGGTCGCCAGCATCATCGCCCGCACCGCCGCGGTCTGGTGGGAAGTCCGCCGGCTCGGCAGCAGGATGTTGCGGGCCGTGGCCAGGTCCTGTTCCTGCATACCCCTGGCGGCCACATCCGTAACGGTTTCCCGCACGGCGCAGACCACCCGGGGGTAGTTCCCGGGGGCGCACTGGGCCAGCACGAAGAGCAGCCCCAGGCCGGGGTGGGGCCTGTGCGACACGCTCACATGGTAGGCCAGATCGTTCTCGCCGCGCGGCAGAAGCTCTGAGAGCAACGCAGACGCGCCCGCGCTCTCAGGGAGAGCCGCCCATGCCCCGGCCCCCAGGGCGGCGTGGAGCGCCACGAAACCGCTTCCTGGCTGCCGCCAGAGCCTGGGCCGCGCCCCACATTCGAGAGGGGCGTCTTCCTCCGGGGCGGGCGGCGCGAAATCCAGCCCGCCAGCGGACGCCCGAGCGTCTGGTCCGGCCAGCCCGGGCCGTTCCTTCCCGCAAACGGCCACCCGCAGTCCGTTGTCGAGACTTCCCTCCACGAGTGGCGGCATCCGGAGACGCGGGCTGGCGGGTTGGCCTGCCGCCTGCGCGAGCACCGGAGAGCCAACGCACAGCGCGGCCAGGATCAGTCTCGACAGGGAGATGGTCACCTTCCCAAGCACCCGGTAGCTCAGACCGCGATCACATCGATCTCGACCAGCACATCCCTGGGGAGCCTGCGGACCTCGACCGTGGCCCGTGCCGGAGGAGGATCGCCGAAGTACTCGCCATAGATCTTGTTCATCGCGGTGAAATCGTTCATGTCGGCCAGGAAGACGGTGCACTTCACCGCCTGCTCCAGCGAGGTACAGGCTCCCGACAACACCGCGGACAGGTTCTTGAGAACCTGGTGGGTCTGCTCCTCGATCCCCCCGCCCACGATCTCGCCGCTGGACGGATCCAGCGCAATCTGGCCCGAGCAGAAGACGAACCCGCCCGCCCGGATGGCCTGGGAATACGGGCCGATGGCGCCCGGCGCTGCCGTTGTCGAGATCCGCTCACGCTCCATGACCTTGCTCCCTGTTCGAGTCGAGAGCAGCCAGCCGCTCTCTCAGTTTCTCCTGCACCGTGGCGGGGATCAGATGCGACATGTCGGCCCCCAGGGCGACGGTCTCCCGGATCAGCTTGGCCGAAAGGTAGGTGTAGCGCAGGGTCGGCATCACGAAGACAGTCTCCAGATCCTTCGAGAGATCCCGGTTGGTCAGCGCCATCTGCAGTTCGTACTCGAAGTCGGAAACCGTCCGCAACCCGCGCAGCAGACAGTCGATGCCGTGCGCCCGGGCGAAATCGACCACCAGTCCATCGAGGGTGGTCACCTCGACGTTCGGGAACCGGTCACCAATCTCCTCCTGGAGCATCGCCACCCGTTCGTCCGCGGAGAAGAGGGGCTGTTTGCCCAGATTGCGCGCCACGGCCACGTACAGCCGGGAGAACAGACGGCTCCCTCGTTCGATCAGGTCGAGGTGACCGTTCGTCAGCGGGTCAAAGGAGCCGGGATAGATCGCGTCTGTCATGGTCAACCACCTATCACCCCCGTTTCATGGTAACGAGCCCTGTCGGGTGAAATAACCACCCTCTGCGACGAATCGTAGACGGGGCGCTAGAAAAAGTGGCGCCAGCGCTCCTTCAAAATGACGTCTCCGTGCGGCGATGGCTCCGTCTCCAACCGCCATGAGGCCCGAGTTTCCTCGCACTTCCGGAGATCCCGTCCTGCTCGCATCCCTGGGTCTGGCCCTGGGAATCCTCGTGGCCGACGGCGCTTCCAGGACACTCTGCCTGGCTCTGACGCTTGCTGCCTCGGCGGCGGCGGTCCTCATGGCTGTCCTGGCCCGCGCCGCTCCCCCTGGAGACAGAAGACGCGCCCTGCAGGCGGGATTGGTCCCGCTCCTGGCCCTGCTCGCAGTGGGCCTGATCCGTGCGGCTCCCGCCAGCCAGGAGCCGCTCCCGGCGGGCCGCCCCCCAGGCTCGAATCCACCCCTGGTCGTCGTCGAGGGGACCGTCTCGTCACCGCTGATGCCGAGCCCGGTAGCCCTGGCCGGTTCAAAGGAGAGCGCGACCACCTTGACCTCCTACATGACGCTCCAGGAAGTCACGCTCGACGCGGGAAGAGGGCTCCTCTCCCCTTCCGGGAAGATCCTCGTGCGAATGCCACCAGGTGACCGGGTCATTTCGCGAGGCACGATCGTCAGGGTCAGGGGCCCCCTCTTGACCGCGCGCTCCAGGAGGAACCCGGGACAGGCCGATCCCCGCGCGGCGTGGAGGAGGCTGGGAATCATCGGCCTCGTGCGCTCTGACCCGGAGAGCGGCGTGGAGGTGATTCACGACGCCCACCTGCTCTCTCTCCTGGCTCTGATCGACCAGCTCCGTGCCGCTCTACTGCGGCACCTCCGGAACAGCCTCTCCCCCGCCGCCGCCGGACTCTCCGCGTCGCTGCTTCTCGGCACGCGGGACGGCCTGGATCCGGATCTCGAGCAGGCCATCCTCATCAGCGGGACGTTGCACCTCTTCGCGATCAGCGGGCTGCATATCGGCCTGGTGATCGGCGCCGCCCGCGCCCTGCTCGGGCTGCTGCTCCTGCCGTCCCTGGCCGATCTGGCGGCCGTGCTCCTGGCGCTGGTCTATGCCGGCCTGGCGGGAGCCGGCTCCCCCATCCTGAGAGCCTCTGTCGGCTGCGCGGTCTTCTTCTTCGGCCGGTGCCTCGGGCGCCGGACCCGGCCGTTCACTTCGATCTCCCTGGCGGCGATCATCCTGCTTCTGCTCGAGCCTTCCGACCTGTTTCGTCCCGGCTTTCAACTCTCCTTCGCGGCGGTTTCGGGCCTCGTGCTGGCCGGAACCGGGCGGGCTCCGCGAGTCTGGTGGCGACTGCCCGTGGAGGCCCTGCGTGTCTCGCTCTCTGCCGCCGTGGCCACCGCCCCGTTCTTGCTCTTCCACTTCGGCCGCGTCTCCCCGCTGGGTCCCCTCAACACGATCCTCGTCACCCCCCTCTTTCTGCCGACCTTCGCGGCCAGCCTGCTCCACGGATTCCTGGGCGCCCCACTGCGGCAAGCCGGCCAGGTCCTGGCCCATCCGGTCGAGATCGGCACCAGTTGCCTGGACTGTTTCTTCCGGACGGCCGCGGAGATTCCAGGAGCGACCATCCACATGCCCCGGCCGGGAACACCGCTCTTCCTGCTGCTCATCCTGCTCGGCGGGCGAGTGCTGTGGAAGCGCACTCCTGGTTCCGCGGTCGCCTTCTTGCTGGCGCTCCTTCTGGCCGCGAACCGTGGCTCCCCGCCGGACACTTTCGAACTCTGGATGTTTGACGTGGGACACGGCCAGGCGATTCTGATCCGGTCGCCAGCCGGCGGCGAGATCCTGGTCGATTGCGGCTCGCGGGGCCGATCCGACCTCGGAGCCCGCACGCTGCTGCCCGCGCTCGACAGCCTGGGCGTGGCGCGAGTCGACACGCTGGTCATCTCGCATTCCGACGCGGACCACTTGAATGGCGCGGTCGATCTGGTCCGGGCCGGACGGGTCGCGGCGCTGGTTCACGGACGGCCGGGCCCGGGCCTGGACCATGAGCGGACTCTCTGCGACGCGGCCGATCGCCACGGAGTCAAGCGCACGCGGGCCACCCGCGGCGACCTGATCCTGGATCAGCGAGAATCCGGCATCCGGGTGGAGGTTCTTGCCCCTGCCGGCGGACTCCCGGAAAGAAGCGACAATGACGACTCGCTCGTCCTCCAGATCGAGGTCGCGGGAAGGGTCATCCTGCTCCCCGGTGACCTGGAGACCGGGGGGATCCAGAGCCTCCTCGCGCTGGAACCGGAGTTGCGCTGCGACCTCCTCATCCTGCCTCATCACGGAAACCGGCAACCGCTGCTCGGCCCCCTGCTGCACCAGACGCGCCCCTGGCTGACGCTGGCAAGCCGCCCCGGCCGTTTCGAGGCAGGTGAGGTTCCCCTGCTCGCGGCACGGGTCGGTTCCTGGCTCCTTAGCACTGCCGACTCTGGCGCGATCGTCGTGCGCATCCGCACGGACGGCACAATCCATGCCGAAGGATTAGTGGAACCAGTGGTGCCGCAACAGGTTACCACGGGGAGCTAAATCCCCTAGAATCGCTGCAGCCGCCACTGAGGAGGGTCTCATGGCACCTCGCGCAGTTCTTTCCTTGGCTCTGATTTGCTGGCTGATCCCGGCCTCGTTCGCGGAGGTGATTCACACCACCGACGGACGCTCCCATGTGGGCTCGATCCTGAAGGAGGGGGACCCGCTGACACTCCGCACGCTCGCGGGCCCTCTGGAGCTGGCCCAGGAGGAGATCCTGACCATCGAGGGCCGGAGCGAGCTGATGCGATCTCTGCGTGCCTCACAACGCCGGCTTCAGGCAGGCGACTGGTCGGGAGCTCTGCGTCTCTCTGAATGGGCGCTGCGCAAGGGGCTCTTCGAAGCAGCGCTGGACCTGGCGGATCAGGCACTGGGGATCGCCTCACGTCGCGACGAGCGGCCGGCCGTCGAACTGCCGGATACCCTGCTTGCGCTGCCCCCCGGCGGGTTCGCGGAGATGGACTTGCCGGAGGCCGAGCTGGCCTGGAAGCTGCTCGGCCACGCCGCGGGCGAATCGCCATCCCGGGCTCTGATCGCCAGCCAGCGCCTGCAGCGGATGAGCGAGCGCTCGCTGCTCACCGACACTCTCCTCCGGGGGATGAACGACCCGCGCATCGCCTTTCGGCGCGCCTCCGTGAAACTGCTGGGTGCCTCTCATCCGGAGGAGACGATTGAACGGGTGATCGACTGCATGCTGTTCGATCGGGACGAGACCGTCCGCAGGGAGGCGTGTCGCGCGGTCAAGGCGTACCGGAACGAGGGCGTGGTCTACCCGTTGGTCCGGGCCCTGAGCCAGGACCGGCCGGATCTGCGGCTCGCCGCGATGGATGCGATCGGGATGCTGGAGGAGCGGCGCGCGGTCGGCGCGCTGATCCGTCACATGCGCCGGGCTGACGGAAGCGGCAAGACAAGGAACCACATCGCGGTCACCACCCAGACCAGCATCGTCAGCGACTTCGATGTGGAGATCGCCCAGGCATCGGTCATCGCCGATCCGATCGTCGACGTGGTAAAGAGCGGCACCGTGCTCGACGTGGGAGTGGCGGGAGTCTACGAGCGCGCGATTCCACGGGGTGAGATCGTGCGCGTGGGGGCGCTGCTGGAGACCTTGACGGGGGAGACGTTCGGGACGGATGTCCAGGCGTGGGAGAGGTGGCTGGGGGAGCAGCAGGGGGGACCGTAGGAAACCTCGCGCCAGACCCGATCCCGTACTCGTACTCAGTGGATCCCCCCTCACGCGAAACAGATGCAGTGCCCCTGATCGAGATCCCCATCCCCCTTCGCCACGGTCTTGCGCCCGCCCGCGCACGCAATCCGGGCGCGGTGCATGAAGGTATACAGCCGCGGAACATCCTCTGCCACCTCCACGCCTTTCGACGCTTCCTCCCGGATCGCTGCCAGGATCGCCCTCTCGTAATACTCCGCGAACGGATGCCCTTCCGCGAAGTCCCTCGAGGGATCGTCCATGTTCTTCCAGCAGCCGCCGCCGTGGAAATAGCGGAGATCCCGGACGGGCTGGCCCTCGGCGACTGCGAGCGAGAAACGCCGCACGGCTTCCACTTGTTCTGAACCTCTCCAGAGCCGTTCCAGACTTCCTTCGAGATACTCCCCCCTGGAGTCGACCAGATCCCCGAGGAAGTACCGGTGATCGTCCATGCAGGCCGCGCACGGCAGGAGCTTGCCGTCGGACGAGACGCCCAGGATCGTGTATCCGGCGCCGCAGAAGTCCTTCGCGGGCCCGTTGCTGGCCAGGGCCTGCATGATCTTTTCGTTGGTGAGCTTCAGCCGGACGCGACGGTCCCGTTGCCGCGCAAGGGAGAGGGCCCGGGCCGAGTTCGCCAGCACTTGACTGAACTGCTCCGAACTCAGGGCAAAGGTCTCCTGGTGATCACGGGCACCCCCACGATCGAGCAGCATGATGAGGTGATGGTACTCCGGCCGCTGCCCGTTCTCGTCCAGCCCGGCCAGGAGGGAGGTCAGTTCGGGCACGCTTTTGTGGGACACGCCGGTAGGAGTGGTCGACACCCCGACGCGGATCTTGTGGCGAAGCAGGAGCCGGATGCCGGCGAGGGCCCGCGACAGAGAGTCCTTGCCCCGCACCGGTCTGCTCACCTCCTCGTTCGGACCTTCCAGGGAGACCTGGAAGATGAGCCGCTCGCGCCAGGCGCTCAGGGCCTGGACCAGATCTTCGGTGAGCACCGTGCCGTTGGTGAACACGATCAGCTTCGCCCGCTCGAGCACGAACCGGGCCAGGTCCAGGAAGTCGGGCCGGATCGTCGGCTCCCCTCCGGTGAAGTAGAAGATCTCCGCGCCGAGAGCGTGGGCGTCCGCGATGATCCCCTTCAGCACGGCCGCGCCCAGCCCGACCCGGCCCTGCTTGACCTGCTCGATGGTATAGCAATGCCGGCAGCGGAGATTGCAGTCGTCGTTGGTCACGACCCAGAACTCGTGAAGGCGGTCCGGCTCCAGCATCTCCCGCCGATTGCGGCGGGTCACTACCGGAAACGGCTCGTTCGACAGGAAGCCCCGGCGGTGCGCCTCCTTCGGGAAGTTCCCGGACCCCGGCGCGGCGAGTCGCCCAACCACTGCCTCCAGGGAGACGCCCGGCGTCGCCCGGACCCGTTCGAGGAGGCGGGCCCCGAGCCGGTTCGTGCCGATCCAGCGCACCCGCCCGGGATCGATCAGCACCGAGACGTCCGATTCCTCGTCCAGAAGGAAGTCAGGCGCGAACAGCGGCCCGTCCGGGTCAAAGCGGGATCGCTCGCTCACTCGCATCAACCCCGGTGAAACGTGTCCAGCGCCTGAACGCCGTGCACCAGCGAGGCACCACCTCGAATCACTGCCGCGACATGGATCGCTTCGGTGATCTCCTCCAGGTTTGCTCCCGCCGACGCGGACGCGGACGTATGAGCGTCGATGCAGTACGAGCACTGCAACGCGTGCGCCACGGCCATCGCGATCAGATGTTTCGTCTTCGACGTGAGCGCGCCCTCCTGGAACACCTTCTCCGACCACGCCTGGTACGCCTCGAACAGCTCGCCTCGCTCCTCGCCGATTTCGGCGAACCGGGCCAGGTCTTCTCTCACCGTGTACGGTTCACGCATCGCGACTCCTCTTGCGTTTCCAGTTGAAGATAATCCCCTCGAAAATGGCTGGAAGAGTGTAGCTGTTCGGGGTCCGGAACGACTTCTGCGGCATGAGCAGTTCTTTTCATGGCGCCACGCTGCTCGGCATCGAGGCGCTGCTGGTAGAGGTCGAGGTCCGCCTGCTCGCGGGCCAGATGGGCCGGTTCCTGCTGACCGGGCTCCCCGGCGCCGCCGTGCGCGAGTCGAGAGACCGGGTCAAGGCCGCGATCACGGCGGCCGGATTCCGGTTTCCCCGTCGCTCCCTCCTGGTCCACCTCGCACCGGGAGACCTGCGGAAGGAAGGGCCGCTTCTCGACCTGCCGATCGCCCTGGGAGTGCTCCAGGCGTCGGAGCAGCTCCAGGGCCGCCGGCTCAAACGGCTCCTCGTGGCCGGGGAACTGGCCCTGGACGGCCGGATCCGAAGCGTTCGTGGTATCCTGCCGATCGCTTCCCTCGCGAGCCGGCTCGGCCTCGACGGACTGCTGGCTCCTTCCGGCTGCGCCGGACAGGCGGCCCTGTCTCCCGATGTTCCGGCCTACGGGGTTTCCTCGCTGGCGGAGGCTGTCGCCTTCCTCCGCGGCGACCTGGACCTGCCTCCAGCGACCCCGGACGGGCCGCTGCCGGCGAGGCCGGAGGTGGGGAACCTGGACGAGGTTCGCGGCCAGGGAGAGGCCAAGCAAGCACTGGTCGTGGCGGCCGCCGGACTCCACAACCTCTTGCTGGTCGGACCGCCCGGCTCCGGCAAGACGATGCTGGCCCGCCGCATGGCCAGCCTGCTGCCGGACCTGACCGAGCAGCAGGCGCTCGAATGCGCCCGCATCCGGAGTGTTGACGATCCGGACTTCCAAGGCGTCGACCGGCGCCCGCCCTTCAGGGCCCCCCACCACACCTGCTCCTCCGTGGCGCTCACCGGGGGCGGCTCCGTCATTCGCCCGGGAGAGGTCACGCGGGCCCATCACGGCCTGCTGTTCCTGGACGAGTTCCCGGAGTTTCCGCGCAACGCGATCGAGGCGCTGCGGCAGCCTCTGGAGGACCGCGTCATCACCGTCAGCCGCGCCGCCGGGAGCGTCACATTCCCGGCGGAAATCTGTCTCCTCGCCGCCATGAATCCCTGTCCATGCGGCTACCGGGGACACACCCGGATCGCCTGCCGGTGTCCCCCCGCCGTGGTGCAGCGGTACGTGCAGAGGGTCTCGGGTCCGATTCTCGATCGTTTCGATCTGTGCGTCGAGGTGCCGGCGATGGATGTGAGGAAGTACTTCGAGCCGCCCGAGCGGAACGAGACCGTCAATCTCAAGGAGCGGGTGCGGGCCGCCCGGGAAGTCCAGATGCGCAGGCTCCGGGGCGAGGGAATGCTGGTCAACAGCCAGATGGGCACCGGCGCGATCGAGCGCCACTGCGAGCTGAAGGGAGAGGCCCGGGAGCTGCTCCTTCGCAGCGCGGAGCGGCAGAACCTCTCGGCCCGGGCCATCGGCCGCGTGCTGCGGGTCTCGAGGACCGTGGCCGACTTGCGGGAGGCGCGGGAGATTTCATCAGCCGACATCGCCTTCGCGCTGAGCTGCAGGTTCGTGATGCACCGGTTGGAGTGAGGGGGGAGGGCACTGGCGCAGTCTCTCAACAGGCAGCTAGACAGCGCGTACTTGCTTCCTCCAAAACGTCATCAACCCCAGCGCCCCGATCGTCAGCAGCCCCAGCGCCGTCAGCAGGAATCCCGCGGTGACCGCGAGTGGCCGGTAGACCATGACCACAAGGTGGTCTCCCGGAAGCAGGGCGACTGCCCGGAAGGTGTGGTCCGCGACCAGAAGCCCTGCCGGGTCGCCGTCGACGGTCAGCCTCCAGCCGTCATGGAAAGTGTCCGCGACCAGGAGAAATGCCGGGCGCTCCAGGCCGAGGACCGATACCTCCAGCCGGCCGGGAAGATCCTCCTCCACCACGATCCTGCCACCAGGAGCGATCGCAGGTCCGGGTTGGAACGGATCTCCCGGATCCGCCTCCAGCAGCACGACCTGCTGCGGGTCCAGGCCGGGATCATCCAGCAGCTCCAGCCGCCGGGATGCGTCCTCGACCACCTGGTACCCTCCCACCAGCCGGAAACGCTCGAGTGCTCGCGTCTGGCGGTAGATCCCCAGCCCCTCCGCGTCACCCCGGTATGCCAGCTCCAGACCTGCCACTTCGGCGATCGGAACGTCGGTGATCACCAGCGGGGTCGCCGCCCTGAGGAACGATGGGTGCTCCAGACTGCCGGGGGACTGAAAGGGATGCGCGACCCGGGGGTCATCCCGATTGAAGATGCCGGGCTCGATATTCTCCAGGTACTCCCCGAATCGGTGCAGGACCAACGGTTTCACCCCATCCAGTGAGCGGAATGGGACCATTGCGGAGAGCGACGCCGGCGCCACCTGCGGCTCGTGAAAGTGCACTGACCGCTCACCGCTCTTTCTCAGGAACGTCAGGGCGGGCGTCTCCGGATACTGTCCCGCCCTTTCCTGCAGTGGATTGAAGCGAACAGCAAAGACCCCCATCTCGACCAGCACCAGGGCCAGCAGGGCTGGCAGGAGCAGCCTCCGGCCGAATCCGCTCCAGGTGCGGTTCGACAGCAGGAGGAAGAGACCGAAGAAGAGGTAGGTCGCCGCCCGGGGAACTCCCTCCCGGAAGGTGTGCCGGACGAACTGCCCTGCTTCCTCGAGAGTGCCGGTGCCGGCGGCGCCGAGGAAGGAAAGCAGGTCGAGCGCGTGGGCAGGATCAAGAAAACGCAGCAGCGACAGTCCGAGGAGAAGCAGCAGTGAGAAGGCGAGCGACAGCAGGGCCAGTGAGCGGCGCAGGGAATGAGCCCCTTCCTCGAGCAACGCCGACAGACCGAAGCCGGCCAGGCCGACCAGTGGCAAGGCGACCAGAACCAGGGACCGTTTGGGGCTGGCTGAGGCCAGAGTTGGAATCCTGTCCGACAAGTACTCGAGCAGCGGACTCCTCAGGGACAGCACGAGCCCGGAAAGCAGCAGCAAGAACAGCGCCCTCGAAGCGCCTGCCCGCAGGCCGGTCGCCATTCCCACGAGGGCCAGCGCCAGAATCACTCCGCCCGGGAAGAGCGCGTTCTCCACCGGATTCTCCTGGACGTCCGACGCCAGCAGCAGGCGGTGAGGCAGGTACTCGTGGAGATTCCCGGGAATGTCGTCCCGATAGACGGCATGACCGAAGAACTCCGGCAAGACGAGATTTACCAGGGCGACCGGGCGCAGTCCGCGCTCCGCCGCGCCTGAGGAATCGACCATGGTCCGACGCAGCGACTCGCCGAAAAGGGAGGCGGTCGGCAGGAAGTGGGCCGCGGAGACCACGACACCCAGGAACACCCCGAGCACCCCCAGCGCCAGGGTCCTGCCGCGCAGCAGTCGCCCCGGCTCCAGCAGACGGAGCAGCAGATAGAGGCCCGCGCCCGCGGCCTCGATCACCGCGAGCTGCGGGAAACCGGCCAGAAACGCCCCCGCCGTCAGCGCGGCGAACAGCAGCGCACCGCGGATGGTTGGCGACCGCAGCAGCCTCTCCGCTCCCAGGAGGAGGCCGAACATCCAGGCGCCGGTGCTGACGAGGTGCGTTTGATGGAAGCGAACCGTCATCCAGGAGGTCAGGGCCAGCCCGACTCCGGCGACAAGCGCCGGCCAGAACGCCAGCCTCACCGCCCGCAGGTAGAAGAAGCAGAAGATCCCGCCCAGAGCCAGGTGAAACACGGTAATCCAGGCCAGGGCGGAAAGGGGATCGATGAAGTAGATCAGCCAGTTGGGCGGATAGAGGCTGGCCACGGGGAGGTTGGCCAGGGAAGGTTGTCCCGCCAACTGCCACGGATCCCAGAGCGGAAGCTCTCCGGACCGCACCTCGCGCACGGTCTGGACCACTCCCGGGTAGACATAGGCGTTCAGATCCGAGGTGACGAAGTTCGCCGGCCTGGTAGCGAGGTCGGGTGGGGCCGCCACCGAGTACGGCCGGAAGAGCCTGGAATCAAACGAGAGAATGCACTGATCCCCCACCAGCGCCTTCCAGAATGGTGCCGCCGCCGCGAGGGCGATCAACGCGAGGGCAACCAGACTGGTGGGTTTCCTCATGCGGGGAATCCGGTAGATGTGGATTGTAGAGAGAATCGTACCCTGCGGAATGCGCGGAAGCAGCGCCTTCTTCGTGCCCGCTCGCCTACTCCCCCTCCCCCAGACACCACTTCAGATACCCTTCGCTCACCCTCTCCGCCGGGAGGGCGACGATCTCCGGCACCTCATACGGATGCAGCTCCGCCATGCGCCGCTCGTAGGCGTCAAACCGATCCTTGCGGACCTTGGCAATCAGCAGGGCCTCCTCATCCTCCTGCAGTCCGCCCTGCCAGAGGTAGAACGAGCGTACCCCTGGCAGTAGATTCACGCAGGCCGCCAGGTCCTCCTGCACAACGGTTCGGCCGATCTCGGCACCGACCTTGCAGTCAGGCACCGTGGTCAGCACAATCATGAGTGCTCGCATGCGGATCCCGTCTCCGTCTTGCATCGATTCTCTCCGGCAGGAAGGTCCTGCATTGCCAACCAACCTATCGTGAAAAAGAACTTCGCTGCCTGGCTGTTTGTCATCGCCATCATCGTGGGTACGGTGCTGAGGGGCCAGGACCTCCTGCAACCTTACGAGGACGGCGTGCGGGGCGAGTACGCGGCGCTGTTCTCGCTGATGGCGAAGAACCACCTGCGATACGGTCTGTACACGACCGGCGGCGTCGGCGTGCTCAACCCGGACCGGGTCGGTCCCAGATCCTTCCTGTACCATCTTGAACACCCGCCCGGGGCCGTGCTGCTCGCCACCGCCGGGGCGCGGCTGGGGGGCACCAATCCGGCGGGTCTACGGTTGCTCTTCCTGCCCTTCTCCATCGGTGTCGTCTTGCTGATCTATCGCCTGACGAAGCCGGGAGGCAAGCGCCTGGCGGCCGCGGCGGGCGCCCTGGCGGCCACTCTTCCGGTGGGCGTCTACTACGGGGCCTTCGTCCACTTCGAGGTCCCCACCCTCTTCTGTCTGCTGCTCACCCTTCACCAGTTCCTGCGCTTCCGCAGGCGAGGGCGCCGCAAGCACTTCATCCAGTCCCTGATCTGCTTCGCGGCGGCGGTTTCGTTCGACTGGATCGCGCTGGCGCTGCCGCCGCTGCTGCTGATCCTGCTGCCCCTCAGCCGGCGGCCGCGAGCGACCTCCCGCTGGCTCGGCGCGACGGCCCACGCCGGCTACCTGCTGCTGGTCGGCCTGCTGGTCCTCGGACTGGTCCAGCTCCAGTACAAGCTGCAGCTCGGACGGTACGGAATGGCGCCGTCGGGAGAGGGGATCTACCAGGCGGGAATCTCGGCTCTCGTTCACGGCGGGGACTGGAGCAGGTTCCGCTTCCTGCTCTGCAGCTTCGCCCAGGCCTCCTACGGCTGGATCGTACTGGCGGTGGCGGCGGTCGGCCTGCTGTTCGGCATGCTGCGGATCATCCGGAGGCGGCTCGACGACGTGCAGTTGGCCGGCCTTCTCATGCTCGGACTGGGGCTCATCCAACTCCTGCTCATGACCGAGAAGGCCCGGGATCTCGACACCTTCCACGTGATCTACGTCATGCCCGCCGTGTGCATCTTCGCCGCCCTGGCGCTGTTCCCGGCCGGATTGGCCGCGAGGCTGCCGTCGAGGCTGCTCTCGGCCGCCCTGATCCTGCTGCTCGCGTGGCATGCGACTCAGGCCGTGAGCCTCCTGGCGGAACGCCGCAGCTTCACCCTGAGCGAACTCGGGGTCCGTGTGGCGGAGGTCACCCAGCCAGGGACCGTGATCATCGTGGGCCGCGAGCAGAACAGCACGACGCTGCAGATCGCGGTCTCTGCCGACCGCTACGTCGTGTTCGTGCATGACGTGGAGGGGCTCTACGCTGCGCGTACCCGAGCCCACTGGCTCGGCATGGAGAACTGCGACACCTTCTTCCTGGTGGACCAGACCGAGACGAACGTGATCGCTCCCCAGCTGGCGCAGCTGCTGGAGCGCGCTGGCACCAGCCGGAGCGAGAGGGGTTTCACGATCTATACTCTACCGCCGATGTAGCGAGAAGGTCCCGCCTCCCTCGACCTACCTGCCGATCTCGAGCCGGGTGGCGCAGAGATTGTTGATCCAGTCGATCGCCTCGATCTTCTCCATCGTCGGCCTGTAGTCGTACTCCACTCGCACGAACCGCACGCCCGAGGGACGACCCTCCCCGTCCTCCTCCACGATCACATAGCAGGCTCGGCTGTCCTGATCCCGGGACTGCCCCACCGATCCCACGTTGCTCAGCACCTTCCGGTCTCCCAGCACCAGAAGGCTCTCCTCGCCCAGCTCGGAGGGAGATCGGTGCTCGTAGACCATCCGGCCGCCCTCCTTCTTCTCGAGGAAGACCCCGGGCTGGTGGGTGTGACCCACGAAACAGATCCACTCGATGCGGCTGAAGATGTCCAACAGCTTCTCCGGCGCGAAGACCACGTCGGTGCGCATCACGTATTCCTTCACCGGATCCCTGGGCGAACCGTGAACGTAGAGAACCCGGCCTTCCTTTCGGACCGGCACCAGCCCCTTGAGGAATGACCAGCGTTCCCTCTTCGCGGCGGACGAAAACAGGCCCGGACGAAGCAGCTGGCGCGTGCCGTCGATCACCTCCCTGGCGATCGGGTTGAAGTCGAGCGCATCCCCCATCACCGCGTCGTCATGGTTGCCCCGGATGCAGAAACGGCAGCGACTCTTGATCAGATCGATGCAGCTCTCCGCGTCGGGACCATAGCCGACCACATCGCCCAGGCAGACCACCTCCTCGACGCCCCTCCGCTCCATGTCCCTGAAGACGGCTTCAAGGGCTTCGATGTTGGAGTGGATGTCTGAGATGATCGCGTACAAAAGAGACTGGCTCCCGGGGCCTTGCTACTCAGCGGCCGAGTCGACTTGGTTGCGGTGGTCTGGAGGATCCCACTGCCCCCGCCAAAGATAGCGCTTTCCTCAGCATCGTTACAATCCGACTTGCCGCTTCATCGAGCGGACCATCCAGCGTGGCCCCGGCTGCGTGCAAGTGACCACCGCCGCCCACCTGCTGTGCCAGAGCGCTCACGTCAACCTGGCCCCTCGACCTCAGGTTCATGCGGACATTTCCATCCGGTAACTCCCGGAAAAGGGCCACGCACTCGGCCTTCTTGCCGGTCCGCATCAGATCCAGCAACTCGTCCGTTTCGAACGGGCCCGTCCGGAGCTCCCGAATCAGGGCCAACGGAATCGTCGCCCAGAGCAGGCGGTCCGACATCTCCGCGTGGAGCGTCGAGACCACCCGGCCCATCAGGCGAATCAGGGGCACGTCGTTGCACTGGTAGATGCCGCGGTAGATGCGGCTCGCATCCAGCCCATCCCGCAGCAGGGAGGCCGCGACCTGAATCACCTCTGGGGTCGTGTTTGCGTAGCGGAACCACCCAGTGTCGGTGCTGATCGCCACGAAGAGGGCTTCCGCCATCTTTGGCGTTACTTCTCCGCCAATGGCCCGGATCAGTTCCAGCAGGATCTTGCCCGTGGCCGGGGCGCCGGGCTGGTGGAAATTCAAGTCGCCAACCAGCTCCTTCGCAGGGTGGTGGTCGACACAGACCTTGAAAGCCCTTCCACACCGCACCAGATCCCAGAGCCCGGGGATCCTGCCGGTCGAGGAGAAGTCGAACATCATGAAGACGTCGACGTCCCGCGCCGGCTCGGCATGACGCGTCGGGTCGAACACTTCGACGAGCTCTTCCGCGCCCAGAAAGGAGTAGCGATCCGCTACAGGCTCGAACACGATCGAGCGCACCTGCTTCCCCCGGTTCAGCAGGAAGTGGTGCATTCCCAACATCGAACCAAGCGAATCGCCGTCGATGTTGACGTGCCCGGCCAGCAAGAACGTCTGGTTCCGATCCAGAACATCCGCGAACAGCTGGGCCGACTCCTTCAGTTTGGAATCCATTCAGTCTCCAGCAAGCCTTCCCGGCGCCTCGCCGGAGCAACTGTCCGATGAGGTCGAAAATAGCTCCCATCTCGGCCAAGTCAAGGGAAGCAAGCCATCCTCGAGCTCATTGGAAACGTGGCAAATCCTACCTGAAACAAGAGTTGCGAGTACTTTGACCAAACCAGACGTAAGCTGATCCAGGGCCTCTGCCAGGCTCGCGGGCAGCCCCGAGTCGGACCGCACCAGAACCATGTCCGCAGGCTGGCCCGGCTCCAGCAGACCACTCCCCCCGTCCAGAAGGGGCGCACCAGAGCGGGTCGCCAGATCGAATACGCCCGCTGAAGACAGATCCGGCCGTGCTCGCCGCAAGAAAGCCATTTCATCGAACATCGAGAGGGTCGTGTTGCTCGCCAGGGAATCGGTTCCCAGCGCCACGTTCACTCCGGCCTCGAGATATCGCGCCACCGGATGCTCCTCATGGCAGAAGAACGCGTGGCTCCTGGGACAGTAGACCACTGTGGCGCCACTCCTTGCGAGCAGGTCCATGTCCCCTTCCGCGGGGTAGTTCGCATGGGCCAGGAGCGTCCCCGGTCCCAGGCAACCCAGCCGGTCGAGGTACTGGATGGGCGGGACTCCGGGCGGTGAGTCGAAAGGTGGGACGGCACCCAGGCGCTTCAGGAGGGTTCGGAGGTCTCCGCCACCGGCCAACAGGAAATCCAGCTCTTCGCGGGTCTCCGCGATGTGCGTGGTCAGGAGCAATCCCTCCTTCTTCGCCAGACGCGCGAGCCGCTGGTAGAGCTCGGCGGAGCACGAGTAGGGGGAGTGGGGCGATAGTCCTGGCCGGAACGCCGCCTGACGCGGCCCGGCCTGGACGGCCGCAAGCCACGCCTCGGCCGACCGGACTTGAGCATCTGCCCCGCCAGAGGAGAGACACTCGAAAAACCCGATCCCCTTCAGCCCGCTCTCCGCCACCGCCTGGAAGGAGGCTCCCGTGGAATCGATATCCGCGATGGCCGTCGTCCCGGTGGACAGGGCCTCTGATGCCCCGACCCTTGCGGCCCCCGCCAGCGCGCGCCGATCAAGGCCCCTTCGTCTCTCCACGAGGCCAAGCACCCACCGGGCGAATCCCTCTCCGGAACCGGGGGGTCTTCCGACCTCGCTCAGGTCCAGATGGCAGTGAGCGTTTCGCAGTCCCGGGATGGCGAAGACCGGAAGGTCGCCGCCAGGACCGCCCACTGCCTCGATCCGCCCGGCGCGTATTTCCACCGAGCCGACCTCGTACCGGTGACTGCCGACGAGGGTGGCGCCAACCGGCAAGGACCCAGATGGCGGAGCTGGAGGTCCGGCCTGAATTCCCGGCAATCGAGCTGAGCGAGTCATCGTGGTCGAGATCCAGGCACGCAGGACGCCGCGTCCTGGCGGGGTGTCACGGCCCGATGGTCACGGTGATCGAGTCGACCTTGACGTTGCGGAAGACATCCCCAACAACAGTCTTCTCGGGATAGAGACCCACCCGGAAGCGCAGGAACGCGCCTGAGAGAGTTGCCGGATCGGTGACGAAGTTCTCATCGACGGTGCTGTAGTCCACCAACCCGTTCGAGCCGATCTCGGCGTCGTTGAAGAAGAGATCGAACGGAGCCTCGGTCCCGCCCACCAGGTTGCTCCTGGTGAACGTAAGTCCCGTAGTGGGCACGCCGTTCACGTCGGCGTTGTAGACCACGATGAAATCGGAGTAAACGGTCGGGAAGGAGTCGGAGTTGTAGAACTTCGACTGCCCCAGCGTGGGCAACTGACCCGGCACCATGAATCCCAGGTCGGTGGCCAGGATCGGGGGCGTCACGGCCGTGTCGGGGAAGGCTCCCGGCGAGAGATTGCCGTTGAACGACCTGAAGATCGCGCGTCCGTTCCCGCCCGAGCCGCCCTCGACCTCACCCAGACCACCGGCGCCTCCGTTGCAGTCCACGAGCCCCAGAACCTGGACCGCGGACGCGGTGGGATCACCCGAGGTCAGCTCGACGGTGCCACCCGCGCCACCTCCTCCGCCGCTGGCGCTGGTGCTCAGGGCTCCGGTGGTTCGCCCACCGTCGCCTCCCCTCGCCAGGATCATTCCGGTCCCGGCAACCACGATCTTGCCGTCCGCCTCGATCCGGACGGAGCCACCACCCGCGCCACCACCCGCGCCAGGCGTCCAGGTCGGAGGAGTCTGGTTGGGCGGGCCCGGCGTCTTGATCGTGTAGGCCAGGTGCACCCCGCTCGACCCTCCGCCGCTTCCGCCCACGTCGACATTCGGCTCGACTCGATAGGAGGCACCGAGGCTCACGTCAGCCAGGTCAACGACGCCGTCTCCGGTCCCATCCACGGGCGCCACATGCGTCAGTAGGTAAGGCACGATGGTGATCGTATTGCCCGTGTTGGAGGCGATTTCAAACAGGTATCCCTGCGCATCGTTCGGGAAGACGATGAACGGAGGAGTATCCGCGTCTCCATTCAGGTCGAGTCCGGCAAAGGGCGTGCCCGCCACCGTGAGAACCGTGTCGGTCATGGCAACCACCGCACCCGAGAGCCCCGCGGAGCCGCCTGCTCCGCCAGCCGTTCCGGTGGACGATCCGCCATATGCGGTGGGCGAGTCTTCACCCGCCTCTCCGGCGGTCCGGGCAGCTCCTCCGCCCCCTCCTCCAGAGCGCACCAGCGTCAGGAACTCCTGAGCCACGGTCATCGGCAGGCTGCCCTTCCCCGCGGACCCGGCGAAGCCCGCCTCATCACCTTCGCGTCCGGCCATGTCACCGATCATGAAGGGATCACCCGGCTTCGTGATCGGGGGAGGCGGAAATTCGTACGTGTCGAGACTCGGCTGGATCAGCGAACCGAAATAGAGCGGATCGGCCGGATTGCTGATCACGGTCAGGCTGCCGCTACCGGCCAGCGATACCGACTCGATCATGAAGGTGGGGTGGTTGTGCCTGATCTCATTACCTGGAGAGGAGCCGGCCGCCGCCGACCCGGTGCCCACGTTCGGCTGCAGCCAGAGTCCGGCATGGCTTGCCGAAAGGAGATGGCCGCCGGCCCGGGGCAAAACGAAGTCAGTGACCGGAACGGTCGACAGGCCGAAAAGCCCCTGGTTCGGCTGCGTCGCCAGCGCATAACCATAGAGACCGTCCTGGAACAGGCCCGTGTCGAGATCCACACCGTCGGTGACCGATCCGCCGAGAGCGCCAGAGGCGCCCGCCACCGCCCCTTCACCCCCGGCTCCGGGACGCACCCGGACTTCCGTGAACTGATCCCCTCCAGCGCCCGACACATCCAGCGTGCCGTAGATGTTGACGTTTCCGGTACTGCGGATTCTCAGCGGGAACTCACCCTCCGCGGTGACCGTGACGCCGAGCGGAATGGTCACGGAGGTGAAGTTCCAGACCCTCTGGACATCCTTGCCAAGGTCGGCATCAAACACACCCGTCGTGAGCGTCTCGTCGTCCGTCGGGCGGTAGGCCCCGTCCTCGCCGGTGCCACCAGTGATCCCGTTCTTCAGGAACCCGAGCGCGCTCGGTTCGTTCCAGTCAGCCGAAGAGATGATCGTGTCCAGGTTGAACTTGTCGTTGAACTCCTCGACGATCGGATCGAGCGGATCTCCGGAGGCATCCTTGGTCCGGTAGCCAAACAACTGCCGGGCGCCTGCGTCTTGTGTGATCGAGTAGATCGAGTTCCCCACCAGGTCCTCGACGTACGGCTCGATGTGCACCAGATAGAAACTGTCTCCAAGCACGCTCTTCGCTGCCGACGTCCACTCCACGAGCGTCTTCTTGGTGGTGTGCGTGATCACGAATGCGCCCGGCAGGTCGATCCGGTCGGTAAACGTGCCCGGATTGTCGTCCACATCCAGCAGAATCCTCAGCGTCGGGCTCTCGCCCGTGGCCGGATTCAGCAGGCTCGAGGGAAGCACCAGCTCGTTGAACTTGATCTGCACCCCTGGCGCCGGAGTCGGGTTGGCCTGGTTGTAGCTGGACAGGGGATACGCGACCGAGGTCTGGGTCAGGTTGACCTTCCCGTCGATGGCGTCAATCAGCTTGACCTGGGGCTGCGGCGCGCCCGGCATCATGTCCGCCACAAGGTCGGTGGTCCGGAAATTGATGTAGATGCTCCCTCCCATCCTGCTGCCGTCGCGTCCCTTGATCCCACGCCCTCCCCCCCGGAGTTCCAACCGATAGTAGGCGTTGGGCGCGAAGCCGAAGTTCACGGAGGACCCCTGGAAGAAATAGGCCGGCCGGATCAGGATCTTGTTCTTCCTCACCTTGCGGGTCACCGGCGCCACGATTCCACCCGGGATCGAGGAGAACAGCCCCAACGGAGCCAGCTCGCTCGATGGGATGCTGGTGATCAGGATGGTCGACTCACTCACCGAGGACTGTGCGAGCCGCTCGTTGAATCGGATTTCCAGCTCCTGGTTGACCGCCGCCGCGGGGAACTGCGACTCGGGAGTGCTGCCGGACGTACTCACGCTGTTCGTGAACGGGTTCCAGCCAAAGGTGGTGTTGGTGATCTTCAGCTCGCCAGCGGAGGCCGCCGCGGCCGCACACCAGAAGATCAGGCCGGAGAGGACAGCGGTCTTCAGGGGTTTCATGGAGAATTCACTCCTTCGGCTGGGCAAATGCCAGAACGTCCCGTCTCCTCCCGAAAAGTCCGGGCGAGGACGGCGATGTGTCGATTCAGGTCTTCCGCAGCGGTGGGAACTGGGAATGGGCACGCCTAATCCTAGTCCCGAAACCGGTCTCCTGCCAACCTGGCGATCAGATCTTTTCGGTCTTACCCCTTCTATCTCCGCCAAGAGACGGGGCAACCGGTCGTTCCTCGTTCGTGCCCGTAACGGGCACGGGCACGACCTGAATCGCGAATCGGGGCCCCACAAATGGCCGCACGAGGGCGGCATGCTTCTGCGTGCTGCACCCCGATTCCCGCTGGAACTGAAAATGCGAGATGCTGAGATATCATGAGTCGAAACGCCGGTTCTCACCCCCTGACCCGTGCGATTTCACACATATTCGTTCGTTGGAGCACAGAATGAGCGCCAACTCGCCTCTGCGAGCCTATCTGTCCCTTGTCCTTCAGGTCATCACGGTAGGTCTTCTCATCACCCTCCTACTGCGTCGGAGTGGGCCCAGCTCCACGAACCCGCTGGCGGGTCTGGAAGAGGTCCGGGAAGAACTGAGTCAGGCCCGCTATCAGCTCGGGGACCAGGCCAATCGCCTGACGCGGCTCCTCGACAGGCTGGCGCGGGAAGGTCTCTCTGCCGGCAGCGGAAACGGCGCCATCGCCGAGCCTGATGTCCGGAAGACCCCCACCGAACTCCTGGAGGAGCTGGCCAACGTCACCGAGGTGCTCTCCAGATGGAAGAGCGACCCGCTGCAGCGAGAGCCGGTGGAGAAGGAGCGGGCACGGCTGGAGGATCTGCTGCGCCGGTACGGCAACGACACCATCGACGCGCTGGGCGGGTTCTTCCCCACCATTGTCAATCTCATGCCCGAGGCCGCGGGACCGACCTGGATGCAGACCCGGCTGCTGACCCACGTGGTTGCCCAGATCGACACCGACGAGGCGGTGGAGTACGCCCGCTACATCTTCGAGGATCAGACGATCAACTCGGGTGTCCGGCTCAAGGCAGCCGAGATCGCCATGAAGAAGTACGAGGACCAGATCATCCTCCGGCTGATCGATCTGCTGGTCCACCCGGATCCCAATTTCAGCCGGCCGAACCAGATCGTGCTGTTCTTCAAGCAGAAGCCCGACGCGCGCGCGATTCCGGCCCTCATTCAGGTGGCGACGGACCAGGAGGCCGAGCGAGGCGTGCGCCGCTTCACCCTCGATACGCTGGGGACGTACGACGACCACCGGGTCATCGATGCGCTGAAGGAGGTGGCGGTGGACCCGGCCAACGTCGACCTCAGGGGAGTCGCGGTGAACTCGCTGAACAAGCTGCTCGGCAAGGACATTCTCGACTTCGTGGAGTATCTCAAGGGCCAGATCCAGGCCAACGACCCGCTTCTCAACCTCCTGCTCAGCATCGAGCAGATGTATCAAGAATGAAGAGGAGAACCCCCTGGGGTTCTCCTCTTCATTCTCC
>JAZDLC010000087.1:0-5148 GCA_043802345.1 Planctomycetota bacterium | reverse complement strand
CCAGGCTGTCGTGGGCGTTCGAGGACTCAGGGTAGATCTCGACCATGAGCTGGAAGATGTCGACGGCGACGTCCGAGTGACCCCAGAAGTAGAGAAACTGGTACCCCAAGCGGTTCAGGACCTGTTCACGAACGAGCTCGCAGTCCGGATGCGACTTCATCGCCTCGCGGACCAACCCGGCGGCGGCCTCGAAGCCGCTGGAGGAGAGGGTGTTGCAGAACTCCCCGACGGTCGGCGGCGCCGGACGGGCCGCGTGGTGGGCGAAAGAAAGAGGACCAGGCGCCGCCACACCGGCCGGGTCGCGTTCGAGAAACCGCCGGGCGTCCCTGTCGCCAAGGAGGACGGTCTGGAAGAAGCGGAGCACTTCGCGGCAGACCGCCTCGTACTTCGGGCGTGGATCGCCCACCGAATCCTGCCAGTAACCCGGGACGGGAGCCTTCCCTTCGATCATGGCGAAGGAGGTGAGGTCACAGTGGCGCATCCCCTCCGCGAGGATGAGAGTGCGCTCGGAGTAGACGGCGGTCTCAAATAGTGAGCCGCTTGCCGCGGGATCGGCGACCGCATCCCTTTGCGTGATGTGGAGCCATGGCGCAAGGAGGCGGGAGGGATCGTAATGCGGCGAATTCACGGGGATGCCGGAGGGATGCGGATAGAGGATCCCCGCGTCGAGACTGACCAGGGCGTCGACGTCCGGGTTGCGCATGGCCAGGATCAGCGAGGTCATTCCGCCCATGTCGAACCCCACCAGCCCCAGCCTTTCCCCGTCGACGTCGCTCCTTTCACGCGCCAGGGCGATGATGTATTCCATGTCGCGCGCTTGCGTCTCCAGGTGCTCCGGGTCCAGATCGATCAGCCGGGACCAGGTGCCGACCAGGGGACAGGTGGCCACCACGAAGCCGTGGCTCGCCAGATACTCGCAGAGGATCGCGTGCGTGATGGGGGACTCGTAGTAGAGTCCCTGGGCAAGGGCGATCAGGGGGTGACGGCCGGTGGCGGGTGGAGCCGCCTCGAAGGCGCGCGTCCTGGTCTCGAGAAGGGCTCGCAGGCGTTCGGCGGGAAGCGAGCGCGCCAGCGGGCCGGCGGCGAAGTCGCTCCTCTCCGTCCGCGCGACTCCCGGGGAGAAATCGCCATCCATCAGTTTCGCGTATCGCGAGAAGGGGAGCGCATCGCGCAACTCCGTCTCCTTTGCGGGATACCAGATCCAGACTCGCAGGGGACGCCCGCGGGGCGACGGCGCTTGAACTCCCTGGTCAGGACCGGTTCGCGTCATGTCCCTCGTCTCGACCAGCGTGAACCCGACCTCGTGGGAACCAGCGGCGAGGCCGCCAAAGAGGGGCGAGTCGCCGGCATGGCCGGTCTCCGCTCCAGCGAGGAGGAGGAGGGTCGTGAGCAATCGCGGAACGAATCTCATGGGGTGGCCTCCGGAAGAAGCTTGGATGCAGTCGCCCAACGGTAAACCATGGCCACCGTAGGAAGGGTCGGTACGTGGTCGCTCGTGGAAGGAAAGAGAATGTACTTCAAGCCCCGCCTCTCGGCTCTCTCGAGCCTGTTGCTGACACTCTCGTTGCTTTCGATCGGAATACCCGCCGGACTCCTGGCGCAAGATGCGGTCCAGGCGACGCCTTCCTCGGCCACCGCCGGAGATACGACCTTCCCGGGCGAAGCGTGGGAACGAATCGAGAATCCGGAATCGGCCGGCTTCTCGGCGGTGGGCCTGGCCCGCCTGAGCGAGAGCGCGGCCAGGTTCAATACCACGGGCATGATGGTGGTCGTCGGCGGGCGAGTGCTCTTCGAATACGGGAACGTGGAAGAGTTGAGCTACCTGGCCTCGGTACGCAAGAGCGTGCTGGCGATGCTCTATGGAAAGTACGTGGCCAATGACAGCATCGACCTCGATCTGACGCTCGAGGAGATCGGCTTCGACGACGTGGGCGGACTCCTCGAGGTCGAGAAGCAGGCCACCATCCGGGACCTGATCTCGGCCCGCTCCGGCATCTACCACCCTGCCTCCAACGCGGGGGACAACACGGATGAGGCTCCCGAACGCGGCTCACAGAAGCCGGGCGAGTACTTCCTCTACAACAACTGGGACTTCAACGCCGCGGGCGCCATCTTCGAGCAGGAAAGCGGCATGAACATCTACGACGCGCTCGAACAGGATCTGGCCGTCCCGATCGGCATGCAGGATTTCGACCGCTCGGCGCAGGAAAAGTCAGGAGACGAGTCGCGGTCGGAACATATGGCGTATCACATGTGGCTCTCCACGCGGGACATGGCGCGGCTGGGTCTCCTGATGTTGCGTCACGGCAACTGGAACGGAGAGCAGGTGGTCCCGAAGGAGTGGGCCGAGCGGATCTGCAGCGTGGTGACGCCGAACGCCGAGATGAACCCCGAATCGACTCGCAAGGGGCCGTTCGGCTACGGCTACATGTGGTGGGTCTGGGACGGCGAGGGGACTCCGGAGCTGCTGAAGGGCGCCTACAGCGGCATGGGCGCCTTCGGCCAGTTCATCACCGTCATTCCGGCGCTCGATATGGTCGTGGCCCACAAGACCGCCGTGCCGCCCTTCAGCCGCTCCGTCTCCATGGGGCAGTACCTGAACCTGATCGAAACGCTCCTGAAGGCGCACGCTGCCGAGGATGTGGATCAGGAGTAGCGTGTCTTGATGACCGTGGATTCGACCGGCTCGAATTGGAAAACCCGGCATGGACCTGAGTAGAACCGCGGCGATGTTCCTCTGTCTGGGCCTTGTGACCTGGGCGCGGCCAGGCGATTGCCAGGAGCTGGATCCAGCCATGATCCGCTCCGACCCTTCCCCCGCATGGGTGAAGATCCTGGGTGAACTCCGGCGGGCCGCTACTCCATGAAGGTATCCAGGCGCTTCGCGAATTCGAGGCCGTCGACCTGGCTTCGCAGCAGCCTGGCGAGCCGGATCGCATCTTCGCGCGACGAGTCCCCCTTGTCGTAGAGAACGCGGATCTCCTTCAGGGCCTCCTCGAGTCCGCTGATGATCTGTTCCCGCAGGTCGTGGGCGACCTCGGGGAAGCAGGTCCGGTAGCGCTGCTCCAGATTCGCGATCTGGTCCAGGACCTCCACGGCGTCGGCGTATCGGGATTCCGACAGGAGGGTCGGGATCGAACGGATCTGCTCCAGCGTGCGCTTGAAAAGGTCGTTGCCGAGGGGTTGCCTCTTGTCGCACATCTTCTGGTAGTTCTTGATGAGATCGTGCAGGTCCTCCTCGCTGGCGACCTCCCATCTGAATCCGGTCGAACACGACTCATCGGCGATGCGCATCGCCGGGAGCATCTTCGGGAGTTCTTTCTCCTCCTGGAGTCCCGCGATCTCGGCGGGGATCTTCTCGCCGACCTCGGCCCGGTAGCAGACGAACGACCCCAGGAGCGACTTGACCGGACTGCGCTCGAGAATGTTGCGCATGACGCAGCAGCGGGAGCAGGAGGGCGCGTCGAACCGCTCGAGAAGCGGCTTCCCCGAGAAGCTGGCGAGGAGGACCGCCTCCTCACGCGAGTCGATCCAGGTCTCTCCCGGGGCGGCGGTCGGGAGGAGCGGCACGTGGACCCGGATCGGCGCGAGGGAGGCGAACGAAACCGGGCTCTCTTGCCGCTGCGAGGGAATGGTCTCCGTCATCCGCGCGGCCGTGAATCCGATCGCGAGCAGGATGCCCGCTGCGGCGATCCTCGGCGCCCACCGCGCCACGACCGTCTTCCGGGCCGCCGGCGTCAACGCCAGCCGTCCGGGCGCGGCGATGTCGGCAGGGGCGTCGATCAGGTAGAGGAACGACACGCTGCGATGAAACGCGGAGCAGGACGCGCAGATCACGACGTGCTTCGCCACTTCATCGGCCTGCTGCTTTTCCAGGCGCCCGCAGATCAGGTCGCCCATCAGCGATTCGACGCGTTCGCAGTTCATGGCTGACTCTCCCTCACCTGGAGCATTTCGACCATTTTCCGCAGGGCCAGCCGCAGTCTCGACTCGACGGTCTTCAGGTTGACGCCGGTGGCCTCGGCGACCTTCGGGCAGCTCAGGCCGCAGAAGCGGTGCAGCAGGAAGACCTCGCGCTGCGGCAGGGGCAGCGATCTGATGCCGTTCCAGACGCTCTGCTTCAGTTCGCCGAGTTCCAAACGCGCGCCAGGGTTCTCCTGGTACGACTCTTGCCAGTCGGGAGTCATCTGTTCCCAGGTCTCCTGTTGTCGTCGCTCACGCGCGAAACTCCCTCGCCACTGATTCATCGCGACCTTGTAGATGTAGGCTCCGGCCTTGCCCCGGCCCTGGTAATTCGCGCGGAACTTCCAGAGGCTGAGGAAGGTGCCCTGAAGCAGGTCCTCCGCCTGGCTCCTACAGCCCGAAAGCCCTGTGAAGAGACGCATGAGCGGCCCCCGTTCCTGCTCGTACAGGCGCTGCATGGCCAGGTCGTCACCTCTGGCAATGCAAAGGAGGAGCTTCCGGGTTGCTTCGTCGCTCTCAGGCATCCGGGTCTCGAGTATCGGTCCCGCTTTGGTGCACCAACCATTTAGATGGACGGCGGAGCGTCCTCCCTCAACAATTCTCAGAGAAAAGGGAATAGCCCCCTTCTTTCCAGGACGGAGAGCGTCCCCTTTTCTTTGGCATTCGTGTGAGGGATGAGGGGACGGAAGCCCTCTGTTCTCTGAAGGACGCGCCGCTGTCCGGCGCGCCGATAGTCAAACCCGAAAAGGACGGACAAGATGCGGATTCCCCTCATTCTCGTGGCCCTGCTGGGCCTTTGCAGCGTCACGAGCCAGACCGCCAGCGCGCAGGACTGCGCCTCCCAGAGCTGCGCAACCCAGAGCTGTGCCGCGCAGAGCTGCGCAAACCAGAGCTGTGCACCCCAGAGCTGTGCACCCCAGAGCTGCGGCTCCCAGAGCTGCGGCCCCCAGGGCTGTGCGACCCAGAGCTGCGGCTCCCAGAGCTGCGCAACGCATAGCTGCGCCCCGCGGTGCTGCGCTTCCCAGAGCTGCGCAACGCAGAGCTGTGCTCCGCGGCGCTGCGGCCCCCAGAGCTGCGCAACGCAGAGCTGTGCAAGGCAGAGCTGCGGCCCCCAGAGCTGTGCAAGGCAGAGCTGCGGCCCCCAGAGCTGCGCAAGGCAGAGCTGCGCAACGCAGAGCTGTGCTC
>JAZDLC010000086.1:0-12702 GCA_043802345.1 Planctomycetota bacterium | reverse complement strand
TGTTCACCGGGTGTGGATGTTCGGGTACGCTCAGGCTCGGCCCTTGGACTCGATTTCAGCGAGAGGATGTTCTGATGCTGGCCTGCTGGACGATTGCCCTTGCCTGTCTCTTGCCTGTTGCCGGAGAGGAGGCCGGTTCCTCCCACCCCTTCTGCTTCAATGACATGATCGGGATGGCGCGGATCTCGGACGCGAACGTATCTCCCGACGGCGCGTGGGTGGCGTACGTCAGCCGGGAGTACAGCCTGGAGAAGAACGGCAGCAACGCCGACATCCGGATGGTGACCGCGGACGGGTATCACGACCATGCGTTGACCAACAGCTCCGCCCAGGACTGGAGCCCGCGTTGGCTGGCGGATGGAAAGAGGATCGCCTTCCTCTCTACGCGTTCCGGGTCGCCCCAGATCTGGACCATCCGGCCGGATGGCGGCGAGGCGGAGCAGGTGACCGACCTTCCCGTGGGGCTCGGCAATCTGAGCGTCTCTCCCGACGGTAGCCGCTACGCTTTCAGCGCGGATGTCTATCCGGGGAAGACGATGCGGGAGACAGCCGACCTCGACAAGAAGAAGGCGGACGATCCGGTTCAGGCCCGCAGCTACACCACGCTGCTGTTCCGGCACTGGGACACCTGGGAGGACGGCAAGCGGAGTCATGTCTTCGTGCTGCCGGTCGCGGGTGGCGAGCCGCTCGACCTGATGCAGGATGCCGACGCCGATTGCCCCACCCTCCCGTTCGGGGGAGGAGAGGAGATCGCCTGGTCTCCCGCGGGCGACGAGCTCTGCCTGACGATCAAGCAGGTGGAGAACGCCGCCTGGTCCACGGACGTGGACCTGTACGTGACGTCCGTGAGCGGCGGAGGGCTCCGCTGCATCACCGAAGAGAACGAAGCGTGGGACACCACGCCGGTCTACTCACCGGACGGGAGTTCGATCGCCTATCTGGCCATGAAGCGGCCGGGGTACGAGGCGGATCGGTTCGGCATCGTGATCCACGACCGGAGCAGCGGGAAAAAGCGGCGCGTGGCGGATGACTGGGATCGCTCCTGCGGCAGCCTGGCCTGGGCCGCGGATGGTGAGACCCTGTACGTCACCGCCGGCGAGAACGCTCGCGACGCGATCTTCTCCGTCGACCTGAAGAGCGGCAAGGTGATGCCGCTCGTCACGCAGCATTCCAACTCCTCGCTTCAGGTGGCGTCGACCGGGCGGTTGATCTTCTGCCAGGACTCCATGACGAGTCCGGCGGAGGTCTGGTCATCGGGACCGACCGGATCGCACGTCAAGCGTCTGACCGACGTGAACGGCGCGCGGGTCGCGGCGGCGAGGATGAGCGAGCCGCAGGACTTCTGGTTCGAGGGAGCAGGCGGCGACAGGGTCCATAGCTGGCTGCTGAAACCGGTCGACTTCAAGGAGGGCCAGAAGTACCCGCTGGCGCTGATGGTGCACGGCGGGCCGCAAGGCGCCTGGAACGACCATTTCCACTACCGCTGGAACCCCCAGATCTACGCCGGCGCCGGCTACGTGGTGCTCGGGATCAACTTCCACGGCAGCACCAGCTTCGGCCAGGAGTTCTGCGACTCGATCCGGGGTGACTGGGGCGGCAAGCCGTTCGAGGACATCATGAAAGGGGTCGACCGGGCCCTGGAGACGTATCGCTTCATCGATCCGGATCGGATGGGCGCCATCGGCGCGTCGTACGGCGGCTACCAGATCAACTGGATGGCGGGGCACACCGACCGCTTCAAGGCTTTTGTTTGCCACGACGGCAACCTGGACGAGCGCGCGGCCTACTTCATGACCGAGGAGCCCTGGTTCCCCGAGTGGGATCACATGGGCGTCCCGTGGGAGAACCCGGAGTCGTACGAGAAGCACAACCCGGTGAACTTCGTCCAGAACTGGAAGACCCCGATGCTGGTGATCCACGGCGCGCTCGACTACCGGGTGGTCGACACGTCCGGAATGGCCAGCTTCACCGCGCTCCAGCGGCTCGGCATTCCCTCGAAGCTGCTCTACTTCCCGGATGAAAACCACTGGGTCCTGAAGCCGAGGAACAGTCAGCTCTGGCACCAGGAGGTCGTGGCCTGGCTCGACCAGTGGGTCAAGGATGCAGGACAGTAGCGACACCGTTCCGAAGCCGCTCTACTTCACCTTCGGCAACCACATGCACTGGGTCGACTTCGAGTGGCTGTGGGGCGCCGGTGTGCTCGAGGACTCGCTCGCGGACATGCTGCGGCTGATGGACGGCGCCGGCGTCCGCGGGAATCTGAACTTCGACGGCATCGGCTACGAGAAGCTGGCCGCCGAGTCCCCGCGGGCGCTCGAGCTCCTGAAGCGCGCCGTGGAGGAGGGCCGGATCGAGGTCGTGGGGGCCTCGTACGGCCAGCCGTACGGGCTCTTCCACGGCGGGGAATCGAACATCCGGCAGCGAGTTCATGGCGTGCGCGCCGTGAAGAGGCTGCTCGGCGTCCGGCCGCGCGCCTTCTGGGAGGAGGAGTTCGACTTCTACCCACAGCTGCCGCAGATGCTGAAGGGTTGCGGCTTCACCTGCGCTGCCCTCTTCTTCCAGTGGACCTGGCACACGCCGACCTTCCCGGAAGAGGAGTCGCCGCTGATCCACTGGGAGGGGATCGACGGAACCAGGCTGCCGGCGCTGGCGAAGACCGGGTTCTGCCTGCATCAGTGGCCCGAGGATTTCGACGGGCGGCTCGAGCCGGAGCGGATTGCCGGCCGGGAACAGGTGGTCCTGGTCCAGTGGCTCGAGCTGATGCCATCCCCAGACTGGATGTGCCGCTCCGAGCTGCTCCTGCCGAAGCTGAACCACTTGCTCGAGGATCCGCGCTTTGACCTGCGGCCGCGCACGCTCTCCGAACTGGTCAAGGAACTCGATCAGGGCGAGGCGGTTGTGCGCAGGTACGGCATGGATGATGTCTTCCACGGCATGAGCCTTTCGAAGAACGCCGACCGGATGGTGCGCCTCAGCCTCGGGACGGAGCGGCTGCTCCTGTCCGCGGAGAGCGCTGCGGCGCTTTGCGGGCTCTGCGGGCGCCCGTACCCCTCCTGGGACGTCTACCCCACCTGGGAACTGGAGGAGGCCTGGCGCGAGACCCTGGCGGCGCAGCACCATGACAACCATGAATGCGAGGCGCTCTGCGGATTCGTCGGCAAGCATCAGTTCGCGAAGGCGAACTCCCTGGCCTCCCTGGTCCTGGAACGGACGCTCGCCCTGCTGGAGAGGCGGGCAGCGGGCCTGGATGGCCGTCTGATCTTCAACCCCCTGGGCTGGGAGCGCCCAGTGGTGGTGGAATTCCCGTGCAGGCACGCGGCTGTGGTGCAGGTACCGGCGCTCGGCTACCAGGTCGTGCGGGATAATGATCGAGACCTGCGGCGAGCCGATGGCGCGACCGCACGCGCGCAGCACGAGGCGGTGACCCTCGAGCTCGCGGATCTCTGGGTCGAGATCGATCGAAAGCGAGGAGTGATCCGGCAGCTCAAGAGCGCTGCCTTTCCGGACGGAGCGCTCGATCCGAAGCACCCTCTTCTCTCTCTCGCGATGAAGCACGGCGGGCTCGAGGACCGTTTCGAGACGGCGGAGGTCGAACTCGACGGCTCCGTGGTGACGCTGCGTCGCACCGGGCGGGACGGCGCCAGCCTGGTCTTCGACCTGGAGCTGCTCCCGTACCCGCCACGGCTCGAGATCCGCTGTGTCGAGGCCTTCCTGCCCCGGCCCGATCCCGGCATGCACGCCGGCCTGCGCACGGAGATCGCTCCAGCCCTCGAGAATCCGACCCTGCTGCACGACACGCCGTACGCCATCTCGGAAATCCGGGCCGAACACGATCACCAGCGCAAGTACCCCTCGGGAGACTGGATGACGTCGCCCCAGTGGTTCGAGACGGTGCGGCGTCCCTTCACCGCGCAATCCCTGCTCGACATCGTGGCGGGGGACCGCGGCCTGCTCCTGATTCATGACGGCGGCCAGGCGTTCTTCCGCACGGACGCCGGCGTCGAGAATCTGCTGCACATGTACGACCCGTGGGACGAGGAGTACTGCGATGGGAACCTGGCGGGCGCCCGCCTGATCTTCATCCCTCACGGGCCGCTCAGCCATCTCCAGCGGGCGAAGCTCTCGGCGGAGGCGCGCGTGCCGGCGATCATCGGAGCAGGAGGCGCATCCGGGCAGAATCCGGATCT
The DNA here is from genome assembly GCA_043802345.1 of Planctomycetota bacterium. Lineage (GTDB taxonomy): Bacteria > Planctomycetota > B15-G4 > B15-G4 > JADJEK01 > JAZDLC01. The sequence goes on along the minus strand of JAZDLC010000086.1, from coordinate 8,515 downwards.
GCCGCCACGGTTCGGCCTGTTCCGTCTGGAGGGGCCGGGGATGATCACGGCCGCCTACCGGGAACGTGAACGTAGTTCCGCCCTGTTCGACGGTTGTTTCGCCAGGGGAATCCGGGATCCGTTCGTGGTGCGGATCGTGGAGTTCGACGGGACCGGAGGACCGGTCACGCTCCATTTAAAGGGCACCGGGAGCGCGGCGCGCACCAATCTGCTGGGTGAGGTCGTCGAGCTGCTTTCTCCCGAGCCGGAAGAGCCGGGCCCGACAGCAGGGGAACCTCCCGGCAGCAGGGTGCGCTTCCTTCTGGCGCCGCATGAGATCGCGACCGTGATGCTCGACCTGGAGATGGGCCGGCAGATCCCGAGAAACCTGGACCAGTACCGTTCCGTCTGGGCCACCATTCACAAGAAGGGCGAAGAGCCGGCATGAACGGCATCTGCGTGCTCGGATCGCTGAACATGGACCTGGTCATTCGCGCCCCGCGGCTGCCCGCGCCGGGAGAGACGCTCCTGGGCGGCCCGTTCGGCACCTTCCTCGGGGGGAAGGGCGCCAACCAGGCGGTGGCAGCGGCGAGGCTGCAGTCGGAAGAGGCTCCTCCGGTCACGCTCGCCGGGAGGGTGGGTGACGATGCGCACGGGGAGGAGCTCCGGCAGGGACTGCTCCGAGAGGGGCTCGACCTTCAGTACCTGCGATCGATTCAAGGACAGGTGACCGGCGTGGCGCTGATCACCGTGGATGACGCGGGGGAGAACAGCATCGTGGTTGCCTCGGGCGCGAATGCCTCATTCCTGCCGGACGATCTCCCGGTGGGCGTCATCCGCCAGGCCGGCCTGATCGTCTGCCAGCTCGAGCTGCCGCTTCCCACGGTGGAGCGGGCTGCTGTCCTGGCGAACGCAGCGGGCGTGCCGATCGTGTTGAACGCGGCTCCCGCCTGCCCGCTGCCCCTGTCGCTGCTCGCGCGGCTCGACCTGCTGGTGGTCAACCGGAGCGAGGCTGCCCTGCTGGCCGGGTGCGGCGAGAGCGAACCGGCCGAAGAACTGGCGGCGTATCTCCTGGCGACCGGCGCCAAGGCAGTCGTGGTCACGCTCGGGCGGGACGGCGCCCTTCTCAGCAATGGCGGCAGGACGATTCGTCAGGACGCGTTCGCCGTCAACTCGATCGACGCCGTGGCTGCCGGTGACGCCTTCGTGGGAGCCCTCGCCGTCGCCTGGCTCGAGAGAAAGCCCGATCCGGATGCGCTCCGCTTCGCCTGCGCCGCCGGAGCGCTCGCCACGACCCGCGCAGGAGCCATCCCCTCGCTCCCCACGCGCGGAGAAGTCCGTACGCTGGCCCCGAACGGCCTCACCGGGTGAGTTCTTTCGGGGTCAGGATCTCGATGAGCGCCGCCGCGGACCAGGAAAACTGCGGCACGGCGGGGCGGGATCCCGCGGCCGGTCGACCCGTCAGGGGCGAATAGCACTCGAAGAGCGTCGCCGGCCCGGCGACATGGTCGAACAGCCTCTCCTCCGCCTCGAGTCCCTCGTCCCCGAGGACCGCGAGCGCCAGCGCCGCGTGGTCGAGCCAGACCGATCCGTTCCAGTAGCCGTCCGGGTCGAAGGCCGGTTCGGTGCGGGCCAGGGTCGGAAAGGGCATCGGGGTGTTGAATAGCCCCGGATTCATGAGCATCTGCGTGACCAGGTCCGCCTGCCTTCTCGTGGCCGCGCCGGCAACGACCGGCAGCCAGGACGCTGCGCTCAGGATCCCGCTGCTGGCGCCATACCCGTATCGGTCGCAGAAGGCGCCGGGGAGCGGGTCGAAGAGCGTGCGGATCTCATCAAAGAGGCGCATGGTGCGGTCAGCCCAGTGGGACGGATCAGCACCCGCCACCTTCGCGAGGCGGGAGAGCGCCAGCAGTTCCATCAAGTGGTAGGCGTTCAGGTCTGCCGTCTGGAGATCAAACAGCTTCCATGCTCCATGCTCGACCAGCGGGACGCCGGCGAAGCGCGCGGACAGATCCCACCCGGAATCCCAGGTCGCCGTTTCATGGTCCACACCCCCCGGCCGGAGCAGGATCTCGCCCTCGAGACGTCGCTGCCGGTCGAAGAAGTCGAGTTGGGCGGCGCAGCGGGGGAACAGCTCGACGACCAGCGCATCGTCCCGCTCGGCGCGCCAGATCGCCTCGAGAGCCGCGGCGGCGAGTGAAGGCTTGGTGTTCTTCCAGTTGTCGAGCGCCGGATCGATCCGCACCGTGTCGGGGACCATGCCATCCTCGCGCTGCCGCGAGAACTGGGCGCGGAGCTGCTCCTTCGCCCGTTCCGGTTCGATCGCAGCCAGCGCGTGCGCATGCTTCCAGGAGTCCCAGCCCCAGAACCCGTTGTAGGCGAAGGGGGACGGCACGAAGCCGCCGTGTTGAAGAGCCCCCACAGGGGCGCGCCAGTTCCAGGCAAGTGTGGTGACGGCGCGCGCCAGCAGCTCCAGATCGCGAACCGTCCGTGCCCGGAGACAGACCTCCACCGCCCTCTCGAAGCGGCGATTCCAGGCCGCCCGGTTGCGGTCGAACAGGTCCCGGGGTGGTGGTTCCTCCAGGGACTCCCCGACAAGAGTTCCGCCTTCCGTGGCGACCGCGGGCAGGGGGGTGGTCAGACTCGCCTGATGTTCGACGAAGATCGAGTTGGGCGAAAGGAAGCCGACCCTGACGCGGGTACCGTCCAGCAACTCTGCCTCCAGCCGGTCCGCGAACACGACGCGCCCGAGCGCGGGAGAAGAGAGATGGATGGGAGAGATCGTGCCGTCGCGGGTGTCATGAACGTCCAGCAGGTTCTCCTCGCCCCACGTCAGGGCGAGCCAGGAGCCATGATCAGAGAAGAGCCCGACGACCTGCCCCGAGGGATCTCTGAGCGGCAACAGGTCGGGCAATTGCTCTACTTGCATCAGTTCAACCGCAATCGCTCTGTTCCACGCACTCGATGCCGGGAAGATGGTCCGCCGGATACGGCATGCGGTCCTCTACCTCGATCCGGCGCATGTTCGGCACACCGGGCTTCTCAGCATACCAGTAGGCGACCGACGACCAGTCATCGCTGCGCCGGTTGGCGTGGCCATGCTCGATCGAAAAGCGCAGACTCTTCCGGAACATGACCGGATCCTCGATATGGAAGCGGTACATCGAGGAGCGGCCGCCGAAGTTCACGCCGCCCGGCAGCGGCAGTCCGGAGTACGGCCCGCAGAAGGCCTGGTTCGGACCCCACGCGGTGGTGAAGTAATCCTCGGTGCCGGTCCCGTGCAGCGTGGGCAGTCGATCCCCGTCGATGAAGAACATGTCGTCCCCTTCGCCGTACCAGTTCGACAGGTTGATCCGGCGGAGGTTGTGGATCGAGACCACCGCGCCGACGTAATGCCCCCGTCCCGTCACATCCAGAACGAGGTAGTTCCCCTTGCCGTCCCGGTTCTTGCCGTCCATCTGGAACTCGTGATTCGTGATCCCTTCCTCGCTGATCCCGTCGGTCGGGTTCTCCCGGTTGAACCAGGCGTGGAAGTACCCCTCCTCCGGATCGGCCGCGGCTCGCTGCTCCCAGTCGAAGTAGTAGAAGAGGTGGTCCAGCGGCAGGTCGCTCTCGTTCAGGATCTCGATGCGCGCTCTCTTCTGAAAGGGCATCGGGAAGAAGCAGTTCATCCCCTTGCCGTTCTGCGGCATCCGTTGCAGGGGCAGGCTGGCGAAATTGACCGAGTCGCCAAAGCCGATGCCGAAGAAGTCACCGACCGGGACATCCACGCTGGCCTCCTCCGCGCCGTCCCAGAAGATCCGAAAAGACACCGTGCGCAGCAGGTGCGGGTCCTTGCCGAGCAGGGTCATCCAGATGTGGCGGATGACGCCCGGGCCTTCGAGCCGCGGCACCTGGTGACAGCCGCCCGCGGGGACCTGGACGAAGTCGCTGTTGCCGCCGGTGCGATCATAGGTCGACTCGCGGCGGCGGATCGAGTCACGGAGTCGGGCGAGGTTCTCGAGTGTCATGGTTACTCTAACCCTTGGCTCCCCGCAGCCGCACGCCGCGCAGGAACACCTTCTGTGTCAGGAAGTAGATGATCAGACAGGGAGCGAGCACGATCGACGTTCCCGCCATGAGCCACTCCACCGCCACCCGGTACGCCTGGGTGAAGGCGGTGAGGCCGAGCGTCAACGTCTGGTTCTGCTCCGAATTCAGGTAGATCAGTGGCGCCCAGAAGTCGTTCCAGGTGGCCAGGAAGGTGAAGATCGCCACGGCGCCGATCACCGGCTTCGCCAGCGGCAGCATGATGAACAGGAAGGTCCTGAGCGGCCCGCACCCGTCCAGCCGCGCCGCCTCGGTCAGTTCCTCCGGCAGGGACAGGAAGAACTGGCGGAACAGGAAGATGAAGAACGGCGCGCCGCCGAGGAAGGTTGGCAGCAAGAGCGGCCAGAAGGTGTCGACCAGACCGAGCTGCCGGTAGAGCATGTACTGCGGAATCGCCAGCACCTGGGGCGGCAGCATCATCGTCGCCAGCACCAGCAGGAACAGCGCGTCCCGCCCGCGGAAACGGAGGCGGGCGAAGGCGTACCCGGCCAGCCCGCAGCAGAAGAGCTGGCCGAGGATCGAAAAGAGCGTGAGCAACAGCGTGTTCTGCAACTGGGTGGCGAAGTCACCCATGTGGCGGACGGCCTCCCCGTAGTTCTCCGGATGAAACCCGTCCGGAAACTCGAACAGCCCGCGTCCCAGCCCGCTGTTCGCCGGCTGAAAAGAGAGACCGACCATCCAGAGGAGCGGCAGCAGGAACATCGCGGCAAGGAACAGCAGGAAGACCTTCCTCATCGGCCCGCTCCCGCGTAATGCACCCGGCCGCGGCTGACCCGGAGCACACCCAGGGTCAGCGCCAGCACCACCGCGAACAGCACCCACGCCAGGGTGCTGGCGTATCCCATCCGGAAGAACTGGAACCCCTGCTGGTAGATGTAGAGCGCGAGGAAACGGCTCTCGTTGCCGGGGCCGCCCCGCGTCATCACGAACGGCTGGGCGAAGAGCTGGAAGGCCTGGATCAGGCCGACCACGAGATTGAACAGGATCAGCGGCGCGAGCCCCGGCAGGGTGACGTGCCAGAGCCTCCTGAAGCGGCCCGCGCCATCGAGGCGCGCCGCCTCGTGCAGGGCCGGGTCGATCCCCTGGAGCCCGGCCAGGAAGACCAGCATCTGGGCGCCCACGGTCCAGAGGCTCATCAGCACGAAGGAAGGCACCACGAAGGCCGGATCCCGGAGCCAGTCGGGACCATGCATGCCGACCGCCGCCAGCGCGCCGTTCACCGGGCCGCCTTCCGTCGCCAGCAGCCAGCGCCACATGGCGCCCAGCACGATCGGGGAGATGATCGTCGGCAGATAGAACAGGGTGCGGAACAGTCCGACCCCGCGAAAGCTCCCCTTGAGCAACAGCGCCAGTCCGAGCGAGAGGAGGAGCTGGGCCGGCACGGCGAGGAGCGCATAGTAGAGCGTGACCCGCAGGCTGTCCCGGAAGGTGGCGTCCGACGCCAGGCGGGAGTACTGATCCAACCCCATCCAGCGGGAGTCGCCGAGATCCTGCAAGGGGCTCCATTCAGACAGTGAGAGGAGCGCCGAGATCAGCGCCGGCCCCGCGGTCAGGAAGAGCACGCCGAGAATCCACGGCATCAGGAAACACCAGGCGGCCCGTTCCTCGCGGTTCTTCAGGCGGGAGCGCCGCCTCAGGATCAGCAGCAAGGCGGCCAGGCAGCCGAGCGCGGCCGGAAGGAGGAGCAGCCAGCGGAAGGGGGCGGTTCCCACATGCGGGCGGGAGCGGACATCGGCGTCCCGGGCGAAGGTCTCGTTCGCCAGGGCAGCGGCCCGCTCGCACGCCTCTCGCGCCCCGATGCGGCCCAGCAGCAGCGTTTCCTCCAGCACCGCCTTGATCTGCTTCTCCACCTCGAGCCAGTTCCTGGAGATCGGCAGGAAGCGCGCGCCGTGCATGACGTCGAGGAAAACCTGCTCACTCTCCGGCAGGACGTCCGGCTTGAGGAAGGCCTCCGAATGCGCGGCCGAGATCAGGCCGGGGACGCCGTTCCCGATCGACGCGAGCCCGCGCTGCATGATCGGCCCTGCCAGCGCTCGCACGAATTCGTACGCCAGTTGCGGATGCTCCGTGTGGCGCGGGACCACGTAGAAGCGCATCGCCACCGTCGTGGCGGCCTGCTTTCCCACGGGGAGCGGGAGCACGTCCCACTCGAACTCCTTGATCGCCTGGAACCGGTACGTTTCCCAGTATCCGGTCGGTCCGTAGAAGGCGACTTTCCCCTGCTGGAACAGGCCGGTCTCGAGCTGCGCCTCGAAGGTGGCGTCATTGCTCGCGACCTTCTCTTCGTGCAGCAGCCGCACGAGGAACTCGATCGCCTCGATCGCCGGCTCCTCGTCCAGACCGCACTTCCCCTCTTCATCCAGGAAGCGGCCGCCGTTCTGCCAGATCCAGGGGGCCAGGGCCTGGAGCCACTGCGTGATCGAGATTCCGTACCGATCGGTCCGGCCGTCCCCGTCGAGGTCGGCCGTGACCTGGCGGCAGATCCGCTCGAGGTCGGCCCAGGTCCACCCCTCCTTGGGCGGAGCGATCCCGGCGCTCTCGAGCAGCGTGTGGTTCACGTACATCACGTACGGCGTGAAGGTGCTCGCCAGCCCGTACAGATGGCCGTCGCCGTCCCGCATCGCCTCCAGGATCTCGGGGAAGTACTCCAGAGGATCCCAGGTCGGATCGGCGTCGAAGAACGGCTGCAGGTCGAGCAGCGTGCCGTTCTCGAGGAAGGCCGGAAACTCGGAGATGTCGATCCAGGTCACATCGAGCGGCAGGCCGCCGGCCAGCGACATCATCACCTTGTCGCCCGCGCCGGAGGCGCTGGCGGTGGAAAGCACCTCGACGCGCACTCCCGGATGCTCCCGCTCGAACTGCCGGGCGGTCTCTTCGAGGAAGGGAAAACCCTTGAACCAGTGTTCGTGAGTCAGGACCCGCAGGACGGTCTGGGGCGTGGCCGGAGCGGCGAGAAGAAGCCAGGCGAGGAGGACCAGCGCGAGCCGGTTCATGGGATCAGCCGCGTGCCAGTCCCTGCGTCGAACCGGTGCAGGGCTGCTTCTTTTACTCCGATCGCCAGCGTCTCACCCACGGCCACCGATTGCCCCGCGGGAACACGGACCACGAGCCGCTGCCCGGCCGCCTCACCATGGACAAACGTCTCGTGACCCAGCTCCTCCACCAGTTGAACCGTGAGGTTCAGCGGGCCGCCGAGGACGGCGTCGTGCGCGCGGAAGCCGATCACCACACCGTCGTCCATAGCCTCGCCGAGGAGGCTCTTCATCGCCGGACCCTGGAGCAGGTTCATCGGGGGGGAACCGATGAACTCCGCCACGAACCGGTTGGCGGGCCGCTGGTACACCTCCAGCGGCGAACCGACCTGCTGCACCCGCCCCTGGTCGAGCACGGCGATCCGCGTGCCGAGCGTCATCGCCTCGACCTGATCATGGGTGACGTAGATCATGGTCGTCCCGAGCTCGCCGTGAAGCCGCTTCATCTCGGTCCGCATCTCGGTGCGCAGCCTGGCGTCCACGTTCGAGAGCGGCTCGTCGAACAGGAACAGCCGCGGCTCCCGCACCAGCGCCCGGGCGAGGGCGACCCGCTGCTGCTGTCCGCCTGAGAGCTGGGCCGGCTTGCGATCGAGCGCCTCTTCCAGGCCGAGGATGCGCGCCGCCTCGGCCACCTTCCTTTCGCGTTCCGCCTTGGGCATCCGGGCCATCTTGAGCGGGAAGAGCACGTTGCCGCGCGCCGTGAGGTGGGGGTAGAGGGCGTAGTTCTGGAAGACCATCGCCACGTCCCGCTCGCGCGGTTCCAGATCGTTGACAATCTGGCCGGCGATCAGGATCTTCCCCGAGTCGGGCGATTCCAGCCCCGCGATCAGCCGCAGGATGGTCGATTTCCCGCATCCGGAGGGGCCGACCAGCACCAGGAACTCGCCCGGCTCCACGCGCAGGTCGACATCCTGCACGACCGGGGTCGAACCGAACGATTTGCAGAGCTTTTTGAGTTCGAGACTGGCCATGGGGCACGCGCGGCGAGAGTCTATCAGAAACGAGGCCCGGTTCCCTCAAGCGGGAGGTCACGTGTCGTCATACCAACTGGACTGGGAGTTCCGCACCGAGGAAGGGGAGTTTGCTCCGGTCGAGCTGCCCGCGCCCTGGCAGCGGGCTCACCCGGAGCACCATGGCGCGGGCGAGTACCGCGCCCGCTTTTCGTTCGAGGAGGCTTTGCCCCTCTACCTTCGATTCGAGGCGGTCGCCTGCGTCGCGAAGGTCTTCCTGAACGATGTCGAGGTGGGGGGGCATACGGGCTCCTGGACGCCGTTCGTCGCTGATCTGACGCCGGCCCTGAAGCGCGGCGAGCAGAACGAGCTGCGGGTCGAGGTGGATCAGAAGCCGTCGCATACCACCGCCGGGTTCCTGCCCGTCATCGGCGCGGCGTTCGGCGGGATCTGGGGACCGGTCAC
>JAZDLC010000085.1:0-4466 GCA_043802345.1 Planctomycetota bacterium | reverse complement strand
GCCGAGCAGGGCGCCCGCCAGGGAAACCGTCGCCAGCGCCGTCACGGGCGACGTGTGGTTCATCAGGGTGATCATCAGCAGCGTGGTCAACGCGATCAGGCCGACACCCGCTGACAGGCCGTCCATGACGTCGATGATGTTGAAGGCGTTCGTGATGCCGAGCACCCAGAGCATCGTGATGCAGACCGGAACGAAGCCCGGCGTGCCGTCCGGCAGTGGCAGCTCGAGCAAGAGCCCCGCCTTCACCACGAGGCCCGCGGGCAGCAGTTGTCCGAGAAACTTGACTCCGGGAGACAGCGGGTGCAGGTCGTCAAGAAGGCCCAGCAGGACGAGGAATCCCGCGCCCATGAGCAACGCTTCCAGTTCCTTGCCCAGGTCTTGCATTGCGGGAGCAAGAGCCCCCACGAAAGAGAGGAACAGGGCCAGTCCGCCCATGTAGGCCACAGGCCGTTCATGTCCTTTCAGACCATGGTCCGGCACGTCCACGATGCCGAGCCGGTGCGCGGCGTGCCGGAGCAGCGGTGTCAGGAACAGCGCCAGCAAGGCGGCGGAGACGAAGGTCATCAGCAGCGCGCCGTACCACCGCGAAGGAGAAACGCCTGCCAGCATCAGCGGGGTCAACGGTGTCACGTCCGTGCCCCCACCGTGCTTCGCCAGAGCTCCGCGATCTGTCCCGTCCAGCGGTTCACGGAGTACTCCGCTTCCACCGTTTCTCGCCCGGCCTGCCCGAGCCTCCGTCGCAGTTCCGGCTCGCGGGCCAGCCGTTCGAGGGCCTCGAACCACTCCCGGTCGTTCGCCGCGAGGAACCCGTTCTGTCCATGTCGGACGATCTCACCATTCACTCCGGAAGGCGCCGCCACCACCGGCACGCCGGCGGCGAAGAACTGCAGGATCTTGAGGCCGCACTTGCCTCGGGACCAGTCGCTGTCCGGCAGCGGCATGACTCCGACCTGGACCTCTCGCAGCCAGTCCGCCTCGGCCTCCTCCGACCACTCCTCCGTCTCCACCGGCAGGTCGAGATCGGGCGGGGGGCCGGCGGAGAGAATCCTGAGAACCATCGGCGTCTGCCGGTGGAGTCTTCGGAGAGGAGCCTCGATCAGCTTGAGCGCGTTCAGGTTGCAGGGGAGGCCGATCCAGCCCACGACCAGCGGGGTGACTGGAGAGGCGTTCCGCCGGGGCGCCGGAACGAAGCGGGCCGGATCGACGGCGGTCGGGATCACCGACACGGTGCCGCCGCTCTCTCCGGCGAAGCGAGCCAGAAACTGGTTGCCCACGATCACCCGGTCGGCGCGGGAAGCGAGCTTCGCGATCTTCGCGCGGTGGAACGGCGTCAGGTAGATGGCGTCGTCGAATTCCAGAATCCATGGGCGGAGCCGGGAAAGGAGCGGGACCTCCAGCCAGCCGGGCAGATACGGAAAGAGCTGATGTTCGACCACGACCAGGTCGGCCCGCGCCGCTCCGAGGAGCGATCCCAGCCGGATCAGGAAGCGCCAGGCCACATACGGCAGCTTCAGGGCAATCCGGATCGGCCTGTTGCGGATCCGGATCAGACGGAACCACACCTTCCCGAAGAGGGGCGCCATCTCCATCTGGAAGCCTTCCGCTGCCAGCGCCTCTCCATACTGGTAGAACCGGTACCGGCTGGAGGGCCCCTGGCGGTCGGTCTTGGAGAGAACCCTGACTCGCATCACCGTCCGCTCTCCGCCAGCGCTTCCAGATAGACCTGCTCCATCCGTGCGGAGGAGGCCTGCCAGCTGCAGGTTTCGGCGATCCTGCCGGCCGCCTGGCGGGCACGGCCTGCCAGCTCGAAAAGCCGCTCCAGCGCAGCCGCCAGACCGGAGGCCATCCCCACGGGCTCGCACGGAACGAGGGGGACGCCGGGAGTCAGGTCAGAGATCAGCTCTAAAGTCGCCCCGACGTCGGTGCCGAGCACGGGGAGGCCGCACGCCAGCGCCTCCAAAGTCGCCATGCCGAACCCCTCCAGGTCCCTCGTGGGGAGCAGGAATAGATCGGCGGCGCGATACAGATCTGGCAGGGCCTCATCCGCGACCGGTCCGAGCAGGGTGACCCGGTCCCGCAGTCCCAGCTCCCGGATCAGGCGCTGGAGCCGGGTGCGCTCCGGACCCTCGCCCGCAATCTGGAACTTCAGATCGCGGCCGGCGTTCTTCAGCCGCGCCACGGCGGAGATCGCCACGTCGAGCCCCATGCGACGGACCAGACGGCGGACAGTCAGGATGGTCGGCGTCCGGCCGGTCTCCTTCCGGTCCGCCGGGAAGAACCGCTGCAGATCCACGCCGGGCCGGACCTTCGCCAGCCTGATCCGGGCGGACCCGGCCAGGCGGGAGAGCTGCCGCCTTGAAGTCTCAGACAGGACCACCGTGCGGTCAGCCAGCAGCACGCATCGCCGGTCCAGGCGCTTTAGCGCGACCGACTTCAGCCGGGGGATCAATCCAAGCGGGCCTGACCGGCCCCTCTCCGCGGCGAACTCCTCACTGTACGGCGCGTAGAACGAGTGAATCTTCGAACGGGCCAGGCCCTTCTCGCTCAGCGCCGGCCCCGCCGTGGCGACCTGATGGGTGTGGAGGATGTCGAATCCAGGGGTCCGAAGCTCCTGCAGCAAGGCGGAGCAGCCGCGGGCGGCCGCTCTGAAGAACTGAAGGCCCCTGGCTCCTCGCGGCATCGGAAACCTCTCCAGCCGGAATCCATCCCGGTCCTCCCGGGCCGCCCGCCCATCGTGGTTGCCGGTGACGACGGTGACGTCATGTCCCGCTTCGGCCTGCGCCCGGGCGAGGCCGTGCACCACGCGCTCCGCACCGCCGTACCGGTCGGGATGGAGGAACGTGGTCGCGTGAACGATTCGGAGCATCCGCTTCACCGGAGGTCGCGGGAGGCGGCGCGCGCCTCCTGCCGCAGCAGACTCCCCTGATCGAGCAGCGCTTCCAGGTGGGCCGTTGACGACCGCTCGCGAATGCGGGAAACACCCCTCCACCTGCGCGGCCGCAGCAGGAGCGGCGCCGCCAGGAATCCCAGGAGGCATGAGAGGAGACGTCCCTTGCGAGCCGCCAGGAGGAGCATGCGCAAGGTGGTAAGGCAGAGTTGGTGCGGCCGCCGCAGGGCGAGACCGGCATGGCTCTTGAGTACCACCGGCAGCCAGTTGCGGTGGTAGTAGAAGGAGGCGCGCCACGAGCCTCTCCCGAGGGTGGCACCCCGCTCATGCCGGACCCTGGCCTCGCCGACGTACAGAGTCCTCTGGTTCGCGGCCAGCCCCCGCAGGGCGATGTCGTAGTCCTCCCAGTACATGGTCAGTTCATCGTCGAACAGGCCAATGGTGGTGAAGACCGATTTTCGATACAGGGCCGCCGCGCCACAGGCGCCCAGGACCTCCCGGCGACCGGCAAACGCGGGACCGTCAAGGACCCCACCCCCGATGGAAAGCTGGCCAAAGCCGCGGGTCAGCGCGAGCCCGGCGGAGTCGATCCGGGCCGGGTGGTCGCTGGTCAGGATCCGCGAGGCGAACGCCTGGTAATGGGGGCATTCCAGCGCGGCCCGGACCAGCGCCTCCAGCCAGCCCGGTTCGGGCACCGCGTCATTGTTGAGCAGGGCGATCAGATCCGCCGGGGTGGGCAGAACGGCCTCCAGACCGGCATTCACCGCCCCCGGGAAGCCGCTCCGGCCGGTGTGCTCGAGCCACTCCACTGGGAGCGGATGCCGCGCGGCGATCCTCCTCGAAGCGTCCAGCGAGTGGTCATCCACCAGGATCACCCGGTCCGGCGGCCAGGTCTGAGCCAAAAGGCCGTCCAGGCAAGCCGGGAGCCGGTCCGCGCCATCCCGATTCGGGATGATGACCGCCACTCGCGGGTGCCCGTCCGGCCCGCCACTGTCCAGCCGTTCCATTAGTCTGTTTCTATCCCGGCGCGGGAGCTGTTTGAAGCCCCGTCCCGAACCGTGCTACGATATGCCGATGAGCTGCATTCGCATGATCTTCCCGTTCTGCTTGCTGCTGGCCGCAGGCTGCTCCTCAAACTCGAGCTTCCAGGAGGAGACCGAGGAGGAAGTGGCGGAAGAGGCCCCCTCGGCTCCTCTTCTGTACCTTCAGAATCGCGGTCTCGACCTGCTGGACATTGCGTCGGCTCGCATCGCCGTCGGCCCCGGCTTGCTGGCGCACGCCCGCGCGACCCGCTGGATCGCCGCTGGCATCGGTGAACTGGGCAAGCCCGAGCCCTGGGGCGGGTTCGAGCTGAAGAAGTATGGACTCGGCTGGTCGTTGCGGGAGGGGGGGCTCTGGACTGAACGTCGGGCGGAACTGGGTATCTCGACCTTCTATTACTGCGAGACCGAAGCCCACTTGCTGGGTGGGAACCGGGACACCTTCGAGCCTGAGAGCCGCGGCATGTTCGACTTCGGCGCCGAGCTTCACCTGCTCCTCGTGGGTGCCGCGGCCGAGGTCCGGCCGGACCAGGCGCTCG
>JAZDLC010000084.1:0-16684 GCA_043802345.1 Planctomycetota bacterium | reverse complement strand
TTGATCCTCGTGACCGGCCCGCTGCTGGTGCTGTTCGAGGTCGGCCTGCTGGTCGCGCGCAGGGTGAAACCGTTCGCTCCGGAGAAAGTCTAGTGCAAGTCGGGATCATCGGATTCGCGGGCTCTGGTCGCTCGACGATCTTCACGGCCCTCTCGGGGTTGGAGCCTTCCGCTCCGAGCGGCAGCATCCTGAACCACCGGTCGGTCGCCACGGTGCAGGTGCCGGATGAACGTCTCGTCTGGCTCCGCGAGCTGTACCAGCCGAAGAAGTACACCCCGGCGACGATCGAGTTCGTCGACTTCGCCGGGATCCCGAAGGCGGCGGAGAAGGGGAAGGCCGAACTCTTCGGGCGCATTCGGGACATGGACGCGCTGCTGCTCGTCGTCTCCGCTTTCGACGGAGCGGCCGATGCCACGGAGACTCCCGGCGGTCCGGACGTCCGGGTGCGAGCGCTCGTGGACGAGTTGCTGTTCGCCGACCTGGAGATCGTGGAACGGCGCGGCGAGCGACTGCAGGCGAACCTCGGCAAGGGGGTCTTGAAGACCCGGGACCGCGATGAGCGGGAGCTCGGTCTGATGGAGCGATGTCAAAAGGCGCTGGAGGCGGGCGAGTCGCTGGAGGAGATCGCCAGGAACAAGGACGAGGAGGAGATGCTGGCCACGTACTGTTTCCTGCGAAGGAAGCCGCGCATCGTCGTGGTCAACGCCTCTGAGGATCAGGATCTCACGGCCCTCGGCGCTGCCTGCGGCGGGCTCGGCTGTCCGGTGCACGTGCTGCTGGGCCAGGTGGAGGCGGAGATCGCCGCCATGCCTGAGGAGGATCGCGCGGCGTTCCTCGCCGAGTACGGCCTCGAGAAGCCGGCCCGCGATGCCATCATCCAGGCGGCCTCCGAGGCCACGCGGTCGATCCCGTTCTTCACCGTGGGAGAAGACGAGGTGCGGGCCTGGTTCATCGAGGACGGCGACACGGCCCTCGTCGCGGCCGGGAAGGTCCACACCGACATCGCCCGCGGTTTCATCCGTGCGGAGGTGAACTCGTTCGAGGAACTGAAGGCGGCCGGCTCGTTGAAGGAGGTCAAGGCCCGGAATCAGATGCGCCTGGAGGGGAAGGAATACCGGGTGAAGAACGGTGAGATCGTGCACTTCCGGTTCAGCGTGTAGAGCATGAAGCGGGAACTGATCATCGTGTCGGTGGGGGAGGAGATCCTCGCCGGGGACATCCTCGACTCGAACGCGGCGGAGATCGCCGCGGCCGCGCGGGCCGAGGGTTTCCTGGCACAGAGCATCGTCACGGTGGGCGATCGGGTGGATCGAATCTCCGACGCTCTGCGGCGGGCCGCGCGCGCGGCGCCCCTGGTCGTGGTTACCGGTGGGCTCGGACCGACAGCCGACGACTTGACTCGCGCCGGTCTGGCGAAGGCCGCGGAACAGGATCTGGTCGAGGATCCGGCCGCCCTCGAGATGATCCGCGGACACTTCGAGCGGATCGGCCTCCCCATGTCGGAGTCGAACAAACTCCAGGCCTGGCGGCCGAGCGGGGCGCGCCTGATCCGGAATCCCCGCGGCACGGCGCCCGGTCTGGAGCAGGACCTCTTCGGCTCGCTGCTGTTCGTGCTGCCGGGAGTTCCGGCCGAGATGCGCGGCATGCTGGAAGGGCATGTCATTCCCAGGATCAGGGAGGTGCTGGGCGGCGAGCCGCCGCTGCCTTGCATCAAGGTGCGGGCTCACGGTCTGCCGGAATCGCTGGTCGGAGAGAAGATCGCGGATCTGATGCGCCCGGACCTCGATCCGATTCTCGGGGTGACGGTCTCGTCCGGCGTGCTGACCGTCTCGATCACCTCGATCAACGGGGACCGGGAGGAGGGAATGCGGCGGGTCAGGAGGTGTGCCGGCGAAGTGGAGCGGCGGCTCGGCCCGGCCTGCTTTGGAAGGGACGTGGATCAACTGCAGGGCGTGCTGGTGCGTCTCCTCAAAACCTCCCGCCGGACGCTGGCGATCGCCGAGTCGTGCACCGGAGGCCTGGCTTCCCACCTGGTCACCCAGGTGCCCGGCGCCTCGGAGGTGTTCCTCGAGGGCGTGGTGACCTACTCCAACGAGGCCAAGACGCGGCGGCTCGAGGTCAAGGAAGAGCTTCTCCTGCGTCACGGGGCGGTGAGCCCGGAGGTGGCGGCGGCCATGGCGGCCGGCGTGGCCAGGACCTCCGGCGCGGCCCTCGGTCTCTCCACGACCGGAATCGCCGGTCCCACGGGGGCCACCCCGGGCAAGCCGGTGGGTCTGGTGTACCTCGGGGTCTGTCTGGATGGCGTCACGGAGACGCGCAAGGTGATCCTCTCGGGCGACCGGGAGATGGTCCAGCTCCGCGCGGCCCGGTCCGCCCTCGATCTGGGGCGCCGGGCTCTCCTCAAGAACAGTGGAGCCGCTTGTGCGACTCCTGCCGGGCCCGTTTAATGGGCGGGCAGCAGATCTCTACCCCGTGGTGTAAGTGGTAACACTTCAGATTTTGGTTCTGACTTTCCAGGTTCGAGTCCTGGCGGGGTAACCATTATTTCGATCCCAGCCCCCTGGAACCGTCGGGGGGGCGGGGTACCGTGTGGGAGGGGCCGACCCATTCAGATCCATCTGACTGTCCGTTTTCTTCTGGCCGCGGCACTTCCGGTCCTCGTGACGGGGTGCACGATCGCCCTCCCCGAAGCCTCGTTGCCATCGGATGAGCCGCTGCATCTGTCCGCAGAGCGGATCAGCGCGGCGACCGGCCTCGAGTACCTGCGGGAGCCGGACCGCGCGTTCGCCGGACCGGATCGAATCCTCGAAGTCGAGCGCTCGTCCGTGTTCAAGAGGGCCCATCGCGAGGTCCTCGAGAGCGGTTGCTTCAACATGCTCCGGCAGCCCGCCAGGACGAGCGCCAGGGGGGCGGTTGCGGTTGCCCCTGGGACCTGGTCCTCTCCGGTCGCGTACGATTCGGAGGGCGATCGGATTCTCATGGTGGAAGGGAGCTACCGGGGCGGGCGGCGGGCGGACCTGGCCCGGACCGAGGCCCTCGCCCTGGCTCTTCTCGACCAGCACGTCGACGTGGAGCGAAGGCTCAAGAAGCTCGAGGATCAGAACGACCGGGCGGAAGGCCTGCTCGGCACCCTGGCGGGGGCGGCCCATGCGGCCACCCTGGAAGCGTCCATCACGCCGGTCCTGTGCTTCGACGCCTCCGCCGCGCCGATCCGCCGGATTCACCGGCAGATCACCGAGCGGCTGCTGGCGGATCCAGATGGGGCTCCGGCGGAACTCCTGGTCGACCCGGACCTCCCCGGAGCGGAGCGAAAGGCGTTGCTGGAGCTGCTGGAGACCGAAGGCGCGGCGCGACGCCGGGCCATCCTGCGGGTCTTCGCCGGCGCCCGCCTGGTGCTCCAGGCCAAGGATCGGATGACCACCGGCAACTTGCCGCTGCTGTTCCAGGATATCCCCCTCTCGAGCGAGCAGTTGCTTCACCCCGAGCGGTACCTGGAGGAGGACGACCCGCCGCTGGAGATCAAGGTCTCCTCGCGGGACGGTCTGGCGGGCCGCGGCTTCGCGGTCCAGGCCAGCGGGACGGCGGGCGAGATCGGGCTGCGCAACGCCCTGGAAGGTGCGCTGCTTCTTCCTGAGTCGAGCGCGGCGGCGAAGGGGTGGGGGGGAGACTGCCTGACGATCTTCCGCGACCGTGAGTCGGAGGCCCTGGCGTACGCATGGCGGCTCGAATTCGATGACCGGTTCGAGGCCATGGGGGCGGCGGCGGCCTTCAGGAAGGCGCTGGCGGTCCGCTTCGGCGGCGCCTTCGAGGAGTCCGCGGAGGGTGCCGGAATCTTACGCGGAGGGAGTCAGGCGGCGGCTCTCAGAAGAGAGAAGGCGTCGCTGGCGGTGATGATCGGAGGTCATGCAGAGGCCCACACGCGGGCTCTGGTGAGGCTCCTGGCGGAACCGGTCGTGCTGGAGGAGAACCTGGCCCGGAAAACCAAGCAAGACCTTGGTTACCGGGTCCTGCGCGCGGTGGCCAGTCCCTTCCTGTATGACGCGCCCGGGCGGAACTACAGCGAGTTGCGCTCGTTCTTCGGCGTGCTCTTCAAGCACCGGAGCTACCCCTCTGGCGCGGAACACTCGTTCTTCAATCCGTCCGAGCTGCCGCTGCTCGGCGCCTTCATCCCGGACGAGCTCAGCAGCCTGCTGTTTGGCGTCGAACGATCGCCACACCGCAACGACACCACCCTGCTGGCTCACATGGTGAGGGTCTTCAGCAACGAGACCGCTGACTCCTGGCGCCTCTGGTCGCCGTTCTTCTCCTATAGCAAGGGTCCCGAGTATCGCTCGTTCGGCTCGTTCTACGGCTTCCTGTACGAGCAGTCGGCGGGCGCGGGCAGGGAGGCGCTCTCTCCCCGGCTCCTCTGGTCCCACGAGAGCGGGCTGGATGGCCAGGAGACCGAGACAGGCGTCCTGCTGGACTCGGTTGCCTGGCGCAACAGGCAGGAGGTGGACCGGCGGTTGCGGCTGCTGCCGTTTGGCGCCCTGATGCAGCTCGTGCTCGGCGACGAGGTGGGCGGCATGGAGCTCGGCTTCCTGCTGCAGTCGCTCCGGGTGAGATCGCGTGGCGTGTTCCAGGACGCGGGCCATTTCGAGTTCTCGCTCCTCTACGGCTGGCTGCTCCGGGCGTTCGATGATGACGCTTCGGGGAACTACGAGTTCTCGGTCGCAAAGGGCCTCCTGCTCGGCGCGGAAGGCGGCGAGCGGCAGGACAGCGCCGGCCTGTTCCGGATCCTCGGCCACTCGTTCCTGGGCTGGGGCAACGAGGATGGGCGGAACTACTTCGACATTCTGTGGCTGCGGTTCGGCGGGGATCCGTAGCGCGCATTTCGCTCAAACCGGCCGGCCCGATCGGTCGATGCAGTCCGCGGGAGCGAGTTAGCAACGATGCCGCCAGGTCGACCAGAAGTGCTGTTGGTATTGGGTGGGGGCGGGGTCCGCGGCCTCGCGCATCTCGGCGTCTTGAAGGCGCTCGAGGAGCAGGAGGTTCCCGTCGATGGGATCGTGGGGACCTCCTCCGGTGCCGTCGTCGGGGCCCTCTATGCGCGCGAGCCTGACGCGAACCGACTGATCGAGCGGGTCCTCGAGTTCCTCAAGGGCTCGGCCTTCCGGCGCCTGAACCTGCGGTTCGACCAGGATTCCAGTATTTCGAAATCGGGGCGCCCCTCCCTGGCGGAGCATCACCTCCACGGGCTGAGGCGTCAGCTTGCCATGGAGGCGCTGTTTCGCCGCCGGTCGATCTTCAGCGGCGACATCCTGCGCCGGCTGGTCGGCGCTCTGGTGGGGGATGGCAGGATCGAGGAGACCAGGATCCCCCTCCACGTCATGGCGCTCGATCTGGTCCACGGAAGGGAACTGGTGCTTTCCGAGGGCGACCTGCGCGCTTCCGTGGTCGCTTCCGCGTCGGTGCCCGGCTACTTTCCGCCGGTCGCCTTGAACGGCACGCTGGCCTGTGATGCCGGGCTGGTGAGCAACATGCCGGTCACCGCGGCTCGGGATCTGGGGGGCGAATGCGTGCTGGCGGTCTCCCTGAGCCGGGAGATCGACCCGCTCATGGAGTTCCCCACCGGAATCGACGTGATCTTCCGCAGCGAGGAGATCGGGACCAGGCTGGTCGATGACCAGAGGAAGCGGGCGGCGGACGTCGTGCTGGAGCCGAACATGAGGGGGAGATACTGGCTCGATTTCGACGATCCGGAGGCGGTCATCCGGGCTGGAGAGGCAGCGGCCCGGGAGAAGATGCCGGAGATTCTCGAAGCGGTCGGCCGCGGGGAACTGGTCCACGGCAGCGGCATGACCCGCCGCAACCCACCCTCCTCTTGACGGGGAGGGCCCGGAACGTCAAAATCGCCCGCTTTCCCTCGGTCGGCAACATCCGATGTTCGCTGACTGCGTTTCCGTAAGGCTCCTGCCCGCAGATGCTTGGCCGGGTCCGTCGAACCGTCCACCCAAAGAACGCGTGAGGACTTCAAGACAGGGCGACCCGTGAACACTCCTCTTTCAGTAGTCATCCTGGCCGCCGGTCGCGGCACCCGCATGAAGACCGAAGCGCCGAAGGTCTTGTTCGACCTTTGTGGCCTGCCGTCCCTCGTGCATGTGGTGCGGACGGCGCGAACGCTGGAGCCGGAGAGGATCGTGGTGGTCGTGTCGAAGGAGGGGCGCGTGGCCTGCGAGCAGGCGGTCGCGGCCGATGCCGCCTGCGGGGGAGTATCCTTCGTGGTCCAGGACCCGCCACTCGGCACCGGACACGCGGTGCGGACGGCTCTTGCCGCCGTCGATGCGGACCGCACCGATCTGCTGGTGCTCTACGGAGACGGGCCGCTGATTCGGGCCGCGTCGCTGCGCCTGCTCCACGAGAGGCACCGGCAGGCGGAAGCCGGTGCGTCACTGCTGACGGCGGTCGTGGAGGATCCTACCGGGCTGGGCCGGATCATCACCGAGGCGGACGGCCGGGTGGTGCGGATCGTGGAGGAACTGGACGCGGATGACGCGGAGAAGCGGATCCGCCTGGTCAACACCGGCATCCTCCTTCTTGGCCGGGGAGTGGGTCGCGCGGCGCTGGAAGCGCTGACCAGCGAGAATGCCAAGGGAGAGTTCTACCTGACCGACACCTCCGAGCTCATTCGGCAGGCCGGCCGCGGCGTGGAGAGCGTGCCACTGGAGGATCCGACCGAGGCGAGCGCTTTCAACTCCACCGCCGAACTGGCGACGGTGCGCGCCCTGCTGCGCGCGCGAATCGTGAAGTCCCACCAGGAGCACGGAGTCGACTTCGTCGATCCGGCAACGAGCTACGTCGACGTCGACGTGGAGATCGGGCCGGGGACTCGCGTCCTTCCCTGCACCGTCATCGGCAAGGGGGTGCGGATCGGACCGAACTGTCTGGTGGGGCCTTTCGCACATCTGCGGGTGGAGACGGTGCTGGAAGAGGGGGTGCAGATCGGGAACTTCACCGAGATCAAGAAGAGCGTCATCGGCGCCGGAACGAAGGCGTTGCATCTGTCGTATCTCGGAGATGCCCGGGTTGGCGAAGGTGCCAATATCGGTTGCGGCACCATCACGGCCAATTACGACGGCAAGCGGAAGCATGCCACGACCATCGGGAAGGGCGCCTTCATCGGCAGCGGCACGATCCTGATCGCGCCCGCGGAAGTGGGCGAAAATGGCGTGACCGGGGCGGGGGCGGTCGTCCTTCGCGACACTCACATTGGGGCGGGGGAGGTGTACATTGGAATGCCGGCCCGGCCCTTGAAACGAAAGGACAAGTCATGAGCGTTGCCGATCGCCTCAAGATCTTCTCCGGAACGGCCCACATGGGCCTGGCGGAGGAAATCTGCACGGAACTGGCGCAGCCGCTCGGTTCCGCCTCGGTGGACCGCTTTCCCGATGGCGAGGTCGACGTCAAGGTCAATGATGATATCCGCGGCGCGGATGTCTTCATCGTGCAGCCGACCTGCCCACCAGTGAACGACAACCTGGTCGAACTGCTGCTCATGATCGACTGCTGCTTGCGGGCCTCCTCCGATCGGATCACCGCCGTGATTCCGTACTTCGGATATGCTCGCAAGGATCGCAAGGATGAGGGGCGCGTCCCGATTTCCGCGAAGCTGTGCGCCAACATGATCTGCGCGGCCGGCGCGGACCGGGTGTTGACCATCGACCTTCACGCCTCCCAGATTCAGGGCTTCTTCGACATACCGGTGGACCATCTCTACTCCAAGCCGGTTTTGTGCGAGTACTTCTCGGGCGTCGATCTGGAAAACCCGGCGGTGGTGGCTCCGGACGTGGGGTCGATCCGCATGGCCCGGGCCTACGCGGCGTCGCTGGGCGCCGGGTTGGCGATCGTGGACAAGAGGCGGCACTCCGCGAACAACACGACGGTGGAGAACCTGATCGGCCAGGTGGAGGGATGCGACGTGGTGATCGTGGACGACATGATCTCCACGGGGGGCTCGATTACCGAAGCGGCGAAGACCGTCAAGCAACGGGGAGCGCGGCGGGTGTTCCTCGGAGCGACCCACGGGGTTCTGTGCGGGCAGGCTATCGAGAAGCTGTCACGGGCTCCGGTCGAGGAGGTGGTGCTCTGCAACACGATTCCGCTACCTGTGGAAAAGAGAATCGACAAGATCAGGATGCTGTCGGTGGCGCCCCTGCTGGCGCGAGCCATCGATCGCATTCACCGCAGCGCCTCGGTGAGCGCGCTGTTCGACGGCGAATAACCCCTGTGCTCCAGGAAAGTAGGCCATCATGGTAGACGTTACGAAACTGAATCTCTCGGTTCGCGAGAAGGTCGGGACCAACGCGGCCCGCAGGCTTCGCAAGGAAGGGCGTGTTCCGGCGAATCTGTACGGACACGGCAAGCCCTCGGCATCCCTCTCGGTCGATCGGAGGGAGCTGGCCGACGCTCTCGGCGGAAATGCCCAGTTCATGGAAGTGACCATTGACGGAGAGAGTGACACGGCGCTGATTCGGGAGATTCAGTACGACACGTACGGCTTGCAGGTTCTGCACATCGATTTCGAGCGCGCCAATATCGACGAGCCGATCGAGATCTCGGTTCCGATCATTCTCAGGGGCCGCTCCAAGGGCGTCCAGGAGGGCGGTATTCTCGAACGGTTCATGGACCACATGGAAATCAAGGTCGCGCCCCGGTACATGCCGGAAACCTTCGAGGTCAGCGTTGCGGCGCTGGAGATCGGCGACTCGATTCTGGTGGGGAGTGTCGAGATTCCGGAGAGCGCCGTGCTGGTGGACGATCCGGAGAGGCCGATTTGCGCCGTGCTGGCGCCCAGGGTCGAGGCCGAGCTGGTCGGTGAGGGGGCTGAGGTGGCGGCCGGCGAGGAGCCGGAAGTGGTCGGGGGCAAGAAGCCGGACGAGGAGCCGGCGGAGTAACCCGCTCGTGCCATGCTGGCTGAGGAGCGGCGGCGCATCGTGGTGGGGCTCGGCAATCCGGGCGACGAATATGTCGGGACCCGCCACAACGTCGGATTCGGCGTTGCCGACCGGTTGTCGGAACGGCTCGGAGTCCCCTTCCGGACCCGGGGTGGAATCGTGGCTGTGGCGGATGGCCGGGGGGCGAGCGAGCCCTTTCTGCTGCTGAAGCCGCTCACCTACATGAACCTGAGCGGCATCCCGTTGCGCAAGGTCCTGGAGGACCTCGGCGGCATGCCGGAGGACCTGGTGGTGGTGCTGGATGACTTCAATCTGGAACTGGGCCGTCTCCGGATCCGTGGGGCTGGAAGTGACGGCGGCCACAACGGGCTGCGGTCCATACTCTCGACGCTCAAGACACAGCAGGTTGCCCGGCTCCGGCTGGGTGTGGGCCCGCCGCCACCCCGCATGCCGATGGAAGTGTTCGTCCTGAGGCGGTTTTCCCCGGCAGAGGTCAAGGAGGCGGAACAGATGCAGGAGCGGGCGGCTGAAGCCGCCAAGGAGTGGATCGGCGGGGCCGACCTGGAATCGCTGATGAACCGATATAACCCGCAGTAATCTGTCCCGGAATTCGTTAGACTGCGAAGTTCTCGATGCCTTGGCCAGAAGAAGTGTGCCGGACCCAGAAGTATGAAGCGAGGAAGTCGACGCAAGTGGTGAAGTACTACGAGGGTATGTTCCTGACCCACAACAAGGAAGCGAGGAAAGAGACGGACTACCTCGCCGAGCACGTGAAGGAACTGATTGAAAAGGCAGGGGGAGAAATCGCCCAGATGGCCCGTTGGGATGAACGCCGGCTGGCGTATCCGGTCAAGGGAGTCACCCATGGGGTCTACTACCTGACCTACTTCACCGGTGACGCCGGCACCGATTCTCGACTCAGGTCCGGGGTGCGACTCTCGAACCTGATCCTCAGGCACCTGACGCTGAAGCTGGACAAGCTTCCCGAGGGAGCGATCGAGACGGCCATTGAGCTGCAGAATCGTCTCTCCGCGGATGAGCGAGGACCGGGAGAGTCCGAGGACGACCCGAACGACGACTCCGGTCCTGATCATCATCATCGCGAGGCTCCCGTGAGAGCGGGGGTCGCCGCGCCAAGGGTGGCCCGTGCGAAAACAGGAACAATGGACGTCGTGGCATCGGCCTTCGAGGCGGGAGAGCCGGATGAAGATGCGCCAGTGACCGAGGCTCCCGGTGATGGAGACGAGACATGAAACGAGGTATGAAAAAGGGCGCGAGGCGAAGGCGATCGAAGAAGTTCGGCGAGCGGCATCGCGTGCGCGTGGGCCGGGAGAAGGCCGAGCTGGTGTACGACTACAAGAATGTATCGCTCCTGCAGCGCTTGACCACGCAGCAGGGCAAACTCTACTCGCGCAAGCGTTCGGGAAACACCGCCTGGGCCCAGCGCAAGCTCAAGATCGAAGTCAAGCGGGCGAGATTCATGGCACTCTTGGCGTACGTGGGCTGAGGACGCGGAAAGATGCAGAAGATCATTCTCCTGAGCGACGTTGAGGCTCTTGGCCGGCGCGGTGGCCTGGTCAATGTCAAAGAGGGTTACGCCGCCAACCACCTCCTGCCGAAGGGGCTGGGGGTGCGGGCCACCGAGGCGAATCTGAAGCGGCTCGAGTCGCTGCGGAACCGCTTCGAAGAGGAAGAGAAGGAGCTGGCCGAGGCCGCACGCTCGCTGTCCGATCGCCTTGCGGACAAGTCGGTCACGATCGCCATGAAGGCGTCCGAGGAAGGGCATCTGTACGGATCGGTCACGATTCCGATGATCGTGGAGGCCCTCAAGGCGGAAGGGTTCGAGATCGATCCCAAGGTCGTCAAACTCGCCGAGCCGATCAAGAACATTGGCGTCTACAATGTTCCTCTGATCCTGCACGAGGACGTGAAGCCCGAGGTCAAGGTCTGGGTCGTCGAGGAGAAGGAGGCGAGCGCGGAAGCGCCTGCGCCCACAGGCGCCGCGCCGGTCGGCGAATCGAAGTAGCGACACAGGGAGGTTGATCGATGGCGGATGAGCGTTCGCTCGACCGGGTTCCACCGCACAATGTGGAAGCCGAGGCGGCGCTCCTCGGGGCCATGCTGATCGACCGGGACGTGATCTACGAAGTCGGAGACGGGGTGTTGCCCCAGGACTTCTATGTCACGGCTCACCGGCTGATTCTCGAGGCGATCACCGAGTTGGAGCGCAAGGGGGGCGCCATCGACGTGGTCACCGTCAAGGACGAGCTGCGCCGGCAGAAGACCTTTGAAAAGGTGGGTGGGGGAGAGGCGCTGATCCGCCTGATGGAATCGGTCCCGTCCGCGGCCGGCGCCGTTCACCACGCGCGGATCGTGAAGGACTGCTCCCGACTGAGGGCGCTGCTCAAGGCCGCCCAGAAGATCCAGGCCGAATGCTACGACGGCCAGGAAGAGGTGGGGACCACCATCGACCGGGCGGAGCAACTCGTCTTCGACGTCAGCCGGGAAGATGTGCAGGAAACGGGCTCGGTCAAGGATCTGCTGCTCGCGACCTTCGACCGGATCGAGAGCAGGCAGGGACAGGGCGCCGGGACGCTGACCGGCCTGGACACCGGCTACATCGATCTCAACGAACAGCTCGACGGCCTGCACGCGGGCAATCTGGTCATCATCGCGGCGAGGCCCTCCATGGGGAAGACCTCGTTCGCGCTGAACATCGCGTCCCGTTCGGCGGTGAAGACCGGCAAGGGAGTGCTGATCTTCTCGCTGGAGGTTCCGAAGGAGCAGGTGGTGGAGAACATCCTCTGCTCGACGGCCCGGGTCAACGCTCACAAGATGCGCCGGGGCCTCCTTGATCTGGAACGAGACTGGCCCCGTCTGACTACCGCCGCGAACGACCTCTCGGGCGTTCAGATCCTGATCGACGACACTCCCGGCCTGTCCGCGATGGCCATGCGCGCGAAGGCGCGCAGAGTGGCGGCCAAATGCGATCTGGGACTGATCATCGTCGACTACATGCAACTCATGAGCTACGCGGGCGCGGAGAGCCGGCAGCACGAGATCACGATGATCTCGCAGTCGCTCAAGAACGTGGCTCGCCAGTTGAAGATCCCGGTGGTGGCCCTCTCCCAGCTCAATCGAGCCGTGGATGCCAGGGAAGATCACCGCCCCCGCATGTCCGACCTGCGGGAGTCAGGATCGATCGAGCAGGACGCCGACGTGATCATGTTCCTGTACCGCGAAGCGTACTACCGGGAAGTGAGCGAGGAAGAGGATCCGGTTTGCGAGGTCATCGTGGCCAAGCACCGCAACGGTCCCACCGGCACCATCAAGCTCAACTTCTTCGCCCACTGCCTCAGCTTCGAGGACCCGGCAAAGGGATACCAACGGAACCGCTGAGGGGCTCGTGTTGTCAGGATGCTTCCGGGAGCTGGTGTTCGAGAGTTCTCGTGCAAGGGGGCTCGGGGATTCGAGTACGAGTACCGCCCCTGCGGGGCTGAGTACGAGTACGAGTACGAAGCGCAAGTTCCGTTGCCTCGGTCATCGAGCCGAAGGAGTGCCGATAGCAGGCCCGCCAGAGAGGAATCAATGGCAAGCACGCGAGGCGATTCGTACTCGTACTCAGTCCCGCAGGGACGGTACTCGTACTCGAATCGTTGGCGGCGGACCTGGCCGGAGGGCTTCGACTACTCGCACCCGAATTCCTGACGGCGTCGGACTCTCGGCCGGGGATTCTCGTACTCTCAGGCGAGTCTCGGACGATGGATCCCGCGGGGGGGGGCACGAGTACGAGTACGGGGGAATCTGTGCACCCTGCACCTAAACTGAGCATCAGCAACACAGAAGGTGCTGGGTTCATCCCCTCCGCCCGTTGCTTCGCCCCCCTGCATGGATACCATGTCAGGGTGTACAGAAGGGCCGGATGCTGCTTGACTCGCCTGGGTCCAGATGGGATCTCATGACCTACCGACCGATCTTCCTCCTGACCTTGGTTCTCAGTTGCCTGCTGGCCCCGGCGGAGGCCCAGGATCCTCTTGGGCAGAAGCCGAGCACCGGGAACCGGCGCAAGGGAAAGCTGGAACTGGAGCTGCCCACGGGCCCGGAGAAGCAGAAGACCACGGCGCCTGCCACTCCAGCCGAGCTGGTGAGCGCCCTGCTCCAGGATCTGGCGGAATACCCCGGGGGTTCCTCCCTGCGGGCGATCGACCAGCTCGTGCTCTCCGGGGAAGCGGTGAAGGAGCCGCTCAGGCTCGTTCTCGACGGCATCCAGTTTCCGCCCAGGATGGCGGCGGCGGTGGCGCTGTCCCGGCTGAAGGACGACCAGGCGCTGGACGGGTTGGAGCGGCTGCTCCTCGATCCCCGGGCGAAGAAGTGGGTCGGCCAGATCCTGAGCCTGATCGGCGCGGTGGACGCGCGGCGGGCGGAGACGCTGGCTTCCCTCCATGCGGGGAAGGGCGAGCCCGCTCTTCGGGTGGCGTCGTTCCGGTATCTGTCCCAGCACCTCCGGCCCGAACTGGTGGAAGATCTGCGCCCGCTGCTGGAGAGCAAGCAGGCTGCCGTGCGCAGGCAGGTCTTCTCCCTGCTTTCCCGGGTGGAGGGGGGCGACCTCGTCGAAGATTGTCTGAAGCTGCTGGGAGACGATGACGCCCCTCTGGCCGCCGACGTGAGCGCCTATCTGGCGGAGCGTCTGGACGAGCGGGCAACCGCGACCCTGCTGGAGTGGAGTGAGAAGGACCCGCCCACCCGCAGGAGCCTCTGGGCGTTGTTGACGGTGGCGGAGTTCGAGGAGCGACACTCGGTTCAGCTCCTGTCCGCCGAGCGGATTCCCGACCTGACCAGGAGGCTGCGCGCGCTCGATCCGATGGAGCGCGTCACCTCCGCCATCGCGCTGGCGCAGATCGGTTTCAGATCCGACTCGCCCGGGATCGAGGCCCTGCTGGGCGAGCAGGTGCTCCCGACGCTGATGGAGACCTTCCTGCAGAACATCTACTTCAAGGATTACATGGCGCTTTTCTCCCTGGCGTCGGTGCGGGTCCGGCACATCACCGGCGTGGATCTCGGAGAAGATCTGACTCGCTGGCGGGCCGCCTGGCAGGGAGAGGGAGAGACGCCGTTGATTCGGCGAGATCTTCCTCCGGACCGCCTGGCTTCGCTCGCGGGCCAGCTGAGCATCCGCTTCGAGAGAAGAGGGTTCCTTCGCGACGGCGGGCGCGAGCAGGTCTTGCTGGCCGGCGACGGACTGCTGAAGAGCATGGCGAAGGGAAACAGCCAACTGGCTGGAGCCCTGTTCGTCGGCGAGCAGCAAATGAAGGAGCTGGTCGAGAAGCTGCTCGCTTCGGATGTGCTGTCCCGCGGTCGGCGGCGCGTCGACGAGTCGGACGACTCGGCGGTCTATCGCCGGCTGCGGCTCGTCTGGCAGAACCGGGAGCGCACGGTGGTGCTGGGCGCACAGGAGGACGAGGCGTTCGACCTGGCGGTGGCCGCCATCATGGAGACCGCGGACGCGGCCTACTGGCAGAGGCTGTACGTGGGCGCTCCGGCGAACTTCCCGGAGTTCTACTACCAGCAGGCGCCCCATTTCGGGCCGGACAGCGGTGATCTGGTGCGGCGCCGGCGCCTGCTGCAGGCGGTGCAGATCGGCTTGCCGATGCTGGACGAATTGAGCCGGACCGAGGCGCTCACGGTCCTGTGGCGAGCGGGTGTCGACCGCGATCTGCTCGGTCCGGAGGAGTTCCGGCTCCTGCAGCACGCCCTCCGGGACGAGCAGCTCCCGGAAGGTTCCGGATCGATCCTGGTTCGGATGCTGGTCGACATCGGCGATCCCGCCCTGTTCTCCCCCTTCGCGGAGTTCGTTGTGGGACAGTTCGGCGAGGCGGGCGAGCCGCTCCTGAAGCGCGCCCTGCGGGGACTCGACCTGATCTCCGCCGGACTGGAGGATTCGCGGCCGCTGGTGCGGATTGCCGCCTTGAGAGAAGGGGCGGAGGGGGGAGGACTGGAGAAGGAGGCGCTGTTCCGCACCCTGGACGACCCGGACGCACGGGTTCGGCGGGAGGCGATCATGGCGATGGGCCGCCTCCATGATCCGGAGTGCCGGTCGAAGTTGTTCGAGATGGCGCAGGGCGAGAGCGAGGCGCTGCGCCGCATCGCGCTGGAGGCTCTCGGCTTTGACCGGAGCCAGGAGACGCAGGATCTCCTGGCGGCCGCGGTGGAAACTGGCGAGGAGTCCGACGTGCTGGCGGCATACCGGGGGCTCGGCAAGATCGGCAACAAGGGGGCTGTGGAGATCCTGAGTCACTCCGTGAAGCGCTTCGGCGTCAGGACCCAGACCGGCCTGAGCGCACTCGACACCCTGGCGGCCATCGAGTCCCCCGCGGCTCTCGAGGCCCTGCGCGACCTGCTCGGATCGGAGGAGGCGGAACTCCGTGAGGAAGCGGCCTACCGGCTGGCGGCCTGCGGAAAGATGGCGGCGGTGCCCGAACTCCTGGCGGTTCTGGAGGTTCCCGATCGGGCGGCCAGGAGCAGGGACTCTCTCTCCCTCCTGTTCTGCTGCGAGGGGGGCGAGAACGGCGAGACGTTCGTGCAGCGGTTCAGGGACGAGCCGGACCTCGAGCAGCGTGACTGGTTCCAGCGGGCCCTGAATGTGCAGGTCACTTCAGCCGAAGCGGACCTGGTCGAGGGGGTTCCCCTGCCGATCCTGGTCCGGTCTCTCAGGGACCAGAACTGGTTCGTGCGGCACAACAGCATCGCCTGCCTCGAGCGGGAGTTCGGAGTTCACTTCGGGACTCCCTACCGGTTCGAGAACCGCGCGGACGTGGCCCGGATCGCGGAACGGTGGGAAAGGTACTTCGCCCTGCCCAAGGACCTGAGATAACGATCATGACCGAAGCCACCGAGTTGAGCCGACAGATCGAGGCCGAGGCCGAAGTCCTCGAGCGGATCACGACGGAGGTGGGGCGCGTCATCGTCGGTCAGCGGCTGCTGGTGGAGCGGCTGCTGATGGGACTTCTGTCGGGAGGGCATCTGCTCCTGGAGGGAGTGCCGGGGCTTGCCAAATCGCTGGCGGTGGAGACACTCGCCCGCACCCTCGACATCTCCTTCCGGCGCATCCAGTTTACTCCCGACCTGCTGCCTTCTGACATCACCGGCACGCCGATCTTCCAGCCGGCCACCGGCAAGTTCGAGGTGAAGAAGGGGCCGATCTTCGCGCAACTGATCCTGGCCGACGAGGTGAACCGCGCTCCGGCCAAGGTGCACTCGGCGCTCCTGGAAGCGATGCAGGAACATCAGGTTTCCATTGGAGACGCCACCTTCCCCCTCCCCGAACCGTTCCTGGTGCTCGCCACGCAGAATCCGATCGAGCACGAGGGGACCTACCCCCTTCCCGAGGCGGAGCTGGACCGGTTCCTGCTGAAGGTGGTGCTCGACTACCCTTCCATCGAGGAGGAGTCGGAAATCGTCCGGCGGATGGCCCGGACCGGAGCCCTGCCGGAGGTGCAGGCGGTGGCGAGCGCCGAACGGATTCTCTCCGCGCGGCGCCTGGTGGATGCCGTCTATGTGGACGATCGGCTGGTGCGGTACGTGCTGGAGGTGATTCGCGCCACCCGCGACCCGGGATCGGTCGGACTGGACGACCTGGTCGAGGCGATCCGCTTGGGCGCGTCGCCGCGGGCGGCCGTCGCCCTGGTGCTCGCGGCCAGGACCCATGCGGTGCTGCGGGGCCGGGGATACGCCACCCCGGCGGACGTGAAGGC
>JAZDLC010000083.1:0-12203 GCA_043802345.1 Planctomycetota bacterium | reverse complement strand
GGAGGACATGGTGCGGAGGTTAGCGACCGGGAGGAGCGGATGGCACCCACTGGTCCGGCCTCTTCCGCGAGCCTCTGTCGCGGCCGGGCCGTGGCTCAGTCATACGCCAGCACGGGCGCGAGCCACTTCTCCACCGTCTCCAGGTCCGCTCCCTTGCGCCGGGAGTACTCAGCCGCCTGGTCCTTGCCGATCTTGCCGAGGCCGAAGTAGGTCGATTCCGGGTGCGAGAAGTAGTATCCGGTCACCGCCGCCGTGGGCAGCATCGCGAAGCTCTCCGTGAGGCTCATCGAGGCGTTGGAGCCGGCCTCCAGCAGGTCGAACAGGATCGCCTTCTCGCTATGGTCGGGGCACGCGGGATACCCCGGCGCCGGACGGATCCCGCGGAAATGGCCGGCCCGGCCGTCCGCCGCTCCGCCGAATCCCCAGTACTCGTGCCGCACTCGCTCGTGAAGATGCTCCGCCAGGGCCTCGGCGAGCCGGTCCGCCAGCACCTTGATCATGATGATGCCGTAGTCATCGTGCTCCGATTCGAACTGCTTCACCACCGCGCTCATGCCGATCCCCGCCGTCAGCGCGAACCCCCCCACGTAGTCCTTGACGCCACTGGAGCGGGGGGCGATGAAGTCGGCCAGGGAGTAGTTGGCGTTCCCTCTCGACTTCGCCGTCTGCTGACGCAGGCAGTGGATCGTCGTCAGTACCTGGCTTCTCGAATCATCGGTGTAGACCTCGATGTCGTCCTCCTCCGTGCTATTGGCCGGGAACAGGCCGATCACGGCCTTCGCCTTGAGCGAGCGCTCCCGAATGATCCACTTGAGCATTCCCCGGGCCTCCTCGAGCAGCCAGCAGGCCTGTTCTCCGAAACGCTCATCATGGAGGATCTGAGGGTAGACGCCCTTCAGTTCCCAGGCATGGAAGAAGGGAGTCCAGTCGATGTGGCTGGCGATGGTGGCCAGATCGTAGTCGTCAAACACCTTGAGCCCGAGGAAGGCCGGCTTCACGGGGGGGTGCTTCTCCCAGTCGGTAACGAGGCGGCACTCACGGGCCTTCTCGAGTGAGAGCCGCTCCGGCATCGCCTTGCGCCGGCTGTGCTGCGCCCGCAACGTCGCATGTTCCTGGGCGATCTTCCCGATGTACTTTTCCCGCACCGCTGGATCGCTGCTGGCCAGCAGGCTGCAGACGTTGGCCGCCCGCGACGCATCCGTCACGTGCACGGTGCACCCTGTGCGCTCCGGCTCGATCTTGACGGCGGTGTGGATCCGCGAGGTCGCCGCCCCCCCGATCAGCAACGGGATTCCGATACCCTCCCGCTTCATCTCCTTCGCCACGAACCGCATCTCGTCGAGGGAGGGAGTGATCAGTCCCGAGAGGCCGATCATGTCCGCGTTCTGCTCCTTCGCGCCCGCGAGGATCCTCGCGCACGGCACCATGACCCCCAGGTCGACCACCTCGAAGTTGTTGCACTGCAACACCACGCCAACGATGTTCTTGCCGATGTCGTGGACATCCCCCTTCACCGTCGCCATCACGATCTTGCCCCGCTTCCCCAGTGTCTCCGATTCCGCCCCATCACTGATGAAAGGCAATAGGTGCCCCACCGCCTGCTTCATCACCCGCGCGCTCTTCACAACCTGCGGCAGGAACATCTTGCCGACCCCGAACAACTCTCCGACCACGTTCATCCCGGCCATGAGCGGACCTTCGATCACCTCGATCGGCCGCGCGTACTGCAGGCGAGCTTCCTCCGTGTCCTCCACCACGAACTCGGTGATCCCCTTCACCAGCGCGTGCGAGAGCCGTTCCTGAACCGTTCCCTCGCGCCATGAGAGATCATCCTTTCTCTCCCTGGCGCTTCCCTTGACATTCTCGGCCACCTCCAGCAACCGTTCCGTGGCGTCATCTCGGCGATCCAGGATGACGTCCTCGATCCGGTTTCTGAGGTCCGGATCGATCTCCTCGAACACGACCAGCTGCCCGGCGTTGACGATCCCCATGTCCATGCCGGCGCCGACCGCGTGGTACAGAAAGACCGAGTGCATCGCCTCCCGAACCGGGTTGTTCCCCCGGAAGGAGAACGAGACGTTGCTCACACCCCCGGAGATCAGCACGTGGGGACACTTCTCCTTGATGAGACGTGTAGCCTCGATGAAGTCGCGGGCATAGGTCCGATGCTCCTCGATTCCGGTCGCCACGGCGAAGATGTTCGGGTCGAAGATGATCTCCTCCGGCGGGAAGCCGACCTTGCGGGTGAGCAGTTCGTACGACCTGCTGCAGATCTCGACCTTTCGCGCCATCGTGTCCGCCTGCCCCTTCTCGTCGAAGGCCATCACGATCACCGCGGCGCCGTACCTCCGGACCTTGCGCGCCTGTTCGAGAAACACCTCCTCGCCCTCTTTCAAGGAGATCGAGTTGACCACGCATTTCCCCTGAACGTTCTTGAGCCCTTCCTCGAGCACGCTCCATTTCGACGAGTCGATCATCAGCGGCACCCGGCTGATGTCGGGCTCCGAGGCGATCAGCCGCAGGAAGGTCCGCATGGCATGCTCCGAATCGAGCATCCCCTCGTCCATGTTCACATCGACGATCTGGGCCCCGTTCACCACCTGCTCCCGGGCCACGTTCAGAGCTTCCTCGTACTTCTCCTCCTTGATCAGGCGCGCGAACCGAAGCGAGCCGGTCACGTTGGTCCGCTCCCCCACGTTCACGAAGTTGCTCTCCTTGAGGATGCTCAACGGCTCCAATCCGGACAGCCGGCAGATCGGCCTGTGCGCCGGTACGCTCCTCGGCTCGAGTCCGGCAACCGCCTCGCTGATCGCCCGGATATGTTCCGGGGTGGTGCCACAACAGCCGCCCACGATGTTCACGAGTCCGCTCTCGGCGAACTCGCGCAAGGTCGCGGCCATCACCGCCGGAGATTCGTCGTACTCGCCCATCTCATTCGGCAGGCCTGCGTTCGGGTGGGCGCTGATGCGAGTGTCCGCAATCCGCGACAACTCCTGCAGGTGTGGCCGCAGGTCCTTCGCGCCGAGAGCGCAGTTCAATCCCACGGAAAGGGGCTTGCAGTGTGACACGGAGATCCAGAACGCCTCCGCCACCTGACCTGACAACGTCCTCCCGCTCAGGTCGGTGATCGTCCCCGAGATCATCACCGGGACGCGCTCTCCCCTCTCCTCGAACAGCTCCTCAAAGGCGAACAGCGCCGCCTTGGCGTTCAAGGTGTCGAAGATCGTCTCCAGCAGGAGCAGGTCGCAACCGCCGTCGAGCAGCCCCCGGGCGGCCTCGAGGTAGGAGCGCCTGAGCTCCTCGAAGGTCACGTTTCTGTGTCCGGGGTCATTGACGTCCGGGGAAATCGAACAGGTGCGGTTCGTGGGTCCGACCGATCCGGCCACGAAGCGGGGCCAGTCCGGATGCGCGGCCACGAAACGGTCCACCTCCGATCGCGCGATCTCCGCCGCCACCTTGTTGATCTCGTAGGCCAGCGCTTCCAGGCCGTAGTCTGACTGCGCGATCGATGTCGCGGAGAACGAGTTCGTCTCGACAATGTCCGCCCCGGCCTCCAGATAGGCCTTGTGGATCGATCGGATCACATCCGGCTGGGTCAGGCAGATCACGTCGTAGTTGCCGCGCAGATCTCGCGAGTGATCCTTGAAGCGCTCGCCGCGAAATGCCTTCTCGTCGAGACTCTCCTTCTGGATCATGGTGCCCATGGCGCCGTCCAGCAGGAGGATCCGTTCAGAGAGCGCCTTCAGAATCGTGTCGTTCGTCGTCATCGGCTGCATCCTTGCCTTCATCGGTCACACGCGTCGACGCGGTCAGCGTGGACCGTGATCACCTCATAGTGCGGCGGTCTCCGCTCCCGTGAGGTGACATCGCACAGTTGCACGCGAAAGCCGGCCTCAGCCAGCATCTCACGCAGTTCGTCCAGCTCAAAACCGGGCAGGACGTGGTTGAAACGGTCGAGCGCATCCCGATGCCCATGGCGCTTCAGGGTCACGGCCACCAGCGTGCCCTCGGGCCGGAGCACGCGGTGGATTTCCCTGAACACCATCGCTGGATCATCGGAATAGGTCAGTGCATTCATTAGCAGGGCCTGGTCAAACGACCCGTTCGTAAACGGCAGATCCTGCATCTCGCCCTGCCCGAAACGGACCTGACGCAGGTGCCGGAGCCGCTTCTTCCCGGCCGCAATCACCTTCTCGCTGCGATCCAGGCAGGTGACCGAGCGGGATCTGGGCGCCAGAAGCTCCGCCAGAAGCCCGTCTCCGGAGGCCACGTCCAGCACGTCGCCGAGGCGGGCCAGCCCGACGATTCCCCAGGCGGTGGCCTCCCAGGCGCGCCCCGGCGAGTAGTGCCGTTCCATCTGCTCCGCCACGGAACAGGTCCATGTCTGGGGTCGAGAGCGGCTCGCGAGCACCTGGAGGACCCGCTCCCGATCCTGATCCAGGACCGGGTCATCGGTGGTCGCCCGCAGCAGGTTCCAGGCGTTCTTGACCTCCGCGTCCATTCGCTCAGGGTCCACGCTGTAGTACCTGCAGCTCCCATCCGGCCGGTCGACCACCAGCGAAACCTCCCGCAGCCGTCCGAGGTGGCTCGACACCCGAGACTGAGTCAGCCCGGTCACCCGGGTAATTTCCACCACCGTGAGTTCCTCCGATGCGAGCAGCCAAAGGAGCCTCGCCCGGGTTGGATCTCCCAGTATCTGAAACAGATCCGCAGTCGTGGTGAGATTCATCATCCGTCCATCCGGATGAAAGAATGCCGTTTCGATCCTTGAAGTCAACCCCTCTCATGGGCATCCTCTTTTGAGCAGGCCGCGAGAAGAACGGGGGTCATCCAGCTTCTCGACGGCCTACGGACTGCCCAGCAGGAGTTTGGAGGAATCGATGCCCGACGACGTTTCCGTTCCCGCGGAAGAAATGGATCTGCCGGCCTACAAGATCGAGATGGCTCGTTCCGGGCGATCCAAGTGCAAGACCTGCCGGCGCCCCATCCAGAAGGAGAAGCTCCGCATCGGCGTGCTGATCCAGGGTCCGTTCGGCCCGGGGTATCTCTGGCATCACCTGACCTGCGCCGCGCGCCGGCGTCTCGAGGACGTCGAAGCGGCATACGCGGCCCTGGCCTGGCCGGAGGGTCTGGAACTGCCCACTCTGGAGTCGCTCCAGAAGCTGGTGGAAGAAGGGGAGCGGAAGAAAGCCGAGAAGCCGAAGGCTCCGTATGCCGAGCGGGCTCCGACGGGCCGCTCGAAATGCAAGCACTGCGGAGAAATGATCGAGCAGAACTCCTTCCGCGTCGCCCTGCTGCGCAACGTGGAATTCTACGGGAAGGTCCGCTCCGGGCCGATCAACGTCCATCCCGGCTGTGTGGCCGCCGAGCTCCGGGCGGACGATTGCGCGACCGAGGCGGAGGCCTTCCAGGACGAGCTGAGAGCCAATTCAAAGGGCGCCGGAGGCGCCGAGCTGGACGATCTGATCCGGCAGATCGGACCGCTCTCAGAAGGCTAATGCTGGGACGGGCCGGCTGCCGATAGGCCGTCCCATGCGCCCATGTTCCACGCATCGCCTCCTGCTGGCCGCAGCCGGAGGTCTAGTGACCGGTCTGCTTCTGCGCGCCACCGGGCCGGACCTCGTGACTGCCCTGACGGCAGGACTCGTTCTCGCCCTCGTTGCGGGCATTGCCATGCTCGCCATCCGGTCGAAAACCCTCCGGTCGAGTCTGCTGCTGAGCGCAGCCCGGGTGCGGGAACTCGAGTCGATCGAGACGGAACTGCGGGCTTCGCTGGAGACCGTTGAGCACGAGATGTCGGGCCTGCTCATGGCCAACGACACGCACGAGCGGAACTCCAGCGAGCTGGCCCGGGCCGTGGAGGAGCTGGACGACGCCAAGCGACTGGCAGAGGAGGCGGTCCGGACCAAGGCGGTCTTCGTGGCCACCGTCAGTCACGAACTCCGGACACCGCTCAACGGCGTCATCGGCATAAGTGATCTCCTGCTCGGCACGGACCTGACTGACGACCAGGCCGAATATGTGGAGGCGGCGCGCTCCTCGGCCGAGATCCTGCTGACACTGATCAACGACATCCTGGACGTGTCAAAGATGGAAGCGGGCAAGCTCGAACTCGAGCGGCGCTCCTTCCAGCCGCGCGCGACGGCGGACACGGTGCTGATGCAGCTCTCCGGGGTCGCGGAGGGGCGCGGACTCGAGCTAGGTGCCGTCGTCGCCTCCGATGTGCCGGCAGTACTGGAGGGGGACGCCACCCGCCTGCAGCAGATCCTCACCAATCTCATCGGGAACGCCTTGAAGTTCACGCCGTCCGGCAAGGTCTGGCTCGAGGTGGAGCGCTCAAAGGACGGCGAGGAGGACGGAAACGTCGCCCTCCGGTTCTCCGTCCACGACACGGGCATCGGCATCTCCAGCAGCCAGATGGACCGCCTCTTCAAGTCGTTCTCCCAGGCGGACACCTCGACCACGCGGAAGTACGGAGGAACCGGGCTGGGTCTCTCGATCTCGAAACGACTCACGGAGTTGATGGGCGGGGAGATCGGGGTGGAGTCGGAGGAAGGCGCCGGGTCGACCTTCTGGTTCACGATCCGCGTCCCCGTGGTCGAGCAGCAGCCATCCTTCCAGGCCGCCCGGCTTCCCGAGGGGCTCAACGTGCTGCTGGCCGGACCTCTGGACCTGCAGGCGCAAGCCCTGGCGCAGTCACTCGCATTCCTGGGAATCCCGCATGACAGGGTCGACTCCCTGGAACAGGTGCCATCCAGGATGGCGCATCCAGGCGCTGAAGGCCGCGGGCCCACCACCCTGATCGTCCCGTTCGACGCAGACCAGGAGCAGACCCTGGAGCGGGTCAGGGCCCTCCGAGGAGAGGCGAAACTCGAGGCGACGGTGGCGTTCTGCAATCCGCAGTCGTGGCGCGCTATCTCTGAGCGGGCCGAGAAGGTCTTCGACACGACCCTCTCCCGTCCGGTCCGCCTCAAGTCGATTCTGAGATGCCTGGCCGGACGGCGTTCCGGCCCGCAAGACGACAGGGTCGAGTCCGGTCCGGCCTTCCGGTCGACGCCCAGGCTCCTCCTGGCGGAAGACAACGTCGTCAACCAGAAGGTTGCGACCAGGATGCTCGAGAAGATCGGCTGCGACGTGACCACCGCCGCAAACGGCGCGCAGGCCGTGGCACAGGTTGAACGCCACGACTTCGATCTCATCCTCATGGACTGCAGAATGCCGGGAGTGGACGGGTTCGCCGCCATGGCGCAGATTCGGGCCCGCGACGACGAGCGCGCGAAGATCCCCATCATCGCTCTGACCGCCGACGCGGGGGAGGGGGATCGCGAGCGCTGCCTCGCGGCCGGCATGGACGACTATCTCGCCAAGCCGTTCCGGCAGGAGCAGTTGAACGAAACGGTCCGCCGCAACCTGGAGCATCTGCTGATGCCGCTGGGATCAGAGCCGCTCGCGGTGTAGCAAGCCCTGGAGGGAATCGGGGGCGGCATATGAACCGGTTTCGCTGGGATCCTGCAAATTGGCCACCGATGCGGGTGCCGGATCGAGTCGGTGTCGATTCGGCGCTCGCGTTGGCCCGGCAGGACTGACATCCTGCTCGGATGGCGGCCTCGAGAATCCGCAAGTCCACCGGGAGACACCCCACACCCCTGCCGCTGGCGGCCTTCCTGGCGCGGCTCGCCTTTCAGGATGCGGGCGCGGAAGTCGCGGACGTCCTCGACCCAGCCTGTGGCGACGGCAGGCTCCTCGGCGCCGTCCTGGATTGCGCAGGTCGCGAGCGCTCCTCCGGTCTGCGGCTTACGGGAATCGACCTGGATGAGGAGGCTCTTTCCAGCGCCCGCGGGAAGCTCCGCGGCCGGGCGGTGGCCGCGCTCCACCTGGTGCGAGGCGACTTCCTCCTGGGATTCGAGGAGGGTGCGGAAGGCGGGCTGTGGCCGCCGCACGCCGGACTCCGCCTCGTGGAGGGGTTCGACCTCATCATCGCGAACCCGCCGTACGTCCGCACCCAGGTTCTCGGGGCGGCCCGCTCGCGCCGTCTCAGCCGGACGCTCGGCCTCTCCGACAGGGTCGATCTCTATCACGCATTCGTGGCGGGCATGGCCCGCTGCCTGCGGCCCGGAGGCCGCCTGGCGCTGCTCTGCTCCAACCGCTTCCTGACGACCCGCTCCGGATCGAGCATGCGCGGTTTGCTCCGCCGGCAGTTCAAGGTGGAGCGGATCATCGACCTGGGTGACACCGGCCTCTTCTCCGCGGCTGTCCTGCCGGCGATTGTCATCGCTCGCAAGAACCGCTCCGGCCCCCAGGTCCGCCGGCCGGCCGGCCAGGCGAGCCCGCAGGAGGACGCGGCGCCTTTCATGCGCATCCTGCGTCATCGCGGCTCGCCACCCTCGGAACCGGTACCCCCGCACCCGGACGTGCTTCAGGCCATCGCCGGTGGCGCCGAGGGTCTCATCACGGCCGGCGGGAGGCGGTTCGTGATCGACCGCGGCACGCTGGAGCTGCCTGACGCGGACAGCTCACCGTGGACGCCACGCCGGGAGGCATCGCGGGGTTGGTCGGCGCGCATCTCCGAGAAGACGGCCATGACCTTTGGCGCCGTGCTTCGCATCAGGGTCGGCCTCAAGACAACCGCCGACGCGATCTTCATCCGCCGCGACTGGACCCACCTGCAGAACCGGGTGCGCCCCGAACCAGAGCTTCTGCGCCCCTTGCTCACCCACGAGGTCGCGGCACCCTACCTCCCGCTCCGCCAGCCCCAGAAGAGAGTTCTCTATCCGCACACGAAGCGTCACGGCCGGCGATGTCCGGTCGATCTGGCTCGCTATCCGGGGGCGGCGGGGTATCTCCAGCAGTTCCAGGAGCGCCTGGCGGCCCGCGAGTACCTGCGGAAGGCGGGCCGGCAGTGGTACGAACTCTGGGTATCCCAGGATCCGGAGGCCTGGGGCGCGCCGAAGCTCGTCCTTCCCGATATCTCGGAGCAGCCCCGCTGCTTCCTTGACGAGAGCGGAGCCCTGGTCAACGGCGACTGCTACTGGCTTACCACCAGGGAGGGTGTGGACCACAGGATGCTCCTGCTGGTTCTGGCCGTGGCGAACTCCAGCCTGGGATCCCGTTTCTACGACGAATACTGCTCGAACCGGCTCTATTCCGGGCGCAGACGGTACATCACGCAATACCTGAGCCGCTTCCCCCTCCCCGACATCAGCCACCCTGTGGCGCTTCGCATTCTCGATCTGGTCAGCCTGAGACTGGCGCTTCGGCCTGAACCAGGTCCAGAGCACCAGGAGCTGGAACGGCGCATCGACTCCCTCGTCTGGCAGGCGTTCGGCCTGGAGCCGGAGCCACGGCGGAGTTCCGTTCAAATCACTGCTTGAGTCCAAAGTGGAGACATACCTCCGGATCGTATCCCTTTGTCCTGGGGGCATTTCATTCTATTCATTTTGATCTGGAGCCCCCACCGCTACGATCCCCGGGATCCCGGATGTCGATACTGACACTGTGCCCGAATGCCCGTCAGTGTCCCGGGAGCGCCCGGCCCCACCGGCGCCACTGAGACGACACCTGGATTCACACCGGAATGATGATCTCACTACCCATTCGGCGTCTGTTGGCTCCATGCCTCCTCACGGCCTCGGTGATCCTCCCCACGGCAAGCGCTGACGACCCACCCTCGCTGGACGACGGTCTCGCGATCCACGTCAAGGAGACATTCGGTGTCGTCCGGGAGGCGGATCCGGTCAGCTTCGCCTTCCCGCTGAAAAAGAGCGACATGGTCACGGCGACCAGGGACCTGGTCGTTCTCGGTCCGAATGGAAAGGCGGTGCCGGCGCAATTCCGCGTACAGCAACGCTGGAACGGGGAACCGGACGACGCGACCAAGGCGATCCGCTGGCTGCTCGTCGATCTGCAGGTCACGGCCGGCGCTGACTCCGAGACGACCTACAGCCTGAGGCGCAAGCGGACGGGCGACGGCAAGGGAAAGCCGCCCAAGCTGAAGGTCAAGGTCAAGGGCTCGAAGATCAAGATCAACACTGGCGTCGCGAAGTTCCATCTCAGCCGGAACTACGCCAACTTCATGGACAAGATCTGGGTCGACATGGACGGCGACGGCAAGGCCAGGAATCAGGAGAAGGTCCTGGACCAGCCGGCGAATGGCGGCTTCGTGCTGAAGGATCGATTTGGCACCCTCTACTCGGCCACCGCCGCGGACGTGAACGTCTTCGTGGAAGAGGAGGGTCCACTCCGCACCGTCATCCGCGCCGACGGCTCCCACCGGCCGGTCATTCAGGGAAGCGGGATCGACCGCGACTTCTTCACCTATCGCACGCGGTATACCTTCTATGCCGGCAAGCCGTACTTTCGCGTCCAACACACCCTGCGCAATTCATACCTCTCGAATCCGCTCGGGAACATCGGGTTCGAGTCGTACTACCTCAACACGGGACCGGTTGCAGGGTTCGCCGCCCCCCAGAAGACGGTGACCTTTGGAACCGACGGCGGCGGCATCGTTCGGATTCCCGGAGCCGGTCGGCTCTACCAGGACAGCCATGGCGGGGCTGAATGGGCCGAATCGCCAAACACCACCTTCCAGGGGTACAAGGTGTACGCGGGGGTGAGCAACGAAGTCGCCAACGGGGCCCAGGCCGGCGGCTTCATGCACGTCGGCACCGACACCGTCGGCCTGAGCATGACGATGCGCTACTGGTTCGAAAATTTCCCCAAGGGGTTCAGCTACGACGGCGCGAACAACCTGCGGTTCAGCATCTTCCCCGAGGAGTTCGGGGCCTTCCACTGGCTGGATGACGGGCAGCAGAAGACCACCGACTTCCTGTTCGCCGCCCACGGGCCGGGCGGGGTGACCCTGGCGGAGGCCACGGACTGCTTCCAGAACCCGCTCCGCCCCTATCCCGACGACGAGTGGATTCGCGAATCGAAGGCATGGGCCGACCAGGGCGACCTCGACATCACGGGGTATTCCGATGCGGAGATGATCTCGTACGACGATGGCA
This sequence comes from Planctomycetota bacterium, assembly GCA_043802345.1. Lineage (GTDB taxonomy): Bacteria > Planctomycetota > B15-G4 > B15-G4 > JADJEK01 > JAZDLC01. The sequence goes on along the minus strand of JAZDLC010000083.1, from coordinate 1,197 downwards.
AGCTCGGGTCGCTCTACGGCGGCGCCTTCACCAACGACTCCTACTCCTTCGGATGGTCCGAATTCGGCGAGCAGACGTGGGCCAGGAACACCCATACCACCGGTTCGCCCCGCAACAAGCTCACCTACTTCGACAAGTTCGCCATGACCGGATCCCCGTCCGCCTTCCGCATGGCCGAACTATTCGCGCTCCATTCCCAGGACCTCCGCACCTACCACATCGACGGGTTCCGCAAGGAAGCCCATCCGGGAGCGATCCTCTGGGAGGGCTTGCCGCCATGGTCCTTCTCGACCGACAAGCTCGGCAGGGATAGCATCGATCCGGCTCTCGATCCCCACCGCGCGAACATCCCGTCCGGCGGACATGGCTGGAATGCCTTCGACATCGAGCACTTCACGATAGACGACCTGTACGAGTACTACCTGATGACCGGCGATCGGGTCACCCTGGACGCGCTCGATGAAGTCGGCCAGTGCGTACGGACCTGGCCGATCTACTCGCTCACCAGTTCGCCCGGCAGCACGCGGGGCGTCGGCTGGACCATGCGGGGGATCATCAAGATCTACCAGGTCACCGGGAACCAGAAGTTCCTGGACGCGGCCAACGACCTGCTCGCCTCCGTAAACGCCACCTACGGCCAGGATCCATCGCCGACCACCGGCATCGTCTATCACTACATCACGGAATACCCGCCTCACGCCAACCACATCGCGGACGACGAGTACGACCTTCCCTGGCAGCTCGCGGTCACCATTCACGGCATGATGCTACATCACCGCGAGACGGGCAATCCGCTGTCAAGGCAGATCGCGTTGGATGTCTCCGACTACATCGTCGACTACGCCTGGAACGGCGTCGCCATGAACGAGGCGCTGGCGAACGACGACCACAACAACATCAACTACAAGGGGGACAACACCGGCATCAACACCTGGATTCCGTCCGCGCTCGCCCTTGCCTACCGGAAGAATCCGCGGCCGGAGTACCTCTCGTACGCCCAGATCATGTACGACTCCATTCCGTTCATCACCGATCCCCTGACCTACAACGGATACGGTGTGCACCACTGGTGGCACAGCTACCGGGCGCTCATCCTGGGGCTGTAGGACAGGCGGCAGGCCGTTCGAAGGCGGGTCGGCTCAATACAGAGGGCACAAGGCGGGGGTGGCCCCACCACAAGGTGGTGACGGCAGTGGT
>JAZDLC010000082.1:0-11994 GCA_043802345.1 Planctomycetota bacterium | reverse complement strand
GCCCGGCACATCGGACCGAATACCGACGTCCCCGCGGGCGACATCGGCGTGGGCGGGCGTGAGATCGGCTTCTTGTTCGGCCAGTACAAGCGGCTGCGAAATGAGTTCACCGGCGTGCTGACCGGCAAGGGGATCAACTGGGGCGGCTCGCTGATCCGGCCGGAAGCGACTGGATACGGCGCGGTCTACTTCGCGGCGGAGATGCTCGCCACCCGCGGCGAGACGCTTGAAGGGAAGACCTGCCTGGTCTCCGGAAGCGGCAACGTGGCCCAGTACACGACCGAGAAGCTCAATGAGCTGGGCGGCAAGGTGGTCACGCTCTCCGACTCGAGCGGCTACATCTACGACCCCGAGGGAATCTCCCCCGGCAAGCTCAAGTTCGTCATGAACCTGAAGAACGTGCGCAGGGGCAGGATCGAGGAGTACGCCAGCGAGTACAAGGGCGCCAAGTACACGCCCCTCGACAGTGCGGCCAAGTGCAACCCGCTCTGGAACCACAAGGCGGATTGCGCCTTCCCGTCCGCGACCCAGAACGAGGTCAATGGCACGGACGCCCAGAATCTGATGAAGAACGGCGTCTACGTGGTTTCCGAGGGCGCGAACATGCCGACCACGCCGGAGGGGATCGCGGTCTACCTCGAGAAGGGCATCCTCTACGGTCCCGGCAAGGCCGCCAACGCGGGTGGTGTCGCGGTTTCCGGGCTGGAAATGGCCCAGAATTCCATGCGCTACAACTGGACCCGTGAAGAGGTCGACGGACGGCTGCAGAAGATCATGAAGCAGATCCACTCCGACTGCCTCAGGGCGGCCGAGGAGTACGGCCACAAGGGGAACTACGTGATCGGAGCCAACATCCACGGCTTCCTCAAGGTTGCCGACACGATGCTGGATCAGGGCGTGATCTGAGGCATTCCGGTGTCCGGGGCGGCCGAAGGGTGGCGGCCGCCCCGGGAACCATTTGGGGGACGGGAAAGGGTATCCTGATCAAACGAACCTAATGGGGATTCGTTTCACAGACTCCTCTCTCTACAATCGGGCGGTCCTGATGAACCGGTAGGACTGGTGGAGTCGGTTGGGTATCTCGTTCTTACTTCTCTTTGTTTCGATGTTCTCCTCGTCGTGGGGCCATGCCCGCGAGGGTGAGGAGGTCGTGGCGATCCGCGTGGTCGGCAACCGCCGGGTCACCAACGAGCAGATGCTGCAGAACATGCGCACCCGCGTGGGCCGCCCGCTGCGGGCGGCGGATGTGACCGAGGACATCCGGGACATCTACGAACGCTTCGGGATTCGCGTCTCCGTGCTGGAGGAGTCGGTGGCGGGAGGGGTGCGGCTGACGCTGAACGTGGACGAGGAGGCGCTTGTCTCGGGGGTGGAAACCCGCGGGGTCCCGGCGGGGCGGGGAGCGGAATTGCTGGAGTTGGTGTCGCTTGACGGCGTGCGATCCCTGCTGGAATCCCAGATCCGCGACCGGGCCCTGACCATGCAGCGGCTGCTTCAGGAAGAGGGGTACTACTTCGCGGAAGTGAAGGCCACGGTGGATCGGCGAGAGCACGAGTCCGTGGCGGTGCTCGAGATTCATGAGGGGCCGAAGGTGGAGGTGGAGGGGATCGAATTCCTGGGTCTGGAGACGGTCGACCCGGACAGTCTCGAGCAGGTCATGACCACTCGTCCCACCCGGCTGCTGCTGATCAAGTCGTACCTCAGGCGGGATGCCCTCGACCGGGACATCATCGAACTGCAGCGCTTCTTGCAGGAGGAGGGGTATCGGGACGGGCAGGCCGCCCTCGACGCAGTGGAGTTCAACACCGCCCAGGATGAGGCAACGGTCAAGATTCGAATCCAGGAGGGGGTGCGCTACTCCATCGGTGAGATCCGCATCGAGGGGAACACGGCGCTGCTGGATCAGGAGCTGTACGCGGAGATCAGGCTGAGGGAGGGCGATCCGATCCGGATGACCGCGGTGGACAAGGACCTGAGGCGCATCGTTGCGAGGTACGGCGAACTCGGCTACGTGCGTTGCCGCGCCGAATCGAAGATTGCCTTCGGGCAGCAGGGATCTTCGGTGAGCTTGACGTACGTGGTTGACGAGGGAAACCAGAAGCGGATCCGGGATGTGGTCATCCGGGGGAACACCAATACCCGCGACGAGATCATCCGCAGGGAGTCGACCCTCAATCCGGGAGATATCGCTTCCTCGAAGGAGCTCCGCCGGACCTCCGAGAGGCTGCGCGCTCTTGGCTACTTCGACGATGGCCAGGGCCGCAGCCTGGTGCATGCCCGCTTCGAGGAGACCGGAGACCCGTTGCTCGAGGACATGTTCGTCGACGTGGAGGAAACCCAGTCCGGGGGGCTGGCCTTCTGGGCCGCCGCCAACACCGACATCGGTTTCTATGGCGGGGTGCATCTGGTCAAGAACAACTTCGACTTGACCGACGCGCCCTCCTCGTGGGACCCGATCACCCTGTTCTCGGAGTTCTGGCGCAACGAGGCGTTCCACGGCGGCGGGCAGCAGCTCATCATCCAGGCCCTGCCCGGCAACAACGTGTCGACCTACAGGGTCTCGTTCACGGAGCCGTATCTCACGGGACCGGACGAGGATCCTGTTTCGCTCAACGTCGATGCCTACTACCGGCCGGTGCGGTTGGTCGACGAGTACAGCGAGAACCGGCTGGGCCTCGCGACCACGCTGAGCCGGCGGATCGATGAGGATTGGACCGCCGGCGTGACCGGCCGACTGGAACTGGTCACCATCGACGACGTGGATGGCGACGCTCCCGCGGACGTGAAGGACGTGAAGGGCGGGAACTTCGTGCCTTCGCTGGGGGTTTTCGGGCGCTACCAGCAGGTGGACTCGATCCTCGATCCATCGGATGGGTTCGAGGTGGGAGGTCGCTACGAGCTGCTCCTGGGTGACGCATTCGGACACCGGGCGGTCCTGGACGGCGAGTACTTCTTGCCGATCATGGAGGACGACCTCGGGCGTGAGCAGGTGCTGGCCGTGCGGGGCGCGGTGGGCGCGGCCCAGGGTTTCGGGGGGGATCTGCCGTTCTTTGAGCGCTTCACAAGTGGCGGAGCGTCCGGTGATTTCCCCTTGCGCGGCTTTGAGTACCGCAGGGTGGGTCCCGAGTCGAAGGACGTCCATCTGGGTGGGGAGCTGGCCTGGGCGGCGAGCGCCGAGTACCGGTTTCCGCTCTACTCCTCCTACGATCCCATGCTGGACGAGGAGGTGGAGCTGCTCCGCGGCGTGGTCTTCGCGGATGCGGGATCGATCGAGGACACTCTTGGCGACTTGATCGGGAATCCGCGGCTCGCCCTCGGCGTGGGCGTCCGGGTTCGGCTGCCATTCCTGGGCCCGACTCCGGTTGCGATCGACCTGGGTGTTCCGGTGCTCTCCGCCTCCAGCGACGAGACGGAGCTGTTCAGCATTCGGGTCAAGACCAGATTCTGAATCTGGCGCATCGGAGAGACTTCGGTGCGCCGCGATTCGTGTTGGAAGGAGTCGTCTCCATGAATTCGATCAAGCTGTTGGCAGCCGGCCTGCTGGTTCTGCTGGTCGCGGCCATGCTGCCGGAGGTACGTCTGCTCGCCCGTCCGGCGCCGCAGGCTGGGGCAATGGGGACGGTTGCGGTGGTCGATCTTTTTAGGGTGCTGAGCGAGGCCAAGCCGTTTGCCAGGGAGCAGGAGGCGATTCGCCGCTGGATCGACACCGAAAAGCGGACCAACCTAGAGGTCAAGAAGAGCGAAATCGAGGCGCGTGAAGCCGACCTGGAGCTGCTCGAGGGAGACCCGGTGCAGCACCGAGCGCTGCTGCTGGAGCAGAACATCGCCAAGGTGAGATTCGACCATGAGTACGAGTACCTGGAGAAGGAGCGTCTGCGCCGCATCACGCGCGGACAGAGGGCGGCCTTCGACGGAGCTCGCAAGGCGATCTCCGAGTATGCGACCAGCCACGGCATCAGCTTGGTTGTCCAGTCACGCGAAGGACCGCTGGAGGGACTCAACCAAGGCGAACTCACTTCGGAGATGTATCTTCGCGACGTGTTGTACGCGGAGGCCTCGCTTGACATCACCGATAGCGTGATTACAATCCTCAACACTAGTCGCTAGTCTTTGAATTCGAAGAGTTTATGGCCGTCCGCAGCGCTGCGATCGGCCGCCGGTGCAAGGACGGAAGTGGCAAGGACGGTCCAGGAGATCGCGGCACATCTCGGCGGAACCCTCGAAGGGGACGGCTCGCTATTGGTTCAGGGGCTCTCGGGGCTGCAGGATGCGGGCCCGGATGAACTCTCCTTCGTGGCTGACCCGCGATACGCCGCGCTGGCCGAGCGGAGCCGCGCAGGTGCCCTGCTGGTCACGGGTTCCTTCCCCGCGGGCGATCGCGCGCTCATCCGGGTGGCAGAGCCGGAACGGGCGATGGATCGGCTGGTGGAGTGGTTCCGTCCCGCAGGGCCAACGCCGTCAGGCGAAGTCGATTCCAGGGCCGTGGTTTGTGAGGGAGCTCGGCTCGGGGAGTCGGTCACCGTCATGGCCGGGGCGTTTGTCGGGAGGGGCGCGGAACTGGGCGCACGCACGGTCCTGCATCCCGGCGTGTACGTGGGAGCGGGCGCGAAGATCGGCCAGGACTGCGTGCTGCATCCGAACGTGGTGGTGGGAGAAAGGGTGGTCCTCGGGCAACGGGTCGTCATCCACCCGGGATCGGTCATCGGAGCGGAGGGATTCGGCTACCGCCCGGGGCCCAGAGGGCTTGAAAAGCAGGAACAGATCGGCTCCGTGCGGATCCTGGACGACGTGGAGATCGGCGCTCTCGTGAGCATCGACCGGGCGCGGTTCGGCTGGACCGTGATCGGTGCGGGGACCAAGATCGACAACCTGGTACAGGTGGCCCACAACGTGCATGTGGGGAGCAACACAGTCATCGCCGCACAGACGGGCATCTCCGGATCGACCACCGTCGGAAACGGATGTGTGATCGGCGGCCAGGCCGGAATCGTGGGGCATATTCGCATCGGCGACAACTCGATCATTGCTGCGCGGGCGGGGATTTCCAAGGATGTCCCGGACGGTTCGGTTCTGTACGGTTACGTGGCGCGGAACCACCTGGACAAGAAACGTGAGGAGGCGGCTCTGCGCCGACTGCCGAAGCTGCTGCGCCGCGTCCGGGAACTCGAGTCGAGACTCGACGCGCTGCATGAGAAGGATGGAGATTCGTCGGAAACGGAAACGGCCTGCTGAATGCGGAATCAAAGGACGCTGAAGTCGCCCGTGGAGTTTTCCGGTGTGGGTATACACACCGGCCGGTCGGCGAATGTGAGGGTGATTCCCTCCGGGCCGAACCAGGGGGTGATTTTCGTCCGGTCCGACCTTCCGGACGCGCCGCACATCCCGGCCACGCTTGATTTCCTCGGGGTGGGCGCCCGCCGGACCTCGCTGCGCAACGGAGAGGCCGAGATCAATACGGTCGAGCATCTGTTCGCGGCTTTCGCCGGACTCGGCCTGGACAACGCAGAGGTGCACATCGATGGGCCGGAACTGCCTGCCATGGACGGCTCGGCCCTCCCGTACGTGCAGCTCCTTCGGGCCGCGGGGCTGGTGGATCAGAAAGCGGAGCGTGCCACTCTCGTCGTGGACCACGCGATGCATGTGACGGATGGTGACGCCAGCATCGGCCTCTTTCCCGACGAGGGTGGTGGGCTCAGGATTCTCTACACGCTCGCGCTGCCCGCCTCCTCGAGCGGTTCCCAGTTCGTGGATTTCCGGCTGGACGCCGACAGCTTCGCCGAGCAAATCGCTCCTGCAAGGACCTTCGTACTCAAGGAGGAGGTCGATGCGCTGAGGGAGCGGGGTCTTGGGCAGGGGGCGAACACGGACAACACGCTGGTGCTGGACGGGGGCCGGATCATCGACAACGAGCTCCGGTTCGTGGATGAATTCGCGCGGCACAAGATCCTGGATCTCACTGGAGATCTGTTCCTGGCTGGCGTGGACATCCAGGGCCGGATCGTGGCGGTGCGCTCGGGACACGACACCAACCGGTCGCTGGTCAAGGAGATCGTGGAGGAAATCCACGCCCGGGAAGTGGCCGGTCAGTCGATCCGGGAGTCCGGAATCGACATCCGGGAGATCCTGAATCTCTTGCCGCATCGATACCCCTTCCTGCTGATCGACCGGGTGGTGGAACTGGAAGGGTACCGGCGCGCGGTCGGCATCAAGAACGTAACCATCAACGAGCCGTTCTTTCAGGGCCACTGGCCGGGGCAGCCGATCATGCCAGGAGTGCTGATCCTGGAGGCGATGGCGCAGTTGGCGGGGGTCTTGCTGCTGCGCAGGCTGGAGAACACGGGGAAGCTGGCGGTGCTGTGGGCGATCGACCGGGTCAAGCTGCGTCGCTCCGTCATTCCGGGTGATCAGCTTCGGATCGAGATCGAGGCCACCAAGGTCCGGGATACCATCGGCCAGGTTCAGGCCAAGGCGAAAGTCAACGAGAAGATCGCCGCCGAGGCGGTCCTGACATTCACACTGATCGATGCCACGTAACATGAACAGACCATTGCGCATGGCGGTGATCGGAACGGGCCACCTGGGCCGGCACCACGCTCGTAACCTCTCGAACATGGCGAATGTGGAGCTGGTGGGGATCTCTGATCCCGACCGGGAGCGGGGGCTGGCCGCGGCTGAGCTGTCCGGAGCCACCTGGTTTGCTGATCCGTCCGAGCTTCCGGAGGACCTGGATGCGGTCTCCATCGCCGCGCCCACGCCCTTGCATCACGATCTCGCGGAGAAGTACCTCCGCCGCGGCATCCACTGCCTGGTGGAGAAGCCGATGACGGCCACCTCCGCGCAGGCGGTTTCCCTGTGCCGGATCGCTGAAGAGTCGGGGTGTGTGCTGCAGGTCGGCCATATCGAGCGCTTCAATCCGGTGCTGGATGGTCTGACTCGGCCGTTGCCGCGTCCTCTTCAGCTTGACGGATGGCGGCTCGCGCCTCATTCCGGCCGTTCCACCGACACCAGCGTGGTGTTCGATCTCATGATTCATGATATCGATCTGGCACTCTGGTTCGCGAATTCGAAGGTCGACCGGGTCGAGGCGCGCGGCGGAGTGCTGATCGGACCGCTGCCCGACTGGGCCGTCTGTCGTCTCACGTTCGAGTCGGGCACGCAGGCCAATCTGACGGCCAGCCGCATCGCGCCGACGGTCGAGCGAAGGATGATCCTCCACCTGAATGATGGCACGCTGGACATCGACTTCGGCAAGCGCGCTCTGGGGACCTTCGGACCGGGTGGCGTCGCCACCTTCCAGGGAAGCGAAGATGAGCCGCTGCGCCGGGAGCTGGAGCATTTCGTGGCACGAGTCCGGGCGGGAGAACGTCCGCTGGTGTCGTGGGACGAGGGGCGGCTCTCCGTGGAGATCGCGTCCGAGGTGCTGTATCAGCTGGCGAAGACCTAGGAGCGGACGAGCCGGAGCTTGAAGCGGCCGTCGTAGTTTCCGGCGCAGGAGCCGCAGGAAGCCGTGCGCAGCGGCCGCTGCCGGCGGTACTGCTCGCCGCACTCCGGGCATTCGTACAGGTAGCGGGCCGGGGGTGGTTGGCGGTCCTTCGGGTCGATCTTCAGGCCTGCCAACTCCAGGTCGGACTCGTCGAAGTCGCGCCTGGCCTCGCCGTCGGAGCGGCGGAAAGGATGGGGGAAGGGTCTCATGCGGTGGAAGAGAACCTGCTCGCCATCGGCCGGAAGAGGGGGCATCTGGACGCCGCTTGCGAGCGCGGATCGGGCGATACCACGCGCCAGAGCATCGTATTCCCTACCGTGGCGGCGCGGAGACGGGACGCCCGAGAAGTCGGGGTGGATGTGCAGCAGCTCATGGACGATATCCTCGGCCTGTTCCTCCACCGAGAGAAACAGGAACCGGGGCAGCACGAAGGAGATCACGTAGCGGATTTCCCGGCCTCCGCAGCGGATCCTGGGAAACTCCCAGCGGCCGTCGGCGGAGACCCTTCCCCGGCTGTCCGGAAAACGGGTGAAGTGGCAGGCGGCTCTCTTTCCGCTCAGACCGGCGCGGCCCCGCGACGCCACCACCAGGATCCGCTCCGGATCCACGTAGCTCTGAAATGGCGGGAACAGAGCGAACTGCCGCACGGCTGCCTTCAAAAGGTCGGTGACAGGCGCACGCATTTCCGGGTTCAGGTCTGTAGTCTCAGCGGAGTCACGACCCGATCTCAGAGGTTCCGCGCATGCATGTCCAGTCACGGATCCGTCCGTCTTTCTTCCGCCTGGCCCTTCTGATTCCCCTCGCGCTCCCGGCGTGCGCGACCGACCAGGGGGGGCTGGATCTGTTTCCGCTCTATCGGAATCAGCAGGAAGCGGACAGGGGGGAGTTTTCCGTCCTCTGGCCGCTTTCCAACTTCGAGTGGGACCAGGAAGGAGAGGTCTCGTGGACGGTTCCGTTCCACGTTCACATGAGCAAGGTCGATGGTGATGAGTTGACGATGGTGCCCGCCATCCCGCTCTACTTCCACCAGCGAGGCCTCGATCTGGAGACGACGACGGTTCTACCGCTTTACTCGCGGACCATTGCCGGAGCGCGCACACAGACGTCGCTCCTGCTTTTCCTGGCGGACTGGGCCCGCATGGAGGGCGAGGAGGGACTCGACGGGATGTCGGTCTTCCCGCTGTTTCAGTGGCGGAAGGAGGGGGCGGGAGAGATGCTCAGCTTCCTGCGCGTGCTGGAACTCGGGCCGACGGGACCGGCGGTGTCCCTGCTTGACATCGATCGAACCGGCCTGAGCTACGGGGAGGGGGAGGACCAAGCAGCGCTCTCCGTGGATGTGGCGTCGGTGTTCGGGCGGATCGTGAACCTGTTCCACTACGACGACGAGGGTTCCCACACCGATCTGCGTTTCCTGACCATCTTCGCCAACGAGGACTGGTCGCTGTTCCAACGGCGGACGCCTCACGAGGGAGCGCCCGGGACCGACACCGCCAGAACGGTCTTCTTCCCGCTCTACTTCGACATCCAGCACGATGCTCTCCATCGGACCCGAATCGCCTGGCCCATCTACGGCACCACGAGTCGTGGAGAGCGGACCATCAACCAGTACATTCTCTTTCCGCTGCTGAAACTGACTGATGATCCGGAGGGCCAACTGAGCGGTTTCGATTTCCTCTGGCCGCTCATCGGGCGCGAGAAGACGCCCCTCGAAACCACGACCTGGTTCCAGCCTCTCTTCAAGCACATCGGCTACGAGGAGGGGTACGAGTGGACCGTGTTATTGAACATGTTCGGGTATGGCCGGGTGGGCGAGAAAAGTCGCGTCCGGCTGTTCTGGTTCCCCTGGGAGCTCTGAAGCAATGGCGAATCGAGTGACGCGACGTTCATTCCTGGAGAGCATGGCGGCCGCCAGTGCGGTGGCCGTGGCTCCCGCCTGTGCCACCGCCAGGACGGTCCCGCGAACCGGGCGGGTCGCGCTTCCGGTGGTGATCTCGAGCGGGAATGGCTGGCACGACAACGCGAAGCAGGAGAAGCCCCGGGCGTCTGCGGTCGAGGTCGCTCACCGCATGCTGCTGGCGCCAGAGGTCCAGGCGCTGAAATACGGCATGCTGGAAGCCGTGGTGGCCGGAGTCGGAGTGGTCGAGGATGATCCCGAAGACATCAGCGTCGGACTGGGCGGGCTGCCGAACGAGGAAGGGGTCGTTCAGCTCGACTCCTCGGTGATGTTCGGGCCGACGCACCAGGCGGGCGCCGTGGGCGCGCTGGAGAACATCCAGAATCCGGCCCGGGTCGCCATGTACGTGCTGCGGCAGACCGATCACTCGTTCATCGTCGGCGAGGGCGCCTACCGCTTCGCCCGGGCGATGGGCCTGCCTCACCGCGAACTGTTGACGGAGAATTCCCGCAAGATCTGGCTTGCCTGGAAGCAGACGATGAGCGACCAGGACGACTGGCTGCCGCCGTCGGCGGAGGAGCTCGATCCGGAACTGCTGAATCAATTCACCCACGGCACGATCCACCTCTCCGCGCTCTCGGCCGGGGGCGATCTGGCGGCGGTGACGACGACCAGCGGCCTGTCATTCAAGATTCCGGGTCGCGTGGGCGACTCGCCGATCGTCGGCGCGGGCATGTTCTGCGACAACGAGGTCGGCTCGGCCGGGGCGACCGGCAGGGGTGAGGAGGCGATCGTCAACTGCGGCGCCTTTTCGGTGGTCGAGGCGATGCGGCGGGACCAGGATCCGGAAGCGGCCTGCATGGAGGTACTGAAGCGGGTGGCGACGAAGGCCAGGCTCCGTGGTCTGTTCCAGGACGGGAAGCCGGACTTCCAGTTGACCTTCTACGCGGTGCGCAAGGACGGCGCCTACGGCTCGGCGGCGATGAAGGAAGGCGCGGGGTTTGCGGTGAGCAACGGCGATGTGGTGGCAGGAAGGCACGAGCCGTGCGGCTGGCTGTTTGACGAATAGCGGTTGCGTTGAGGGGGGTTATTGCGCCACGGCCGGGCGCCGGGGGGAGAGGGGCGTAGTCGCTCGGGTAGGCTTGGGAAGACCCAAGTAACTCGCTCGGCACATCCCCCTCCGCCCCGGCTGTGGTCTACTGGCGTCCGGTGAGGCCAGGGCGCCGTGCTCCCTTTTTGGGGTGGGTTTTTCTGAGGTGGGGACCGACCGATGGATGCAGGAGGAGGGTTCCGACTCGGATGAATGGGTTGGTGGGTCGGCGGGAGGGGTTCCCGTCGTGTGAGGCCTGCCACCGAGGAACGAAATCGAAATCGAAATCGCGATCGAAATCGACTGGTCTCATGCCACTCGGAAGGCGCATCCAATCGATCCCGATTTCGATTCCTGCGGAGTGCGAGTCAAACGTTCCTAACCGGAAATCATTTCGTGCGCACTACACCGGCCCACCGCCTCCCAATAGAAGCGCTATTGATCCCGCATGTCCTTGTCAGAACGGAAGCTACATCGAGACTGCCGAGGCATCAGCGCGCGCCCGGTCAAGAACCGAGCCGTTGGTGCAGGTCACGAGATCTGGATTCTTCGCCGGCTCAGCAGACCGGCCCCCGAAAGGGATGTGGGTAACGCGAAGGGGGTAGACGGCTTGGCCGAACCGGAGATGTCCCCGTACGATATCGGCCGAAAGCTGAAAGGGACGCTCATCATGCATCACGCTGCAATCTCTCTCTCTCCTCGTCCTCTCCCCAAGTAGCAGCGGGCAAACGCAGATCCCGCCGACCGTCATCTATCCGCAGATTGTCGATCGCGGCCCCGACTCGGGAGGAATGAACAACGTCCGTGAGGCGGACATCGACGCGTTCGGCGGGCGCGCGATGGTGGTGTTCATCAAGGATGGCTGGGCAATCGGATTCGCGTACTACGATGGATCTTCGTGGTCGCGGGGCACCGTCGAACCGCCTGCGCTGCCCACCAAGTTCGAGGACCCGAGCGTCACTCACGTGACGGCGATGGTCGGGAGCGTTGCGACGGTTGTCTTCCTGTGCGTCTACAAGACGGGAGGTCAGGTCTACGCCCGGAGATTCGATGAAAGTTCCGGAACGTGGGGATCTCGAATCACCGTGGCTAACTTGGGGGGCGTGGGAGTCGACAAGCCCTGGGTGATCGCCGGCGCAGCAGCGGGCCCATCGGGACCACAGAACGCACATGTCGCGTTCTTTGACACTAGTATGAACCTCTGGTCCTCGTTCTCGACGGATGGCGGCAGCAGCTGGACGACCCAGATGGTCATCGAACCGGGTTCCATCTCGCCGAAGGGCCTGCGCACAGGCTTCTGCGCTCAGCCGGCTATCGGTGACATCTCCCTGTCTGGCCCGCACTCGTACTACATCGCAGTGACCCCTCCTTCTGGCAGTTTGATGAGGTGGAAGATCGTCGAGGCGATCGATGTGGCGACCCCTCCGAATCCACCCGACTGGCAGTTCGGCTACCTCTCCACCGGCACCGCCAACCTCGAGATGGAAGGACTGGGGGTGGTGAATGACCAGATTCACATACCAGGGG
>JAZDLC010000081.1:0-2576 GCA_043802345.1 Planctomycetota bacterium | reverse complement strand
CTTGACCTCGTCGGTGCCGTAGGCGGCGATATAGGGCGTGGCGACGTCGTTGTGAAGCGGCACCCCCACGCCGAAGCCATCGCCGCGGATCAATTCCTGATTGACGATGACGGAATAGGCGAAATCGAGCCCCAGCCCGTCGTATTCCTCGGGCAACCAGGGGCAAAGGAAGCCGTGTTCCCCCATCTTCAGCCACAGGTCGCGCGGAACAGATCGCTGCCTCTCCCACTCCTCGACATTCGGGGTTACCTCGGCCGCCACGAAGCGGCGAAAGGTGTCACGGAAGATCTCGTGCTCCTCGGTGAAGAGGTTGGTGGCCATGGGGTCGGTCTCCGGCGTAAATGGATGAGCGTGCCAGCCTAGCAGGCTGCTCGGGGAATGGGTAACAGCAAGGGGAATCGCAGCTACCACCTTGACCCCGCGACCCGATTGCGCGACGGTGGCGGCATGCTCAATCCCCGCAAGAAGAAGCGCAAGCCGTTCATCCCGAACGTCCCTCCCGTCCGTTGTCCGTACTGCTCCGAGTGGCTCCCGGAGCCAGCGAGGATCAAGAAGGCGTTCAGCAGCGACAGCCTCGGCGGCCGCTGCGCATGCGGCATTCTCTTCATCCTCGATCTGACCGGCAGGTCCGGGGGCCTGGCGCTGATGGACCTCCAGACGCTGGCGTGCGACGGTGACATCGACCGGGCGCTCAAGCTGCGGGAGGGTGTTGATTTTGAGATGATCTCCGGTTCGATCGAGAAGCTGGCCGGAGCGAGACAGGTCGCCGTTCGGGGGCACTCCTACATGCAGCCGTGGATCTGGGCGATGAAGCTCAAAGGGCCCGCCGAAGGGTAACGGCCCGCAAGATCTCTGGACCACCCGGGCTCGCGGAAATCGACTCGATCCGGGTCAGGAGCCGCCTCGCGAGTTCGCTCCGCTCTTCCTCGCTCCCGGCGCGGCGCAGTCCGTCGCAGAGCTGATCCAGTGCCGCGAGGGGTTTTGCGGAGTAGACGAAGAACACGCGAACCACCTCGAGATCACCTTCCAGGTGGAGCCAGTCAGGCTCTCCGGGAATGAAGCGGAAGTCCCCTGACCGCACTCGGCTCGACCCGACCTCCGCCGGCGGGAACAGCCGCTCCAGATTCCCCCCGCCGATCGACTGGAAGAGGTGGACGTACAGGTCCCGCGCCGGCTCGAAGACGAACCGGTATGCAGCCCGGGGATCGAGGAGAATCTCCCCGGGTTCGGCCCTGATTCAGCAGCGCGATCAGTTGCCCGTCCGTCTCACCCCGCAAGATTCGAACCTCACTTGCCGGGAACACGCGTCGGATCGGTCAGACGCCCGATGAAGAGAATAGCGCCCGACACGCGATCACGGATCAGGAACAGGAAGGGATGTGTCGCGCGGAAGGCGCGACCGCCTTTCTTCATCCTCACCACCGTGCCGCCGGCCGCCTCGGTTCCGTGTTCGTCCACCTTCACGTACGCCTCCGGGATGACCTCGTCGATGAAGAGTCTCTCGTATTCGGTCATGCCCGAGAAATCCGCCCCCTTGCAGAAGGCGTCTTTCATCCCGAGGGAAATGAGGGTCTGCTTCAGGTGGAAGCGTGAGCTGGCCTCGAAGCGTGGCAGGAAGACCATCAGCTCCTGCTCTCTGAGACCCGCCAGCCGCTCCTCCAGGAACTCCGCCGTCAGGGCCTCCTCCAGGCGCGGCAGACCGCCCGGCTCCTCCGGCAGGAGAATCAGCATCGAGAGAGTCTCGCCGGCGCCGGCAAAGTCCACCTCCGCGACGTAGGCGTCGTACGACCGCGTCGCGAGGTCCAGGAACTCAGCGCGGAAATCACATCCTCTGTGCCCCCAGAGAGCATTGGCGATTGTCATGCGGTTGCCCCCGCCACCAGGATCTCCCAAGAGGCTCCGCGATAAGGAATTCAATGACTGGTGAACCGCTTCGCCGCTCGCTCCGAGGCAGAGCGCCTCCTCCATCTGGGTGGCGGTCTGACTCCGGGCGCCTCCATAGGTCATCGCGAGGGCCGTCCGGATGCTGAGGGGGGCGAGGAGCAGATTCCCCTCCTCGCGTCGGGGTTCGCGAAAGAGGCGGCACGCGAAGGCATTGTTCCCCGCGACCGCCGCGTCCACGCCGCTCGTTTCCACACCCGTCGCGCCCGCCGGGAGAGCACCGGTCACCAGGGGTCCGGCAGCCAGCAGCATCACCAGTCCGATTCCAATGGAAGGTCGCATCTTTCCTTGCCTCCGATTTCCCTGCCTGTCGCATGGGTCGTCCACTTTCCCGGCTACGAACGAGCACCACCGCCTGGCACCTGATTCCGCGGAGTTTCAAATCCGAACATGAATCCGCCCGTGCCGAGCACGGCATCGCACCCGGATTTGAGTTCAGAGCGCCCCCCAGGGAGCCCGCGGCCCGGCCCGGCAGATTCCTGAATCCCATGAGGTGGCGAGGTTTGCTAGGCTGGCACGTCCCGAGTCCATGCCCGTAAACCGTCCCCTTCCCACAGGAAGCCCATTCATGGAAGCCACGTTCCACCATCTCGGAGTCCCTACCTCAGCCAGGGGAGAGAACGAGACCTACATCG
>JAZDLC010000080.1:0-30095 GCA_043802345.1 Planctomycetota bacterium | reverse complement strand
GGTCGTGGCCAGGGAGGAGACCTGGATCACGACCAGGCGCAACAAGCCCAGAACCATGATTCCGAAAGTGAGAGCGAAGAGCGGTCCCCTCGCGAAGTCCAGCAATCCCTGCATCGTGTCATCCTCACATCGCGAGCGCCTTGGCTTCTTCCAGGCGTTCCCGCGGAGACCTGCCGCCCGGAATCTCGATCGCGCGCAGCACCAGGTCGTGCAGACCGATGACCTGGCACGGCAGTTGATAATGTTCCACCAGCTCCTTGAGCTGCTTCTTGCAGTTGGCGCAGGGAGCGACCACGAGTTCCGCGCCGGTCCGGCGGATCTGGTCGGCCTTGATCTTGCCACTGACGTTCATGCGGAAATCGTGCGTCTCGTCGATCGAGACCAGACCTCCGCCGCCGCCGCAGCAGTGGTTGTCCCGGCCGCAGGGAGTCATTTCGACGAAGTTCTTCACGAACGAACGGAGGATCTTTCTCGGCTGCTCGACGACCCACCCGGAACGGGCGATGTTGCACGGGTCGTGGTAGGTGATCCTCTGAGTGACAATGGAGGGGTCGAGCCGGATCTTCCCCTTCTCCAGGCAGTCGAGCGTGTACTACATGAAGTTCATGACTCGGGGAGCTCCACGCTTGCTGGAGAAGACGGGGATGAAGTCGTGTGCGGTGCGGGAGGCATGTCCACACTCGCCGACCAGCACGCACTGGGCCCGGAGCCGTTCCACTTCGTCGAGCTGCCGCTTGATGATCCGCTCGAGATGCCAGTCGCTGTAGAACAGGCCGTAGTTGATGCCGTCGAAGTTGCCGCTGCCGATGGTCCAACGGTCCCAGTCGCCGGCCGCGTGGATGACGGCGGCGTTGCCGATGAGGGTGTCCGGTTCCAGGAGGTAGTCGCTGACCGCGCAGAAGAATACGAACTCCCGGTCGGGCTGATCGACGGGGAATTCGACGCTGACGCCGAGGTTTTCCTCCATCTCCTCGGCCAGGAATTCGAGGGTGTGAACCAGCGCCTTCGCGGGGATCTTCGAGGTGTTGTGGGTTTCTCCCTCGAGTTGCTCCCTCACGCTGACCTGGAGAGCCTTGGGAACGATGCCCATCAGGCTCAGGACGTACCTGCCGAGGCGGGTGATCAGGCCGTGGTCGACTCCCATGGGGCATTCCGCGGTGCATCGGCGGCAAGCGGTGCACCGGTAGAAGACGTTGGCGATGTCATCCAGGACCTCTTCCGTCAGCTCGAAACCGCTTGTGAAGCGCGACTTCATCCAGCCGCCGAGCGTGAAGTACCGCTTGTAGGTGTTCAGGAGCAGGCTCGTCCTGTAGCAAGGGATGTCCTTCGGATCGCCCGTGGCGAGGAAGACCGCACAGGAGGTTGCGCAGCGGTTGCACTTCGCGCTGGAGGAGCAGTAGGACTCGAGGAGCGGCCGGTAGTCGGTGTACTCCAGCACGGCCGCGAACGCTTCGAGGAAGCGCGCGACCCGGTCCTTCCCTTCCGAATTCTCGGTGCGGTATCCATATCGTGCTTCGGGGGACGCGGGATCGTTGGCCTTCCCCGCGTCGATGACTTCCGCTTGCATGGTGCGACTCCACAGAGGAACATGTCCTGGAGCAGTCGTACCGCACAGACCGTACCAACGAGATTTCCCGGGTCAGCGCACGACAGCGGTCAAGCCGCAAGTTGGACGGGCGACCGCTCCGTTGCTACGCTTTACAAGCGGTTCCTCTGGCACTTGCGCCCCATCCGCGGTGGAAGACCTCGCGGCGAGGTGGGCCGAGCGGGCCCCGTTTTTTTCTTTCCCACCGGATCGCGCAGCGTTGCAAGTGTTGCAACGCAATGTCGCAACGCAACGGCGCTGCAACGCTTCGCGGTGCAACATCCCCACCCCGCACCGGCTCGAGAAGCAGTCGATTGCCGCAGGGACCTTCTCGGTACCCGGAGCCAGGCGCATAACTCTTCTGTTCAAAGATGCTTCCAGCATGGCGCTGCGGCTCTTCTTTGCATCCTCGGTGCTCCCTGGACGCTGCAGGCGATGAGAGGGCAGTTCTAGAGCTGCGCGACACTTGGCACAGCGGGTGCGGATAGGAAGGCAAGAGCACTGGAGCAGCCATGCGATACGGCATACCGGTCCTGGGTCAGAGAGTCGCCCCGCGATGTACCATCGCGGAGAGCCTCCTGATTGTGACCTGGTGCGATGGTCGGATCGTCGGGCGGGTCACGGTGCCCCTGGACGGCTCCACCTGGGCAGAGGTTCTG
Source organism: Planctomycetota bacterium (assembly GCA_043802345.1). Lineage (GTDB taxonomy): Bacteria > Planctomycetota > B15-G4 > B15-G4 > JADJEK01 > JAZDLC01. The sequence goes on along the minus strand of JAZDLC010000080.1, from coordinate 27,851 downwards.
CCCGCGCTGGCCGACCAGCGCATCGACACGCTCGTTTGTGGGGGGATCGACCACATCAACCGGGGCGCCGTCGAGGCGCTCGGCATGACCATCATCGAGAATGTTGCCTGCACATCAGGCGAAGTCATCGATGCCATCAGGATGGGAACCCTCCGCCCTGAGTTCGGGTTCGGCGGTGAGATTCGAGTTGCCACGCCGGGCGACCCGCCCCTGAAGCGGGACTTCTTGGCAGGCGGCAAGGGACTGGGTCGGGTCGACTGCCTCGCCTGTGAGGATCGCGTCTGCCTTCGCGGGGCTCCATGCAGCGCGCTTCAGATCGACGTTGTGGGGGAGAACCAGAACGAGTTGAAAACGCTGGAGGCCACGCGGGACATCGCACTGGAACGCGAGCGGACGCTTTGCCGTCTTTCAGAGCTGGTCTACTTCTGCCTCGAGATGAACTACCGGCGGATCGGAGTGGCCTACTGTCAAGCGCTCGCGGGTCCGACCCGGATCTTGGTGAGCCTCCTGCGGCGGTTCTTCTCGGTCTACCCGGTCTGGTGCAAGATCGGTGGCAGGCCCGCACCCGAAGCGGACAGCCTGGGCGCGACTCCTGCCTCGCCGGATCTGATCGCATGCAACCCCCGCGGTCAGGCCGCGGCACTGGCTTCAGCCAACACCGACATCAACGTGGCGGTCGGACTCTGCATGGGTGCGGATTGCCTCTTCGCCCGCGCGAGCCGGGTTCCGGTCACGACCTTCATTGTCAAGGACAGGTCCTTGGCGAACAACCCGATCGGGGCGCTCTACTCCGACCACTACCTCAGGGAGGTCGCGCGGACATCACACGACCGCACCTGGAAACCATGACACACTTGTCGAGCAGGACCTTACCGGGCCGGCTCGCTGCCCAACCACCACTGGAGGTGGAACCATGACAACCACGACCATCAAGTCCATCGGATTCTGCGCCCACTACTCGAAACAGGGTGACTGGGCTTTCAAGCACGCGCTTGCGCTGGCCCAGGAGCGGGGTCTCCAGCTCAACGTCTTTCACTTCCTGAAAGATCCGTACGATCCCAGCGGCTCCCCTGCAGTCGAGGAAACCGGGCCTGAACTGGAGCGACTGGCGCGGGACCGCGAGCGGGAACTCCGCCTCTACTACGACGACCTTGCGGGAGAGTACCTGAACATCGGATTCCGGCTCTGCGTAGAGGATAGCTGGAAGGAACTTCATGGCTGCCTCCTGGCGAGACAGTTCCAGGTCCTCTTCCTGGCCCATCCCGGCTTCGACGCCTACTTCTGCGGCAAGCCGATCGACACCTTCGCAGAAACCTTCGTCTGTCCGATCGTCCTGGTGGGGCCCCACAGCCCCACTCAGTTCCGGCTCAACGGAGGCGCGGCCCTGATCTTTGACCAGCTGGGACTCGCGAAGGGGACCTGGTCCCGACTCGATCCGGTTCCCACCCCACGATGACGCTCAGTCCCGTCGAGGCCGAGCGAAGGAACAGCGCACGGGCGGTCGAGTCTGCCGCACGCCCCAGGGGGTATGGCGGCGGCGCGCCGGGTGCGGATGACGATTGGAACGTCGCTTGCTGGTCCCCATGCACCGGTGGCTCGCACCATCGCCTGCGACTGCCACGAGGACCAAACATGCCGGACAAGCTCAGCGACATCATCTTCCACAGCATCAGTGACGGCGTCTTCACGGTCGACCGGGGGTGCATCATCACCTCCTTCAACCGGGCCGCGGAGAATATCACTGGATTCAAGGCGGAGGAGACCATCGGCAAGCATTGCTTCGATGTCTTCCGTACCGAGATCTGTCACCGGAGCTGCGCCCTGAAGGACACCCTCAAGACGGCGCAGGCGGTCGAGAACGCCAGGGTCACCATCATCACGCGGAACGAGCAGGAGGTCCCCATCAGCGTGACCACAACCCTTCTGCGGGACGAGGACAACAGCGTGATCGGCGCCGTCGAGTTCTTCAGGGACATCTCGGAGATCGAGCACCTGCGGGAGAGTCTGGGCCTGAGCCGGGGTCTGAGCGATGTCATCACCGCCAGCCCGAAGATGCACGAGCTCACCAACCTGCTGCCTGACGTCGCCGAGTCGGAGTGCAACGTCCTGATCAACGGGCCGAGCGGCTCGGGCAAGGAGCTGTTCGCCCAGGTCATTCACTACCTTAGCCCAAGAAGATACGGGCCTTACATCAGATTGAACTGCGCCGCCCTGCCCCCGCAACTGCTCGAATCGGAACTGTTCGGGTACGAGAAGGGAGCCTTCACCGACGCCAAGCGGAACAAGCCCGGCCAGTTCAGCCTGGCCAACGGGGGAACGCTCCTGCTCGACGAGATCGCCGAGATGGATGTCTCGCTGCAGGTGAAGCTGCTCCGGGTCCTGAACAACGGGGAGTATCAACCGCTCGGTTCGACCAAGACCCTGAGGGCGGACGCCCGCATCATCGCGGCCACCAACGCCGACCTCTCCGCCTGCATCGAGAACGGGAGTTTCCGCGAGGATCTCTTCTATCGGATCAACGTGGTCAGCATCGACATCCCCCCGCTGCGCGAGCGCCCGGAGGATATTCCCCTCCTGGCCGCTCATTTCATCCGGTCTTTGCGCGAGAGGAAGCGGAAGCCGATCGAGGGGATTTCACCGGCCGCGCTGTCGGTGCTCTGCAAGTACCGTTTCTCCGGCAACGTCCGCGAGCTGGAGAACGCCATCGAGCACGCCTTCGTGATGTGCCATGGGGATACGATCGAGGTGGAGCACCTCCCGGTCCAGGTCGTGCAGGCCGCCGAGACCGCCAACGGATTCAACGGCGACGACAAGACCGAGAAACTCATCCTTCAGGAAACTCTCAGGCGATACCATGGCAACCGGTCTCGCGCCGCCTCCGAACTCGGGATGCACCGCTCCACCCTCTGGCGCAAGATCAAGTGCTACGGTCTGGGGTAGCCGGAGGAGTGAGACGGCGATCTCCCGGTGACGGACGAGGCAACATCATGGACCTTCCCGAGGAACTGGCATTCCAGGAACTTACCTTCGAGCAGAAGTACTACCGCGCCGTTCCCGGGTACATGAGGCGGATTCGCCGCCTCTACGAGGCGATCTGCGAGCGGTTCGGCGAGGATGGTCTCGCCCTGATCCGGGACGTGAGCCGGGAATTCGGCACCGAAATCGGGGAAAACCTGAAGAAAAGGGGAGGAGTCAAGGGCGTGGCGGGCGTGGGGGGGTACCTCCTCAAGGTGTTCGATATCGTCAGCGACGACTGGGAGGTTCGTGAGTTCACTCCAGAGCGCCTGGTCATCGGCGTGAGCCGGTGCCCCTATCCGTTCTCTTCGGACGCAATCTGTCGGGCCCACACCTGCATGGAGGAATCGCTGGTCGCCACGCTGGATGAGAGCCTGGAGTACCGCATCGGCCGTTCCATCCCCCAGGGTGACCCATTCTGCGAGCATATCCTCTGCCACAGGGATGGCCCGAAGCCACCGGAATAGGGACCGCGCACCTCAGAAATCCACGCGATCACCGCGACCGGCCCGCGACGCCGGCGACTGCCATCCCCATCGCCAGCGATCGCGCCTGCCGTGGCGTCGGCCCCGGCATCCCGGCATCCTCAGGGCCTCCCCGGGCACACCGAGGCGGAGGAGCGACTCGATGACCGAGTCCACATCTCCGGCCACCCCGGGCCATACCCGGATCTGGTGCCGGAGCAGTTCAAACATGGCGGCACGGCTGATCGCTCCGCAGACCAGAGCATGCACGTCAGCGGCGGTCAGCGACCGGATCTGCTCGATCGGGGAAGTCCCGGGAAGTTCCAGTGTTGACCGCGAAACCACCCGGCCCCGGCAGACTCCGAGCACGACCGCCCGCAGGGCCGTGTCGAAGAGGGGCGAGATCCTGCCCCGATGCACTGGAAGACTGATGTTCATGACGTCGGCTCACCGAGAACGTCCAGCCGAAGGAAGCAAGCCGCGTGCCTTCCGATCGGGACCACCGAGATGGCTCCAACCTGGTGCCAAAGGGGCGGATGAGAGCGGTTCCAAGGTGCTGGACTCTCGGGAACAGCAGGTTGAAATGTGCAACGACGTAGCACCGGGGGTTGCAGTGTCGCAACGCGCGGCCCCGTGGTTGCGGGTTCCAGCAACGTCACGAGCCCTCGGCGTCGGACAAGATTGCCATCCGGCGCGCGCTGGCCAGGGACTGGGCGCGTTGCACCGTTCCGACGCAATCCTTGGTGGCCCAACACCCCCCCAACAATAGAATACTCTCCAGATGGCCAAGACGAGGGCTTGATGACACGGTGTCTCTTTGCCTCAGACATTCATGGGCAGGTCGATCGGTACGAGAAACTGATCCGAACGATCGAGAGTGCCCGTCCTGACGCGGTCTTTCTCGGCGGCGATCTGTTGCCTTCACCCTTCATGGCGTTGTCATCCGGCATGCCGCTGCACGAGGATTTCGTCAACGGCTATCTTGCCAAGAGGTTCGAGCTCCTCCGTGAGCGACTCCTTGACGCATACCCCAAGGTGTTTCTCGTGCTCGGCAATGACGATGGGAAGTTCGAGGAGGCGGCGTTCCTGGATGTCGCGTCTCGCGGACTCTGGACCTACGCTCACGACCGGCGTGTCGAATTGGGCGCCTACTGGGTTTATGGCTACGCATACGTCCCGCCCACGCCCTTCAGGCTGAAGGACTGGGAGCGCTATGACGTCTCCCGATACGTCGATCCGGGTTGTGTCTCGCCGGAGGAGGGATCACGATCGGTCCCCGAGCCGGACCATCGTATCCGGCACGCGACCATCGCTGCAGACCTGGAGGAACTGGCAGGGAAGGACGACCTGCAGCAGGCGGTCTTCCTGTTCCACTCGCCTCCGTACCAATCAAATCTGGACCGGGCCGCCCTGGACGGCAAGTCGATCGATCACGTACCACTTGACGTGCATGTGGGGAGCATCGCGATTCAACGCTTCATCAAGAGAGGGCAGCCCTTGCTGACGCTTCATGGCCACGTGCACGAATCAGTTCGGATCACCGGCTCATGGCGGGATCGCATCGGGCGCACCCACGTGTTCGGTGCCGCCCACGACGGGCCGGAACTCGCGCTCGTGAGATTCGACCTCGAGGATCTGCAGAGCGCCTCGCGCGACCTGCTTTGAAACCTGTCCGGAAGGTCCCGGATTCATGCGAGTCAAGAACGGTCATCCCCTGGGAGCGAGAGGAAGCGGGCGCGCTGCGTCGGTCACCGCTCCGATCTTGACGGCGTAGCTCGTTCTCCTGGCGATGTCCTCGTCGGTCACGAAGTGCACGTCCAGCAGACCTTCGGAGACGTAGCCTGTGCGCAGGTAGTTGATTTCGGCCAGCGATTGACTCCAGCCGTCCAGCCAGGTTGACAGCAAGCGGCGCTGCTCCGGATCCGCTCCGTCATGCACCAGCAGGTCGATATCGCTGCCCGGTCCGGCGGTAGCGTTCTTCGTGCTGCCGAACACATAGAATGCCTTCACGCCGAAGAGCGACGCGTCCAGATGTCCGGCCATTCGCTCCACCATGCGCATGCGCCAGCGCCAGTGCTCTTCGGGCCGCGACGGCTCGCGCCAGATCGACTCGTCGGAAAGCGCAACCCCCGGCTCACCAGCCTTGGCGAGCATGCCAACCGCTTCGTCAAGGTCAGCGTTCATGAGCACTCGGAGGATGTACCCGCCGGTGGACGCTGGTACATCTATGACCCGCACCGTCTCGGCGAGCCGCGCCGATCCCGGAATCAGATCAAGCAAGACGTTGTTCGAGCGCCTCAGGAACAGCTCGTTGAACACGACCTCCGGATCAGCCGGGTAGAGTGGCAGATAGCGAATCTCGGCCTCGACCAGATCCTGGAAGAAATGCGTGCCAAACGAAAGTTCCGGAACGTAGTTGCCCTTCTGCTGGGCGATTTCCATCAGCACAGCCGTGTTGTTGATTTCGGAGTACGTGACCGGAACGCCAAGCTTGATGTCGCCGCGGCTGCCCCAACGGCCCGGGCCCAGCAGGATGAACTGGCGCTTGGGAAGCGCCTTGTTGAGCTTGCCGACCAGATGGCCGACATCCCGCATCTCCTGGTGACTCGTCAATGCGCTGTAGCGCTCCGGGTCGACATAGACGATGTGTGTGATATCAGGTACGCGGCCGTTGGAGACGTAGCGATTGGCAGAGAAGATAAGCGACTCTCGCGGGATGTCCCTTGGAATGGCAGCCGGGGCGTATTCCGTGGAGCGGCTCTGAGCCCTGCACTGAACCAGATAGAGGTGCTCACCGTCGGAAGCGAACTCGATGTCCACCGGGAAACCGATTTCCCGCTGGAGAACGTCGAGAAGGGCCTTCATCCGTCCCACGAACAGTCCATCCGAGAGAAGGCCCTCAAACGTGACGACGACGTCGTCCTTTTCCCAGTCCGGCTCGAGTAGCGTGGGCCTCCGTAGCCGGTCGCCATCCACAATCGAAACCATCTTCCGCACGTCAGGATAGTCATCGCCGCATTCGCGCAAGAGTTCTCTGATCTCGAGCGTCTCGAGGACGTTTTCCTTGAGGTTGATGACGTCGAGTTTCTTCGGCGAATACCGGCGTACTTCGTCCGTGGTGACGTTCGTGCGCAGCCCCGGCTGCCCCGGTGCGAACAGGAGCGGGTAGTCATCGACAGTCCGGTCCACTGCGCGCGTTCCGAGACCGGGAACCATGCGCACCAGTCCATCCTCGCGCTTGATCCGACTGGACCACCGGAATTCGTTACAGCTGAAGGCGACTCCTGAGAAAGTCGGCATGAAGTAGTTGCCGATGCGCCGGCCAACAACCTCCTGGATGAGAACGCCCATCTCTCGCGGAAGTCCAGTAACTCACGCTCAGCCCGGTACTCAATGGGATCAGGTCCGAACACCGAGGCATAGACTTCCGCGATGGCATCTTGAAGTGCCGCCAGGCGGGCTTCCTTGGAGCCCTGATTGGCAAGGAACAGGCTCTTGTACTTGCCCGAGAACGAAGCCCCGGTACGGTCCTCCAGAAGGCTGGAACTGCGCACGATCAGCGGTGTCTCGCCGAAGTCATCCAACGTCGCGGCCAGAGCCTTGACGATGTCCGGCGGGAAACGAGAATTCTTGAAGAGCTGGACGACGTGGGGGTATTCCTGCCTGACTCGCTCGATGTCCGTGTACTTGCGATTGTACACCTCCTCGAGGTTGTTGTAGTGAATGAACTCGAGAATGGTATCTGAGGCCACGTACCACGTCTTGGGTATTCGAAGGGTTTCGAATGGGTGTGATTCCGGGGGACAATTGGCCAGCACCTGTGCTGCCAGGAACAGCCCTGCCCCCTTGCCGCCCAGCTTCCCCTGACTCTTGGCGGGATGGACCAGATGGCTGACGAGGTCGTAGAAGTCCGTCACCTTCACGAACTTCTTGGCGATGTTGATGAAGCCGAGTTCATCGACGAAGAACCGCCGGAGCAAGGCCACACTCAGGGTCATCTGTACCGAGATGGGCAGGTCGGACTCATCGATGCCCGCGCTGCGGTATCGCTCCACGGCGTCAGCGATCTCCGCCAATCCGGTCCCGGGATTCTCCAGACTCTTGATCAGGAAGATCGACTTATGCTCGTTGATCCACGCGTGAATGAGGCCGATGATCTCGTTCTCGCTCAGGTGCCGTGCGGCAAGTTCGAACGTCTCTTCGCTCAGATCGTGGAAAGCAGCCAACGAACGTTTCGAGAGCGGCCGCTTCTCGTCAGCACCAGCCTGCCGCAGCGCTTCCGACAGTTCCTCATCTCCCGAAAGCAGACGCTCGGCTTCAGCGATGCCGCTCCAGCAAAGATGATTGATCATCTTCCTGGTGATTCGATCGAACAGGTTCGCGTCGGTTTGCCGCAGGAATTCCAGCAACACGTTCCACGGCTTCCGCGTGCCACCTCTCTCCGAAGCGCTCTCAATGACGTTCGTCAGCGTCGCGTGTTCGCTGCGGAGAGAGCGTTGAGTCAGAAAGAGGCTGATGTGATTGGCGATGGCAGTGATGAGGCGGCGTTCTTCCTTCAGGAACGGCCCTTCGTCGGCCTGCGGACGCTTCTCGGTGTAGTATACGCACAGCTCGCCGACCTTCTCCCCCTCGGTGACAATGTCCGCCGTCTGGCGCCATGGAGTCTCGACGAAATCGGCGGGTGAGCAGAACATCCCCGCGATGGAGATCATGCTTCCACAGATATCTGGATACTGCCAACCAGACGGCAGCGCCTCGATCAACTCGGTCATTATCTCCTGGATCGGCGCATCCTGCCGGCTGAGGATCTCGTCAACCCGATACAGGCAGTTGAGTTCCTTGGCCCGCTCCATGAGCGACGCCATGATCTGCTCGGCCGTTGTTCTGGATTCCATCATTCCTGCCAGTACTGGTGACTTCGTTTCCGAACCATATCTCCGTCCTTCACCTGTGACGCGGCCTGCGGCCACGCATTCAGGCTCTTCGGAGAATCACACCACGCCCGGTCCTCCCGTCAACCTTCACCAGGAGTGATTCATCCAGCCGCACGTGCCGGACGAATTCCGTGTCGTAGGCGAACGCCTGCCCGGCCAGCCAGCCGAAGTCGACGTTGCCCGTACCGTCCCCTTCACGTACCGTGAAATAGCTGACCTGGAAGTTCGAGATGTTGTGAAAAAAGTGCGAGCCCTGGCTGGGATCGACGAGCATGTTCGGCAATGTCGCCTCGACGATTGCGCGGGCCCCGCAGATCTGGCCCCAGACGACCGGTATTCCGAGCCAGGGGTCACTGCTTCCCCACCGCCCGAAGCCGATGAGTAGATACGGTCGACCCTCGGCCAGGAGCGCGGCGTTCATCTGCTGAAGCTCCTGCGCAATCACACGCGTGTGACGCGCATCGAAGACGTCGGGCTTGACGTAGACGATATCACGGATTGACTCGTCGGTCCCGTTCCCCATGACTCGCGTGGATGCGACGAGCGCATCTCTGGCCGAGATCTCCACATCAGAAACGTCCACTTCCGTGTCGGACACCACCATCGGTCTGACCTGGAGGAATCCGAGGCGCGCGCGTTCTCGGCCGGCCGCGTGGGGGAAGGTCATGGCGAATTCGATCTCTACGGGTGTCCCCGTGGCGCCCTCGCAGGCAGCAAGGAGGCGGCGAAGGAGGTCGTTGAAACCGAAGCTGTTCATCCCGAGCAGGGGGGCGAAGTTCAACACCCGGGGTCCCCGCACCCCGACGCCGGGGGACAAACGGTCCGATTGCGCGTCGTAGGTCGAGGCCACGAGCCTGAGAGTGTTGTCATAATCGGCCGCGGCGAGGTCATGCTTGGAAAGGTACTCGGTCTCGGCGATGGGGTCGTATTCAGTGATCTGTCCCATGTTCACGGACCAGAAGGTGGTCTGTGTATTCCGCAGCAGGTCACGAGTCGACCCGAACGGCGGCGGTTTGCGGGGCCGGGCAGGGCAATAGCTCCAGACCACGCCCCCGTCGACGATCGCCTTGCCCAACCCGAGAGCGAGATTGACGACGCCTTCTTCCGGCCGAGTGCGTCCGGTGGGGTAGTAGTCGTAGGAGCGGCAAACTCCGGAGAGATCCGGATAGAACCGGTCGCCGTGCCGCGTGCCGACGACCTCCTGGATGATGACCGCCATCTTCTCGGAGCGGGGATCCTCGTCGGTCGCGCGAATGTAGTCCTTGGCCGCTCCAAAGTACGTGGAAGCATAGACGTACTTGATCGCCTCCAGGAGCCGTCGAAACCGTGTGGCAGGGTCGGGCTGATTGTTCGGTGTCATCTTCGTCTCGTAGACACCGGCGAATGGACGGAACATCGCGTCCTCGAGCAGGCTGGAAGAGCGCACGGCAAGGGGCGAGTGAACCCGTTCGACAACGGCCCTCAGGTCGCCGACCACTTCCACGGGCAGTTCGGCCTGCTGGAAGGCGTGGGCTATCCGGTCGTCTGGATCGCCGGAGAGTGAGATCTCGTGGAGGCCATTCGATCGCATGAAGGAATCGAAGATATCGGTTCCCAGCACGGTCAGCGTGGGCACCGCGATGTCGACGTCCTCAAACTCGTGTCCGAACTCCGAAGCGAGAAGGTCGCGCGCGAAAGCGAGACCCTGGGTCTTGCCTCCGATGGAACCATCGCCGATGCGCGTCAGGGGCTTCCCGGGTTCGAAGAACTCACGTTCGAATCTCGGGACTTCCGGGGTCTGGAACTTTCGTTCGGCCATGCGGGCACGACTCCGCCGGAACACGCACCGTACTCACGACCCGGCCGGCTGCGCATCCGGCTGCGCATGAGGCCTTTACACCCAGCCGCGGTCGTGGCAGGCACGCGCGACGCGATCCACCGCGATGAGGTAGGCGGCGTCCCGCATGTACAGCTTCCGCTTCCGGGCCACTTCACTGACGGCGATGAAGGCAGTGGTCATCTTCATGTCCAGCTTGCCGAGCACCTCGTCCTTGGCCCAATAGTAGTTCATGTTGCTCTGGACCTGCTCGAAATAGCTGCAGGTGACGCCGCCCGCGTTGGCAAGCAGGTCCGGAATCATGAAGATGCCACGCTCGTGAAGGACCTTGTCGGCCTCGGGCGATGTGGGTCCGTGGCACCCTCGGCAATGATCTTCACCCGCTTGCCGATTCGCGCGACATTGTCGCTCGTGATCTGGTTCTCGAGCGCAGCGGGAATGAGAATGTCCACGTCCTGCTCGATCCAACTGTCGCCGGACAGGACTTCGTATCCCAGATCGCGAGCCTTGGCGCGGTCGATGCCTCCGAAACGGTCGGAGATCGCCAACAGATCGTCGAGATTGAAGCCGTCGGCCTTCCGGAATGCGTAGGATGTCTCGTCCTCCTGATCCCAGCAGGAAACGCAGGTCACGGTCCCTCCGAGCTGGGTCAGCAGGCGCACTGCGTACTGGGACACGTTGCCGAATCCCTGCACCGATGCGGTCGTGTCCGAAGCTCGGATGTTCAGTTGCTTGAGTGCCTCACGAATGGTGAAGACCACCCCGAAACCGGTGGCCTCGGTCCGCCCCAGCGATCCGCCCATGCCGACAGGCTTGCCCGTGATGAAGCCTGGCGCCCTCTCACCGGTAATGACCTCGTACTCGTCCAGCATCCAGAGCATGTGCTGTGAATTGGTCATCACATCCGGGGCGGGAACATCCTGGACCGGCCCGACGTTCCGGACGATCTGGCGGATGAATCCGCGGCAGATCCGCTCCTGCTCGTGGAGGCTGAGGTTGTGCGGATCACAAATGACTCCACCCTTGGCGCCCCCGAGAGGGATGTCGACGACAGCGCACTTCCAGGTCATCCAGGTGGCGAGCGCCCGGACGGTGTCCAGCGTCTCGAGAGGATGAAAGCGAATCCCACCCTTGCCGGGCCCCCGAGCGTCGTTGTGCTGGACCCGGAATCCCCGAAAGACCTTCATCGCGCCATCGTCCATGCGGATCGGAATGGCGAAGGAGAACTCCCGCAAGGGTGTTCGGAGAATCTCCCGCGTAGCGGTATCTAGCTCGAGAAGGTCGGCGGCCGAATCGAACTGAGCCTGCGCCATTTCGAATGAGTTGAAGACCCTGGAACCCATGGATGAACCCCGCTCCAAAAGACGAGATGGAAGTCCTCGAGTGAACACGAACCGAGCATTATACCGTGGGCCGAGAATCACTTCATCTCGATTCGACCCCCCTTTCCGTCACTTTCCGGAAGTGGCGCCGGCCCGCCGATACGGTGGATGGGCGCGACCGGGAAATCGACGGCCTGTCGGCAGCGGAGGAGCGCCCGCTCGCGGGCGGCTACTTGTCTTCCTGCTCGAAGTCGAGCGACGCGGAGTTGATGCAGTATCTCAGGCCCGTGGGTTCTGGGCCGTCGTCGAAGACGTGTCCCAGGTGGGCTCCGCAGTTGCTGCAGATGACCTCGTCGCGCCGCATCCCCAGGCTGTTGTCCGTCTGTTCCTTGACGCTCTCCCCGAGAACGGGGGCGGTGAAACTGGGCCAGCCGCAGCCCGAATCGAACTTCGTATCGGAGCGGAACAGCACCTGCCCGCAGCAGACGCAAGTGTAGGTGCCTTTCTCCTTGTTGTCCCAATACGCCCCGGTGTAGGCGCGCTCGGTCCCCTTTTCCTGAGTGACATGGAACTGGAAGGGCGTCAGTCGGTCGCGCAGATCGTCGTTCGAATCGGTCACCTTCGACGCCTCCCTGGGAGCGGTCTGGGCGGACGGGGAATCAGACGCGTTTCGCGAGGCGTCACAGGCCGGCAGCGCGAGCAGGATCAAGCAGGATCTCACGAGTTTCTTCATGGCGTAGAGACCTAGTAGCCGTTCGGGGACCGTGCATCACCAGTTTTTCCGGCGGCTTGCCTGGCCGGCGATTCCAGAAAATGCGCGGTTCCGCGGGGAGAGGCTCACTGAACCGGATTTCAGGGATGGAGGTGGGCGCGGCGGTGAGTAGCCTTGAGCCTTGCGCCGATACCCGTGCATGGAACAGGGACATGAGCCGATTCGTGATTCGTGGCGGCCGCCCTCTCTCGGGAGAGGTGCGGGTCGCGGGCAACAAGAACGCGGTCCTTCCGATGCTGGCGGCCACGCTGCTGACGGAGGAGGAAGTGGTGCTGGAAAACGTCCCGATGATCCGGGATGTCTCCAGCATGCTGGAGATCCTGGCGTCGCTGGGCGCGGAGGTGAGCCGGTCCGATTCGACCGTGACCGTGAAGGCCGCGCACCTGCACTCGAGCGAGATCCCCCGGCGGCTGAGCGAGCGGGTGCGGACCTCGATCCTGATGGTCGCTCCGCTGCTGCACCGGACCGGCCGGGCCAAGCTCTCGCCCCCGGGAGGGGACGCCATCGGCCGGCGGCGGCTCGACGCCCATTTTTACGGCCTCGAACGGCTCGGCGCGGTCGTCAAGGGTGATGAACTCGATTTCACCGCCGCCAAGAGACTCTCCGGCGCCCACCTCTTCTTCGACGAGGCCAGCGTCACCGCCACCGAGCACATTCTCATGGCCGCGGTGCTGGCGAAGGGGGAGACGATCCTGCGGAACGCCGCCTCCGAGCCGCATGTGCAGGATCTGATCCGGCTGCTCCAGTCGATGGGCGCCCGGATCGAGGGGGAGGGCACCAACACCCTCACCATCGAGGGTGTCGACCGGCTCTCGGGTACCCGCCACGTCGTGGTGTCCGACCACGTGGAGGCGGGCAGCTACCTCGCCCTGGCAGCAGCGACCCGTGGGGCGATCACGGTCACGGACACGGTCAAGGGCCACTTCTGGATGATCCGGCGGGTCTTCGAGCGCTTCTCCCTGGAGCTCGACCTTCAGGAAGACCGGGTGGTGCTTGCTGGAGGGCAGCAGCCCCGCATCCGGCCGGACGCGGGAGGCGCCATTCCCAGAATCGACGATGGTCCCTGGCCCCAGTTCCCTTCCGACCTGATGAGCGCCATGCTGGTGCTGGCCACCCAGAGCGAGGGCACGGTGCTCTTCTTCGAGAAGATGTTCGAGAGCCGCCTCTACTTCATCGATCCGCTGGTGCAAATGGGCGCCAACGTGATCATCTGTGATCCGCACCGGGTCGTGATTTCCGGGCCGAGCCGCCTCAGGGGGGTGACGGTGCGCAGCCCCGACATCCGGGCCGGCATGGCGCTGATGATCGCCGCTCTCTGCGCGCAAGATGGGGAGAGCATCGTGGAGAACGCGGAGATCGTGGATCGGGGATACGAGCGGATCGAGTCGAAGCTCACATCGCTCGGCGCCGAGATCACCCGCTGGGAGTGACCGGGTTTCGGCCCGCAGGGGGACGGAAGCCGCAGTTTCCCATGAAAAGTCCGCGATCCCGGGAATCTCATCCGTTTCTCATGATGTTGGCATGACGGTCCTCTTGAAGGAGGAGTTCACCGACAGCATGACGGATGAGGAGTTCGCGGAGGCCTACTCGAGCCTCTACGAGCAGTACGCAAGCAGGGGGATGCGCTATGCGCAGACCCTTCTTGGAAACGAGTCGGACGCCGAGGAGGCGGTCCAGGAGGCGTTCTGCCGGCTCCTGAGCCCGTTTCGAGAGCGGCGTCCCGCTCCCTCGCCGCGGGCTTTCGGTGGCACGTTCTTCCGGACGTTGCGGAATCTCTCGATCGATTGCCTGCGCCGCCGCCAGCACCGGGATCACGTCCCGCTCTCGGATCTGCCGGAGCCACCCGTGGCGAGAGATGCCGAGGGGCTGGCTTCTCGCGATGACTCGTGGCTGGAGCGGGCCATGGAGAGGATTCCGAGGCAGCAATTGGAGGCGCTGGGCCTGCGGGTGGACGGCGCGCTCTCGTACGACGAGATCGCGTCGATCATGGACTGTACCCGGGCGCAGGTCCGGACCTGGATCTTCCGGGCCCGGCGGCAGCTCGCCCTGGAGCTGGAGCGTTCTCGAAAGGACTCGAGATGGACGGATGTGAAGAGTACGCCGAACTGCTGAGCGAGTATCTCGACGGTGAGCTGGGAGCGCCAGAGAGCGCCCGCGTCGAGTGGCACCTGCAGCAGTGTCCCGCATGCCGAGAAGTCCTGACTTCTTTCCAGACGGTCGACCGGATGGTGGGAGCAGGCGCCTCCCTCCCGGCAAAGGAGCTGGAGGCGCGCATCCGGGCGGCGGTCCTGCATGTTCCGGGGAGACGAATCCGGCCGGTTCGGAGCCTCGCGCGTCTGGCCGCCGCCGCCTTGGTGCTGATCGCCTTCAGTCTGACCGTTCTGGTGACCGGAGACCGGGCTGACGCCCGCCGCGCCGCGGTACCGATCGCGACCCTCGAGGTGCTGAACGACCAGGCGCAGCAGGACCAGGACGCCCTGCTGCAGACCTTCGAATGGGAGCTCCGTTCGCTCCGGGTGCAGATCGACTGCCTCGAGGCAGGCGAGGAGTCGCAGAACATGTTGCGTGAGCGGGTCGAGCGCCTGCTGCGGCGGGTGCAGGAGACACGAGAGACAAACCCTGGAGGATTGAAATGAAGACAACACGGATGGTTCTGGTTCTGGTCACGGCGGCTCTTGCCGTCGCGCCGGCGGCACTTTCGTTCGACGGGAACGATGACTCGAAGCGGATGAGGCAGAAGAAACAGTCGGCCGAGCAGGTTCAGGAGGAGATCAACCGGGCCTTCGAGGCCTGGGGCGAGCGGTACGGCACCCAGTGGGAGAACTGGGCGAAGCAGAGCGAGTCCCGCTGGGAGAAGTTCGGCGAGGCGTACGGCAAGGAGTGGGAGCAGTGGGGCGAGAACTACGGCAAGGCGTGGGAAGAGTGGGCGAAGCAGGTCGAGAAGGGTGGCGAGCTCGATCTGGACGAGATGATGGCGCTCGGGCTGAAGGGGCTGGAGGGGATGCCCCTGGACAGCATCCATGAGAAGATCATCGAGGAGGTCTCCAGCATGCAGGAGATCGACTGGGGCGGGCTGGATGAGCTGTCCCAACTGATTCAGATGACCATCGAGCATTCTCTGGAGGGGGTGGAGGGTGAACAGCTCAAGGGGCAGCTCCGCGAGGCGCTGGAGCAGGCTCTCAGTGACGTCCAGAACGCCTCCGTGAGTGTTCGTTCCGCGGTGGAATCGAGTCGCGGCCGGATCGACCGTCGCACCAACCGCAGCTGGCGGCTGCTGGAGAAGGTGCTGGAAGGGAAGAAGCTGGAAGAGGCTCGAGAAGAAGGCGAGGAGGAGCCGCTGGCGGACGAGGAGCTGGAACAGATTCGGGAGCGGGCCGAGGAGCTGGAGCGGCGTGACAATACCAAGCAGACGCAGGAGTTGATCCAGCAACTACGGTCGGAGCGGTCGGCGATCCGTGAGCGGGACAGGGAAGTGCGCTCGCTCAAGAAGGAGATCGAGCTGCTGCGCCAGGAGGTGGAGGAGCTCAAGAAGCAGCAGGGCGTGAAGGGGAAAAGCCGGGTGCTCTGATCGCTGCGGCGGAGTACCGACCACGAAGGACACGAAGAGCACGGCGCGGCCGCTGGCCGCAACCAAGGAAAGAGGCGCCGGGCATCGATCCCGTACTCGTACTCGAATCGTGGAAGGCCGACCTGTGGAGGGCTCGAATACGGGTACCGCTTCGCTGAGTACGAGTACGGGAAGATCTACGCGCGCCGCGAAGAAGTTCGAGGTAAAGGCCCGCGCAGGAATAACTCCCGGTTTTGGCCGGCCCTCGCCGCCCCTGGCCGTGTTGCTCCTCCTCGGAGTATCTCGAATACACGGTCGTCGTCGCGCCTTGCCAGGAGCGACGATTGCTCGCCCAAAACAGGAAGTTGTTTCTGCGCGGACCCTAAGTAGCACGAAGGGCCTCTTCGTGTCCTTCGTGGTCAGTACCCCGCCCCTCCCGCCGGAGACCTACGACGACGGCTGGCGGAGCGTGAGATCGCCGTTGACCTTGATCTGGCAGGCCAGTCGGCAACCTTCCGTGCCGTCATGCATTTCCAGAGTCTCGCGCTCGTCCTCGTTCCTCGGGTCGAGGCTCTCCCCCCCTTCCAGGACTTCCACCACGCAGGTGCCGCACTTTCCAGAGAGGCAGCCGAAGGCGAGCGGCGTTTCATTCGACTCGCAGTAATCCAGAACGCGGGTTCCGAGAGGGACGTCTGCGACCTGTCCATTGGCCGCGAAGGTGATCTTCGGCATCTGATTCTCCTTGGTCGAAGACGCCTGCAATAGCACGTTCGGGGAGGTTTCGCCTCAGAAACCGCGGAGGCCCTCATCGCGCCCCCGGAGAAACGGCTCCCAGTAGCCTCCTCATGAGATGGCCGCGCTGATCGTCCCGCAACGAGTCGAGCTTCGGGTTGTGCGCGAGCAGCGCCTGCCGCGCCGCGGCATGGCGCGACTCGAGATTCCTGGCCTGATTCAGCCGGTGCGCATGGTGGATCTCCAGGAGCCCTTCCCCGAGCAGCACCAGCGCCGTGGGGACCGGGGCGATCTCGATCAGCGCGGCCAGGAGGGTCTTGAGGCCGGCCTTCGCGTACGGTCCCAGGTGGTGCTTGTGCTTCTCCAGGGAGTCCCTGACCTCGTTCAACCGGGCATCCGCGTCCACGGGAAGAGGTTTGATCCGGCCGAGAGCTTGCGCCGCCAGGTCGCGGTGATCACGCGCCTTCCGCTGCTTCCCCGGCGATTCTTCAGAGACATGGATCGAGCCGTCTTTCAGCTCGAACCGGTACCTGGAAGGATCGTCACCCAGCCCCTCGTAGGTGTCGGCGGGAGCGCCGCCCGAGCGGCTGATGCGATAGAGGCCGCAGAGTAGTTCGGAGTCGGGACCCGGCTTGTTGATGGTGACGCCGTGCGTCACGATGTACAGGGTTGGTGACTCGGGCTGGTGGTCCTGGAGGTCCTGCACCGCGCAGCGAGCCTGGAGCCGCGCGTTGACCATCGCCACGAAGAGCGGGACCAGATTCGGGTCGACACAGGCCGGGTCCTGCAGCATCGCGATTCGATCCAGGTTTTCCGACAGGAAGAGCGCCCGCAACTCCTCCACGAACGCGAGCGGCCTGTTCGCCACCAGGGCGGCCAGCGCGCCGCAGAATGGAGACTCGGACCCGTACCGGCGCATGATCCCGAAGCGGTAGCCGGAGCCGTCTCGCTCGAATGATACATGTGAACGGAGCTGGACCAGCAGCAGCTTCAGGGAGTGGGGGGAGGCGGCCCTTGCAAAGTTCGCCTCGGCGACCCTGGCCGAGCCCCAGTCGTAACGCGCGCCCGGGTTGGCCAGTCGGAACGAACTCCTGAGACCATGTTTCAGGCGCGGCAGCATTTCCTGCGCGAAGCTCCGCTGAAACAGATCCTCTCCCTCGAGGCAGCTCTCGTCGGAGCAGGTAACGCGCATGGAGCCGATGACCGCGGCGCCGCTGTGCTGGGTCCAGAACTTCAGCTCCCGGCAAGCGTCGGCGAGAGACTGTTCCTGTCCGATCAGAGCGCTCAGTGCATCCATCACGTCGAGCTCCCTCATGCCTGATTCTGAACAGACTACTACACCATCTGGCTGCGTCGATTCAGTCCGAACCGGACGTTCGGACGAAAGGGGGCGAGTTCAGGGGATACCCGGTATGATCAGGACGCCCGCCGCGAGACTGCAGGAGCCTTGTCATGAACCGCCGCAAAATGGATCATGGAGTCTTGACGTGTCTGGTGCTGTGGTCGCTGGCCGGATCCTCCTCCGCGCAGCAGGAGCTCTGGCGGGTGGAGGGGCTGGCCGAGAACGAGCAGCTCGGCATGGCGGTCGACACCGCGGGTGACCTGAATGGTGACGGGTTCGCGGACGTGATCATCGGCTCCCCTCTGGATGCGACCAATGGCGTTGGCGCGGGGAAGGTCACCGTCGTTTCTGGTCTGGATGGGAGCGTGTTGCTGTCGGGCCTTGGTGGGGCGCCGGGCGCATACGCCGGCGCGGCGGTCGGCACCGCCGGTGACCTCAACAATGACGGCCATGCCGACATCATCATCGGCGCCCCCGGCGACTACCGGGCGACGGTTCCGAAGGGAGCTGTGTACGTCGTGTCCGGACTCGACGGCACCCTGCTGCCTACTTCGTGGATCTGACCGGAAGGGAACGGTTCGGCAGCGCCGTCAGCGGCGCGGGCGACGTGAACGGAGACGGATTCGAGGATGTGATCATCGGCGCTCCGAGAAGAGCCAATCTCGCCGGCGCGGCCCTGGTCTACTCCGGCCGGAACGGAACACTGCTTCACGAACTGCTG
Organism: Planctomycetota bacterium; assembly: GCA_043802345.1. Lineage (GTDB taxonomy): Bacteria > Planctomycetota > B15-G4 > B15-G4 > JADJEK01 > JAZDLC01. The sequence goes on along the minus strand of JAZDLC010000080.1, from coordinate 9,186 downwards.
GGCGAGGACTTCCTGGACTACGCGGGTGTCGATGTGAGCAGCGCTGGCGATGTCAACAATGACGGTCTTGCGGACCTGATCGTTGGCAGCCAGGGGGGGTACGCCCAGGTCTTCTCCGGAGCGGACGGCTCGCTCGCGTACGTCAGTCGCAGGGGGTTTCCGATCGAGGGGTACGGGGTGTCCGTGGATGAGGTCGGCGACATCGACCATGACGGATTTTCCGATCTGGTGGTGGGCTCGCCGGGAGGCGGCGGCACCGGCAAGGCGTACGTCCTGTCAGGGAGGCGGGGAGACCTGCTGTATCTGCTCCAGGGAGACAACGTGGGCGAGCAGTTCGGTGCGGACGTCTGCGGCGCGGGCGATCTGAACGGTGACGGGACGCCCGACATCCTGGTGGCCAGTCCACTGGCCCAGGCTGGAGGGACGACGGTGGGGGCCGCGCGCGCCTTTTCCGTGAGGAACGGCGGGCCGCTCCACAACTGGGTGGGCAGCGCGGACTTCGAGTGGTTCGGACGCAGCGTCGCCGGCGCGGGCGATCTGAATGGCGACGGCCTCGCCGATGTCGCGATCGGATCGCCGCTCGGTGACAGCCTGCTCCACTTGAATGCGGGTCGGGTCACGGCGCACGCGGGGAACGATCTCTTCCTGGAGGGGGCCCCGGTGGACCCGGCGCTCGGCTCGCTCTTCTCGCTGGCCGTGCGGCAGAACATCCCGGGCAGTCCGGTGCTCCTCTCGATCGTCGCGCTGAACGGCAACCCAGTGTCCATTCCGATCGCGCTGGGATCATTCGATCTGAACTGGGAATACCACCTCTCTGAGGTGCTGCCGCCGGGTCTGTCCGGGATCAGCCTCAGCATCCGGGCCTGCACGCGCGACTATTTCGGCAACCTGCTGGTCAGCTCGGACGTGGACCTGAACTTCTGACCGGAACAAAAAAGGGGACTGTCCCCTTCTCTGATCGCTGGCCGCGGATCGTGTAGTGCACGGAACGGCGTTACCGCCCGTTCGTCTCTGGCGCGCTCGGGAGCCGAAGCGCTCCGGCTCGTAAATGGCATAACACTTTTTGGCATAGCTACGTATATCTCCAGTGCTGGATCTCCCTCGCTCGCGGTACGCCGTTTGCAACTCTCTCATCGAATCTGATCCTTCGCGGACTTCCGGCGCCCCAAGAAGCACCGCGGCTTTGAGCCTGATGGGAGTGCCAGACCATGAAGATGCAGGTGTTTGCAGCGGGGGTGATCACCGGGTCGTTGTTGCTGATGACCGCGGGCGAACTCTCTGGCCACGGCGGAGTCTACCGGGGGCCGGGCGACACGGTGCCTCCCGGCAACGGGGACGGGCCGGGGACGCGTGGTCCGGGTGGCCCCCCGATCACTCCGGGGGGACCTGGAAACGGACCAGGCACTCCGGGCGCCGGCGGGGGGCCCATCACTCCGGGCGGACCTGGAGGTGGGTTGGGAGGCAATCCTGGACCTGGACGGGGGGGACGGGCCGGCACGAGTCGGGGTGGAGGGAAGAGGACAAGAGGGGAAGGTTTCGAGCAGTGGCAGTTCTGGTGGGAATACAACAAGGATCGATTCCTCGACCTCCGTTCCCGCCTCGGATCGGCTGCCGTCGTGTCGGGACGCGGCGGCTTCCTGAACGGGCCCGGACGACGGGAGGTGGCCAGCACTTCCGACCGGCCGACTTCGGTGCAGATCGAAGGGACGATCCTGCCGGTGCTGGAAAGCGTGCTGACCGACCCGGATCCTGATCTGGTCGATTCGGCTGTGCTGGCCATGGCGCGCATGATCCGGAAGGATGATCCGTCTGCTCCGCGCGTCCTGGAGCGAATCCACGCCGTGCTCCAGAATAGCAACCCCACGGTGAAGCAGTCGGCGGTCCTCTCGCTGGGAGTCCTCGGCTGTTCGGCGGCGATTCCCACGCTGATCGACGTGATGAACGACACGCCGGCGGGACGCAAGGCTCTCAAGGCGAACGGCAGCATCCAGATCATGCAGCGGGCCTTCGCGGCCTTCTCGCTCGGCATGATCGGCGAGCCCGAGACAATTGGCACCCTGTTCCAGGCGATCGAGTCGTCATCGAAGACCGAGCCCGATCTCTGCTCGGCGGCGATCCTGGCCCTCGGTCAGTTCCAGGTGGGGAGGGAGCAGATCGTCCCGTTCCTGACGAAGTACCTGGATGATCGCGGGCTCCAGGGCGCGGTCCGGGCGCAGATCCCGATCACCCTCGGCCGACTGGGAGACGCGGCGCTGCCGGCTATCCCCGGCCTGATTCGTGAGCTGCGGAGCAAGAAGAGCGACCTCAATGTCCGGGAGTCGTGCGTGATCGCCCTGGGCCGGCTCGCGCTGCCGGAAGACCGCGAAGTGTTCGATGTCCTCTGCGAGATCATCCAGGACGGGAACAACCCGCAGGAGCGTCACTTCGCCTTCATCGCTCTCGCGCAGATCGGCGGCCGCGCGGCCGCGCAGGATCCTTCGATCCACAGCGCCACGCTCGACCGGTTGAGTGACTTCCTGCTGAAACAGTTGACCCGGCCCAAGAGGCAGGCTCACCAGCCCTGGGCAGCCCTCGCGCTGGCGGTGCTCGGTCGGGAGTACGAGCCGGGCTCGAAGGTTCGCGTCATGGTGGGCGTCAAGCTCCAGGAGGCGTTCGAGGAGTCGTCCAACAACTCGTACAAGGCCGGAATGGCGATCGCAATGGGCCTCCTGAACGTCACCGCCGCGGCCCCGACCCTCTACTCCGAGCTGCAGGACACCAGCGACACCTCGCTTCAGGGATACCTCGCCGAGGCGATCGGCATGCTCCGCTACTCCAAGGCGAGCGCCACGCTGCGAACCCTCCTATTGGACCCGCGGGACCCGAGACGGCAGCTTCAGGTTGCCACCGCGCTCGGCCTGATGGGGGATGCGGAAGCGAGCACGTTGCTGATGGGTGCGCTGGAAGATGCGAAGACCCTGGGGGTGATCACCTCCCTGGCCCGGGCGCTCGGTCTGATCGGCGACCGGGGTTCCGTCGGCGGTCTGCTGCGGAAGATCTCCGACGAACGGGCGACGGGCCTGGCCCGGGGCTTCGCCTGCGTGGCGGTGGGCCTGATCGGCGAGAAGACCGACCTGCCCTGGAACGAGCCATTCTCCGAGAATGCCAACTACCGCACGGTGATCCCGTCGCTGATGGAGGTGCTGGATATCCTGTGATCCTTCTCGCACTCGTACTCGTACTCGAACCGGATTCCACTGGTCCGGGATCAGACGGCTAGATCCCCACCCGCGACTCAACCCCCAGTTCCCGCATCAGGCGCGACGGCGTGATCAGCCCCCTCAGCAGCCGCCCATACGCCTCCAGAACGGCGCCCGCCTCCTCCCGGCTCTCTCTCACGAACTCGATCCGGAACCTGCGGACTCCAGCGTGAAGGAGCCGCTCGACGGCCGCGGCGGCGGTCTGGGCCTGCGAGTTGAAGACCGTGTTGCGGCACCCCGCGTCCACGATTACCGGATGTGCTCCGCCCGAGGGATCCTCGAGCGCGATCTGGTACCGCTCACACGGCCGGCCGCAGGTGCGATGGTCGGCTCCATCGGAAAGCAGGTGGGAGTAGACGCAGTGCTCGGTGTGGAACGTGGGGATGCGATGGTGCAGCATCACCGTGACCGCGTGCGCGGGCACCGCCCCGAGGAGGGCGAAGGTCTGGGCCTCGTTCAGGTCGTAGGAAGCGGTGACGGTGTCGAGACCCCATCCGAGCAGATGGAGCGCGGTGAGGGAGTTGGTCACGTTCAGTGAGAAGTCGCCGTGAAGCGCCGCTCCGCCGGTTCCGGCCAGACTGACCAGCGAGCTCCAGTGGCGGACCAGATAGGCGTCGGGCGCGAGCCTCCTGAGCGCGAAGAGGTACGACTCCTCCCCCGGCTTCTGGACTCTCAACGTGGCCAGGGTCACCTTGAGGCCGCCGCCTCTCGCATGCTTCACCGCTTCTGCCAGGCCGACCAGTTCCATCCAGTCCAGTTCCACCTCGGCCAGGCCGGCGTCGAGGGCGGCCTCCACCTGACAAAGGTTGCGGCAGAGCGGCACCAGACAGGCGGCCTCGGGCGGCGGCGTGGCGCCGATTCGCTTTGAGACACGCTGCGCGAGATCCGACCGCAGGCCGGGCAGTACCTTCTCTCCCGACACGTCGATCCGGCAACCCGCTGAGAGAGCTTCATCCAGCTCCTTTACCAGCCGTCTCCTGACCTGCTTCAACGCGGAGACGGGCAGGTGCAACCCGCCTGCCAGCCCTGCCACGTCGAGCGATTCCACGCGGTACGGCGTCTCGCCGAACGCGCACAGCTTGTCCCGGAGCAGAGGCTCATCCAGGCCCCCTCCCCGGGCTTGCTCGAGAAGATGCTCGCTCTTCGCCTGCGCGGAAATGGCGAATGGACGCCGTCCTGTGGCGACCACCTCGAGCGCCCCGCCCGGCTCGCCGCGCACCGTCAAGGAGAGCGGAATGCGGCCTCCCTTGGGCGCCTGCCGGAGTTGCTTCTCCACCCGCCGGGTGATCTCCGGATCGCTGGTGACCCAGACCCGCTGCCCGGGACGGACCTCGCGCAGAGCAGGCCCCGGCCTGCCGAACCGCAGGCGGATCCGCTCGCCTTCCATGGAGACATGGAACACGGGGCCTCCCGGCTCGTCCGGATCTTCCGGATTGCCGGCGTCGAACACGACCCCCATGCCCGGCCGGATCTCGCACTCGGGCGCCTCTCTTTGGATCACGACGTTCTGGCCCTGGACCTCCTCCACCATCCCCAGGAAAATGCCCCGGTGCTTCGGAAACCGGCCGTCCACCAAAGCCTGGTGATCCGGCCCCAAGAGGAATCCCTCGCCGAAGCCGCGGCTGAACGAAAGGGCCATCTCGGCCAGGTCGGACCTGACCTCCGCGGCGTCCGGAGCGCGCCCGGAGCAGAGTTGGTCGACCTGCCGGCGATAGCTGTTCACCGCGGTCGACACGTACTGTGCGTTCTTCTGCCTCCCCTCGATCTTGAACCCGTGAACTCCGATGCCCATCAGGTCCTTCACCGCCCCCAGGCCGGCCAGGTCTCGCGGCGAAAGCAGATACCGGATTTCGCCCAGGTCTCGCGGCACTCCGTCGACCAGCAGGCGGTACGGCAGCCGGCAGGACTGGGCGCACTGCCCCCGGTTGGCGGAACGGCCGCTCCAGGCTTCACTCGTCAGGCACTGGCCGCTCCAGGAGACGCACAGCGCGCCGTGCACGAAGACTTCCAGTTCCATCGAGGTGGCTCTTGCGAAGGCGCGAATCTCGCTCACCGACAGCTCCCTGGGCACCACCACCCGGCTGATCCCGATTCCGGCCGCGAACTCGGCCGCCTCGCCCGTGGTGATCGTCATCTGGGTGCTGCCGTGCAGTTCCAGGTCGGGACACAGCCGCCCGGCCAGCAGGGCCAGCGCGGGATCCTGAAGAATGACCGCATCCACGCCCGTGGCCGCAACCCGCCGCACGATCTCCTCCACGCGGGGCAGTTCCTCCTCGAACAGTACCGTGTTCAGCGTCAGGTAGGCCCGCGCCCCGGCGCGGTGAATGGTCTCGACTGTCTTGTCGAGATTCTCCAGCGGGAAGTTGGCGGTTCGGGCGCGGGCGTTGTACCCCTCGTCCAGGCCGAAGTAGACCGCGTCCGCGCCCGCATGGAGCGCGGCCAGCAGTGCCGACTGATCTCCAGCCGGGGCAAGGATCTCCGGACGGACCAGCGGACTCGCGAATTTGCCTGCGTCCTTCAGGGTTTGAACTTCTTCCTGAACAGCTGGGCATCTTCATGCCGGCCGAGTGCCTCCAACTGTTCCACCACACCGTCCTGGAACCTTTGATCGGTCGGCCAGCGCTCGTACCCCGCCAGGTACGTATCGAGCGCCTCCTGGTGCCGACTCAGATTCACCAGGGCCACCGCCAGCAGGCCCACCGCCGTCAACTGCTCAGGGCGCAATTCCAGCGTCTTCTTCAGGAGTGCCACGGCGGATTCGTTATCGCCCTTCCGGATGAACAGGTTCCCCAGCAACTCGGTGGCGAGGGTGTTGTTGGGAGTCTGGCGCACCATTTCCTGCAGCACCGCCATCGCCTCATCCACCTTCCCGTCCAACAGCAGGGTCGTCGCAGTCTGGTATGGATTGATTTCAGCGATGTGTCGCTGCGGGCTGGGCAGGCCGGTCTCGGCCAGCGGATGGGGAGCCTCCTCGGCAGAGTCTCCCTGGGCCAGGTAGCCCAGCTCCCGGATCCGGCTTTTCAACTCGTCGTCCAGAGTTCCCGTTCCAACCCCGATCCTCGGCCGGTCCGCGATCCGGCCGATCTCTGCGCGAAGCGACCGCGCAAGCGCGCCTTCCAGGGCGACGATGTTCCTGACCTGATTCTCGTCCTCCGGCGCGAACAGCTCCGGCTCGGTCCCATGAAAGTAGGTGCCCCGGGGATCGGCCCAGCAGGCGAGCGGGCTCCAGCCGCAGCCGAGATACCCCGCGTATGACTCGAAGTAGACGCCTCGGCCCGTGGGCGCTTCGGTCCGATACAGGTCCAGGCCGTCGACGTCCCCCGCATCCCCCAACCCCAGCCCGCGCACGAAGGTGGGGAAGATGTCGGCGACCGTCACGAACTCATCGGAACGTTCGCCCGCACGGTATCCATCCGGATAGCGGAAGAACATCGGCACGCGGATGACGGTGTCGTAGGTCAGAAAACAGTGCGACAGCTCGCCGTGGCGCCCGAGCCCCTCGCCGTGGTCCGCGACCACTGCGAGGAACGACCGATCCAGGAAACCACTCGCGCGGAGGTGGCTCATCAGGTCCCCGATGGACGCGTCCATCTGGGCGATCTCGCCCAGATAATCGGGAAACTTGGCCTCGCCATCCGCGCTGACCTGGTCCAGGTAACGCTGCTCCGGCTGGTACGGCGCGTGCGGATCGTAATAGTGAACCCAGAGGAAGAAGGGACGCTCACGATCGAGTTGCTTCAGCCAGGCGATCACCGATTCGGTGGTCTCTTTCGCCGCCAGCATGCGCTTCTCGACCGGCTCCTCGTAGCGGTCGAACCCCTGGGTCAGCCCGAAAGGAGAAGAAAGCGGGAGACATGACACGAAGGCGGCGGTCTGGTACCCCTCGTCGCGCGCCGCCTCTGCCAGCGTCCTCGCATCGGGAGAGAGCGGGCGCAGGCCGTTGTCTCGAATCCGGTGCCGGATCGGATACAGGCCGGTGAGCATCGAGGTGTGGGAGGGAAACGTGATGGGCGCCACCGCGCGGGCCTGGTCGTAGACCAGACTCTCCCTTGCGAGCGCGTCCAGGTTCGGCGTGGTCGACCCTCGCCCGCCGTAGCAGCCGAGGGCGGGGCGGTTGGTGGTGTCGAGGGTGATCAGGATTCCCGAAACCCGCTCACCCGGTTTCTCGCCACATGCGACCAGCAGGGTCGCGAGGAGGGCGGCGGCATGGACGGGTCGAGTCTTCATCAGTGGCTCCAGAAGGACTCCGGAAGGGATCCAGAATAGCCCCAGCCGGCGACCTCGCAAAGTTTCGGAGTATAACTCGGGCTGCTCGGCGCGCCACGATGGCCCGTCGCGGCGGGGCTGCTATCCTGGTGTCGGCTTTTCGAGCCCTGGAAGGAGTCCGGCTCGAGGACGTTAATAGAATGCGGCTGCGGCAGGAACCATGAGCGAACGAATCGTCTTTCAACTCGAGGATCTGAGGAAGTACTACGGGACCCACGAAGTCCTGAAGGGGATCACTCTCTCCTTCCTCGAAGGGGCGAAGATCGGGCTGATTGGCGCCAACGGAGCCGGGAAGTCGACGCTGCTGCGGATCATCGCCGGTGTCGACACGGTAATCGAGGGGGTGGCGAGGCCGGCGGAGGGGTTGACCGCGGGGTACCTGGAACAGGAACCTCCGCTGAATGACGAGCAGACCGTGGCGGAAAGCGTGGCGGAGGCGGTTACGCATCTGCGGGCGATCGAGACGCGCTACTACGAGGTCATGACGGAACTCGGGGAGGCGGACGGCGACGCCTTGAAGCGGCTTTCGGACGAGTACGACCGCCTGCAGCACGAGATGGATACGCGGGATATCTGGAACCTGGAGAGCTGGCTGGACCAGGCCAAGAGCGCCCTCTGCCTGCCGGAAGACGACGCGCCGATCGGACGGCTTTCAGGCGGGGAGCGCCGGCGGGTCGCGCTCGCCAAGTTGCTGATCGAGCAGCCGGACATCCTGCTGCTCGACGAGCCGACGAACCATCTGGACGCCGACACCGTGCAATGGCTGGAGGGGCATCTCGCCGCCTACAACGGCCTGGTGATCCTGATCACCCATGACCGCTACTTCCTCGACAACGTCGTGGGCTGGATGCTCGAGATCGAGCGGGGCAAGGGGAGACCATACAAGGGGAACTACTCCGAGTACCTGCTGGCAAGGGAGCGGGAACTGGAGATCGGCCACCAGTCCGACTCCCGCCTGGACCGGATGATCAAGCGCGAGAAGGAGTGGCTCGGGCGGTCTCCAGCGGCGCGCACGTCTCACAACAAGGCGCGAGTTCAGCGCTACCGTGAGCTGATCGAGAAGCGCGGCGACGAGACCTTGCAGGATATCAACCTCAGGATTCCGCCCGGGAACCGGCTGGGAGACAAGGTCATCGAGCTGCGATCGATCTCGAAGGGGTTCGGAGACCGCACCCTGATCAGCGATCTCAGTTTCGACCTCCCCCCCGGAGCGGTGGTGGGAGTCGTCGGCGCCAACGGCATGGGGAAGTCAACGCTGCTGAAGATGATCCTGGGGGAGGAGAGTCCGGACTCGGGAGAGGTCGTCATCGGGTCCACGGTGGAACTCACCTATCTGGACCAGTCCCGGGCAGCTCTCGACGACGAGTTGACGGTTTACGAGAACATCACCGACGGCAGCGATCTGATCCGTTATGGGACCGCCACCCTCGATTCAAGGGCCTACGTGGCCCGCTTCAACTTCCGGGGAGGGGAGCAGCAGAAGAAGCTGGGTGAATGCTCCGGAGGGATGCGGAACCGGGTGCTGCTGGCGCGCATGCTACGGGGAGGAGGGAACGTGATTCTGCTCGATGAGCCGACCAACGATCTGGACCTCGACACCCTGAGGGTGCTGGAAAACGCCATCGACCATTTCCCCGGTTCGGCGATCGTGGTCAGCCACGACCGCTGGTTCCTGAACCGG
>JAZDLC010000079.1:0-7051 GCA_043802345.1 Planctomycetota bacterium | reverse complement strand
CGCTCACACGAATCCCCAGCGGATCGCAAGACCATCAAAGTCCCAGGTGGTCCCGAGCACGAGTACGAGAACGAGTACCGTCCCTGCGGGACTGAGTACGAGTACGAATCGCGTTGGATGCTTGCTGCTGGTCTCTCTGTGGCGGCCTTCCCATTGGTTGCGGCCTCCGGCCGCGTCGTGTTCTTCATGGTGTAATCAGATGAGGCCCGCTGTCTCTCGGCCACCGCGGCTACCAGAGCTGCTTCTTCCTCCTGAGGAAGAGGCCGATGTTGCGGGAGAAGCCGGGCCGGAGCAGGCGGTGTCCGATGAGGTCTTTGGCCCGGCGCAAGCGGTTGGAGGCGAAGACGTCCAGGTAGGCTCGCAGCATCTTCTTCTGGGCGCCCGAGAGCCGGTCATCGAAGCGCGCGAGAAACGCCTTCACCTGCGCCAGGTTCTGCTGGAGGACCAGGTCTCCCTTTTCCGCGACATCGAGATCGAAGACCTTGGCGATGTAGCTCTCCATCGTCTTCTTGAAGCTGCTGTACTTGGCTCCCACGGTGTTCTTTCCATGCTGGCGGTAGTCGGCGAGGGGGGTGGCAATCCAGGCGCTCCTGCCGAAGGCGGCTGCCACCAGGGCGAGCCACCAGTCGTGCATGACCGCATCCACCGGGACCGGAAGCGACTGTTCGGCCAGGGCGCGGTTGATGATCGTGGCGCAGCCCGTGACGGTGTTCATGACCAGCAGGCGGTTGAGCCGGTCGGTGAACTTCGGGTTGATCCCCTGATACCGCCAGAAGGAAGGAGCGACCACGTTCAGGTTGTCGTCAACGACGGTCATGTCCGAATGCACCAGGACAGGGACATCCGGGCCTGCCGCTGCTTCCAGTTCCTCGAGCTTCTCCAGGGAGGTCCTGACCTTGCCGCTGTGCCAGACATCGTCCTGATCGCAGAACATCAGGGCGGAAGCATCCTCTTTCGTCAACGCGTGCGCGAGGAGGGTGGAGAAGTTGCCGCTTGCCCCGAGCCGCATGCTTGGCTCGTACAGCAGAGTGATCTCGTCCGGGTGGGCCGCGGCGTACTCGGAGAGGATGTAGGGCGTCCGCTCGATCGATCCGTCATCCCTGGCGATGACCTGCCATCCCGCGCAGTCCTGTGCCAGCAGGGAATCGAGCTGTTCTCTGAGGTAGGTCTCGCCGTTGTGGGTCGCCAGAAGAATGTAGAGCATGGAGGGACTGGACCAATCTCAGGTTGCTCGGGCCGTTCGAGTATACGGATCGTGCGGCGCGTGGCGGCGGATTTCGACCATCCCGCAGCGTTCGAACCGGGTGGGGAGCGACTCTGGCCGCGGCTCCGCCCGCTACATTTCGTCCGGGTCTTCCTTCCCCTGAATCCCGCGGAGCATGCGCAGGTACGAGTCGTACCGGTCCGCCGACACCTCCTCACGTTCCACCGCGGCTCTCACGGCGCAATCCGGTTCGTGGTCGTGGGTGCAGTCCGGGAAACGGCAACCGCTGGTGAACGGACACAGGTCCGGCATCAGGATCGCGAGTTCCGGAGCCGGCACGTCGATCAGGCCGAAGCCCCTGAGGCCGGGAGTGTCGACCACATGGCCGCCGTGCGGCAGGCGCCAGAGCGAGACCGAAGTGGTGGTATGGCGTCCCCGCCCGTGCTTCGCCACGGTTCCCGTCCGCAGCGCGAGGTCCGGGTCGAGCCGGTTCATCAAGGAACTCTTGCCGACCCCCGAATGCCCCACCAGCAACGACGTGCCGCTCTTGAGGAGCGACAGCAGCCGTTCCACCCCGTCACCGGTCTTCGCGCTGGTGAAGACGATCTCGTACCCCATCGTCCCGTACACTTTCAACCGCTCCAGCAGCGATTCCCGCGCAGCGAGGTCACACTTGTTGACCACGATCAACGGCAGCATGTCCTGCCTCTCGGCCGTCACCAGGAACCGATCGATCAACCCGGTCCGGAGCGGCGGCATCCTGGCGGAGACCACGATCACCAACCGATCGATGTTCGCGGCGGTGACCTTCAGGATGCCGGGATCACCCGGAGAGGGGCGAGCCAGGAGGTTCTTCCTGGGCAGCCTCTCCTCGATCACGCCCCGGTCCTCTTCGAGGATCACCCGCACCCGGTCCCCCACCGCGACCGGCGTCTTCACATCGGACAATTGCTCGAAAAGTTTCTGCTTCACCGAACACGGAATCTCCCGCCCGTCGACCTCGACGGTCCAGACCCTCGCTTCGATCCGGATGACGAGTCCCTCGCGGATCACGGCTCACCCCCCGGGGCGGCCGCGCGCAGCCGCTCCTCCAGCCACGAGTAGCGATCATTGGCCGTGGCGTTGGCGATCGCCATCTCGAGCGCGCGGCGGCTGCCCACGATCACGCAGAGCTTGCGCGCCCTGGTGACGGCCGTGTAGATCAGATTGCGCCGCAAGAGAGGAAAGTGCTGGCCGGTCAGCGCCAGCACCACGGCGCTGTACTCCCCGCCCTGGGCCCGGTGCACCGTGGTGGCCCATGCCGGCAACAGGAAGTTCAGCCCCTCCCGCTCGTACTTCACCTCCCGATCGTCGATCCTCGCCACCAGCGAACCCTGCTCGGGATCACACGCCACGATGAACCCCTGGTCGCCGTTGAAGACGAAGTTCTCGTAGTCGTTCTTGATCTGCACAATCCGGTCTCCCACCCGGAAGGTGCGGTCACCCCGGCGGATCTCGGCCGGAGGATGCGGATTGAGCGCGGCGCCGAGCATGGCGTTCAGGTTCTCCGCTCCCGAGGCTCCGCGGTGCATCGGGGTCAGCACCTGGATATCGAACCGCGGGTCGAACCCGTAGGAATCCGGAATCCGGTCGACCACCAGCGTGCGAATCATCTCCGCCACCTCCTGGGCATCCTCCAGAGGCACGAAGTAGAATTCCCCGCCCGGACCCCTCGGATCGAACTCCGGGAAGCGCCCCCGGTTGATGCTGTGCGCCCCCTGGACGATGCGCGAACCCTCCCGCTGCCGGTAGACGGTCGTGAGCCGGGTCAAGGGGATCGCGTCGGAGGCGCAGACCGCCCGGAAAAAGTCGCCGGGACCAACGGAAGGAAGCTGATCCGCGTCGCCGACCAGGGTCAGCCGGGCGCGCTCCTTTAGAGCCCGGAGCAACGACGCCGCCAGCGGCACGTCCAGCATCGAACACTCGTCCACCACCAGATGGTCCGCGTCGATCGGATTCTCCTCGTTGAGACCGAACATGCCCGTGAACGGATCGAAGGCGAGCAGCCGGTGGATCGTGGAGGCCGGCCGGCCGGTCGCCTCCGAAAGCCTCTTGGCCGCCCGGCCGGTCGGCGCCGCCAGCACCACCTCGTCCGAGCGCTGAACCAGCAGATCGACCAGCAGGCGCACGATGGTGGTCTTCCCCACCCCCGGCCCTCCCGTGATCACCGAGGCTTCGTGCGAAAGAGCCGCGCGCACCGCCAGCGCCTGTTCCTCCGACGGGACGATCCCGGCCCGCCGGGCGACCGCCTCGAGCTTCTTCTCGAACTGCGCCACCTTGACCTGACGCCGGCCCTTGTGCGTCAGGACCGCCTCCACCACCCACTCGTCCCGGTGAAGGCGCAGGGAGTACGCCACCGGGCCACGGCGGTCCCACGCTTCCCGCGGATCACCCGAGGCATCCGCAAGCGGGCCATTCCCCGTCGGAGACTGTTCCTCCCGCACGATCTCACCCCGCTCGATCAGCACCGCCAGCGCCTCCTCCGCTCTCTCGCTGGGAACCTCCAGCGCCTCCGCGCGGCGAAGCAACTCCGGAATCGGCAGCAGCAGGTGCCCCTGCCCCGTGGCCTCGCTCAGCAGGTAGAGCAGCGCGGCCTGGGCCCGCTCTGGCGATTCCTTCGGAATCCCCAGACTCTGGGCGATGCGGTCCGCGGTGCGGAATCCGATCCCCCGCACCTCGTCCGCGAGGCGAAACGGATTCGACTTCACCAGGGCGACCGTGGCATCCCCGTAGTGACGAAACACCCGCGCCGCCTGGCCCGGACCCACGCCATACCCCTGCAGGAAGGTCGCCGCCTCGCGGATCCCCTTGCGCGACTCCCACTGCTCCGCCACGGCTTTTGCGGTGGCCCTGCCCACTCCCGGAACCTTGGCGATCTCCATCACGTCGGCATCCAGGATCTCGTAGGTCCGCTCCCCGAACCGGTTCACGATCCGCTCCGCCAGCTTCGGCCCGATCCCCTTGAACTGCGAGGCCAGGAAAGCCGCCATGCCCGCCCGCGACTTCGGGATCAGCTCCTCGTGCCGCGTCGCGTTCAGTTGCCGGCCAAACCGGGGATGCTCCTTGTACTCTCCGAACAGCCGGACGCGCGCTCCAGGCGCCAACCCGAACAGCGTCCCGGTGGCCGTGACCGGGAGAGCCTGGCCCTGCACCCGCAAGCGCACCACCGCGTAGCCGTTCTCGGAATTCTCGTAGATCACGTCCTGGATCTCACCGACCAGCTCTACTTCACTCTGGAAGAGACTTCCCATCAGAGTTCAATCGTGCCGTAGAATGCCGAGTCACGTGAGCAATATTGAGACATTCCAGTCCGAGTCGCTCCTGATTCCAGACGAGATCTGCTTCGAAGTCGATCCGGCGGACCAGGGCCATCGGACCGACTCGTTCCTGACGCAGCGCATGCGCTGGCGTTCTCGGACCAGTATCCAGAAGCTGGTGCAGGAAGGGAAGATCTTCGTCTCCCGCAATGGCAAGCGATGCGAGGTCAAGAAGTCGTCCGCGACGGTCCTTCAGGGCGACACGATCCACGTGACTCTGCCCAAGCCGAAGCGGGACATCGAATTCGAGGCCAACTCCGGCGCCAACGCTCCGGGACTCCCCGTGCTCTTCGAGGATCGGTATCTGGTGGCCGTCGACAAGCCGCCGAATGTGCCGGTCCACCCGGCGGGGCGGAACCTCTACCGGACCGTGATCACCTCGCTCCACCTCAAGTACCGCCGGACGGGCGACCCCGAGCAGGACATCGTGCCGAAGCTCTGCCACCGGCTCGACCTCGAGACGTCTGGCGTGCTGCTGGTCGCCAAGGACGACACGGCCCACCGGCGCATGTCGGAGCAGTTCCGGGAGCGGCTGCCCGAGAAGGAATACCTGGCGATCATCCACGGGGTTCCGGATCCGGCGCAGGGACTGATCGACCTGCCGATCGGCCCGGCCATGGGACGCCAGGTGAACCTGGCCCGGGCCGTCCGGCATGACGTGGGCCAGCCGTCCAGGACGATCTACGAGGTCGAATCGGTTCACGGAGCGTTCGCGCTGCTCCGCATCCGGCTCCTGACCGGGAGGCACCACCAGATCCGGGTGCACATGGACGCGATCGGGCACCATCTGGTGGGCGACAAGATCTACGGCGTGGATGAGGAGCTGTTCGTGAAGTACTACGATGACGCGCTGACCGAGGAGGACCAGGCCCGCCTGCTGCTCCCCCGCCAGGCGCTGCACGCCCATCGCCTTTCGTTCAAGCATCCCATGACCGAGGAACCAACGGAGATCATCGCGCCGCTGCCCGCAGACCTCTCGGCGTTCCTTTCCCGGATGGGCGGAGACGAGACGTGAATCGGATCGGCATCACTTCAGGCCTGCTGACGCTTCTCGTGGCCGCGGGAGCCCTGGCGCAGGAGATCCCGCGCCTGCCTCCCCCACCCTGGCAGACAGAAGGTGAGGATCCTCGCAAGCCCGCGCTCGGCGCGGCGGCTCGGGCCTCTGCGGAACAGCATCCGGCGGAGGCCGTCCAGCATCTGCTGAACGCGCTCTGGTACCGCCCGTTCGACACCCTGGTGCTCGCCGACCTGGTGCGCGCCTCCCGCGAGGATCCCGACCGCGCCTTTCTCTGGTGCCACGCCCTGTTTCAGGCCGCCGCCGACGGCAAGGGGATCTACCAGCCGGACCGGGAGTTCCGGGAGGCCCTGCCGGAAGCGCTCGACCTCAATGCGCTGGACCGGCTCTGCCAGGCCCGGGCCCAGGCGGTGGCGGAGATCGCCGAGTTCCAGAAGAAGCTGCAGCGCGAGAACGGCTCCGCGGGCGTGGGGAATCCGATCCTGTCCCACTTCCTGCGCTCGCTGGCCTTCCAGATCTCGCGGTACATGCCTTCCCTGTGGTCAGGATACGGCGGGGAGCTGAACGCCGCCTGCGCCCCGCGCACCGACGCGTTCCAGGCGGTGGTGACGGCCCTCAAGCGAGTCCTGACCGACGGGCTCGCCAACCGGCGCGCTGAACAGGCGATCCGCGCGGCCCGCTGCCTCATCGGCCTCGCGTCCCAGGCGCACTTCAAGGACCTGAAGGGCCCGACGCCGCCCGACCTGGCCCACATCCGGGAGCAGGCCCAGGACGGTCTTCAGCGTGCCCGGGAACAGCTGCGGGCCGCGAAGGGAGAGCCGTTCAGCATCGAACTCCTCGACGACATGAGCGACGAGGAACGCCTGCAGTTCACCCGGGCACACTCCTCCTTCTCGAATCCGGGGGTGGCGCTCTCCCCGACCGGCAAGTACCGGATCGAGACGGTCTGCGGCCACGGCAGCCTGCTGGGTGTGGCCGAGACGATCGAGCTGCACCATGCCCGTCTGGTGAACTTCTTCGGCAAGGACCCGTTCCAGGGCCGCCAGGGCCTGGTCCGGATCGTGCCCGAGGCGGAAGGACTGGAATCGGAGGGAGCGCCCTTCTGGTGGGTCGGCGGCTTCCAGTCGGGCGATGTCACGACGCTGCGCTTCAATGCCGGGTCGATCGCCGGCCTGGGCCGCGGCATCACCCACGAGCTGACCCATCGGTTCGACGGCGCCATCTACCCCGGCATGCCGTCCTGGTTGGTCGAAGGGAGGGCCGTTTACACCGGGGGTGCGTATGGACGAATGGAAGAGACGTCGTTCGCCGAGAACCACGCCAACTTCGGCACCATGGAGAACACCATGCGCAAGGGGTATGGCGGATTGGGCAAGCTGACCGAGCTGATCGAGGGCACCATCGACGACTACCGCGACAACTATGTCGCGGGGTACGCACTCTATGTCTACCTGAAAAGCTGGGAGGAGGTCGAGG
>JAZDLC010000078.1:0-3776 GCA_043802345.1 Planctomycetota bacterium | reverse complement strand
ATCGCCGGCGTTTGGCTCGACCAGGGCAGACCTCGCCCCTCCGGCCCAGTCGGCCGTGTCCCCTCTGGGGGAAAGCCCTGACTGGTCCTGGTCCAGCGAGGCGTCTGCCGTGCCCTCCTGGCGGGAAGAGCGAACGCGGCGATCTGCTGTGGATTTCAGGGAGGCGGTCCCCCTTCGAGGGCACGGCGGATCGGAGGCTCCGGCGTCCCTGCGTCCCTCACGGCGTCGCCTTCTTCACGAGCGGAAACGGCATCATCCTCCGGCAGCGCGAATCCCATCCTGCGGCGCGGCGCCCGCGCCCCCCGGAGCGCGACGACCTGGCCGGGGCCAGGGCCGGGGCCGTGGTCGGCAGCCGCAGGTGACCCAATATTCTTCGCACCACGTCGGGATCGGAGAGGAACGCCAGCACCACCATGGGCACCGTCTGCGCCTGTGTCGAGCATCTGGGGCAGGCCAGCGCGTCCACCGACAACACCCGGCGCAGCAGGTTTGCCCAGGAAACGCGACGGCGGTGGTGGCGGCAGCAAGGCCCGCCATCGGCTGCGGTTGGCGAAGACACCATGCCGGCGCACGCTGTGGGAGCGCGGGAACGAGACCAGCGCCGCCAGACGGCGGAGGAAGTCCTGCGGCGCGTCAACCGAGAGGAACCGCCCTTCATACTGCACCTCCTACCGCGTTTGTGGCGACTTGCCCTTTCCAAGCCCGGTCACGCTGCATTTCCGGCAGGCTCTCTTCGGCTGGGATCTCAAACATCCACTCGCCTTTCTCATTGCACGCCTGCCCGCGGAGGATCCCCAGGCGCTGCTAGTCCCGGGCCGTGTCCCGGCAGATGCCGAACCGGCGACAGAGCTCCTCCATGGAGATCATCCCTCGTTCGACAAGCCGCTGCTTGAAGGACTTCAACTCATACCGCTTGCGGACCCAGGCGATGTTGATCCCGGCAAAGGGGTTCTCCGCGCCGGTGACCAGGTTCTGTCCTCGCAGGATCTCCGCCACCTGAGCGTCCGTGTGCTCGTGTAGAAGCTCATCGATCAATCGCACCACCTTCGGGTTGGTTGACCTCCGCTGCCAGGCATTTAAGGGGGTGGCGATCTCCAAGGTCCGGGTCGCACCGCCACGGAAGCGGATCTGAACCGCGATCTGCTCCTTCCGGGTCAGGGTCACATCCTCGATCAAGAGGGCCAGCATTCGTTTGCGCTCCCTCGCCGGCGTTCGGGGATCCCGCCACAGGGCAGGGAACTCCTCAGCCAGGTTCGCGATGCGGCCTCTCGCCTCCGCGGTCAGAACGGACTCATCCGCGGCCCGCTGCTCCTCGTAGTCCTGCTGCGCCTGCCCGACTGCCCGCAGCTTCTCGTTCCATTCCGCTTCCAGGCTGTCCGCCACCATCCGGTTGTCCGGGTCCACCTTCATGTACCGCCGGCGCGAGAGATCCGCCTCGTACTGCGCCCGTTCCACCGTTCGCCGACGGTAGCGGTCCGATTCCTCCAGACGCCCCTTCACCTCCTCTTGGACGGCCACCGCCACTTCCAGGGCCGCGGGCTGAAAGACCTCGATGATCAACTCGCCCAGGGCCCTATCCACCCCTGCACCGTCGATGATCTGGCACGGAGACTCCGACATGGTCGGACCTCGGTTGACACAGAAGTACTGGGGCTTGAGTCCGGAAGGAAGATGGTGATAACGCACCGACATCCGACCGCCGCACCGACCACACACCGCCAGCCCCTGGAGCAGCGCCGGTCCTTCCCGGGCCGGCCCGTGGCGGTGATCCGCGCCGTAGGCCCGAGCGCTTTCGGTCAGTCGCTGCTCGATCTCCTCGAACTGCTCCCAGGTGATATAGCCGGGATGAGCATCCCGAATCAGGCAGAACCACTGCTCGCGGGCCTGCCGGGTCTTCTTCACTCGCCCTTCCGGTCCGCGCCGGTGATGGTAGCGCCCGTAGACATAGGCTCCCGCCAGGCGGGGATTGTGCAGAAGTTGCACCGCCCGTCCCACGTTCAGGCTTCCCCAGAGCAGCTCCCCGTGACGAGACCCTCCCTTGACCCGCCGGGGGAAGAGCAGGTGTTGCTGGCGAAACAACCGCACCGTGGCCAGCGCCGTGCCCAGCCGAAAAAAGGTCTGATAGAAGAGCCGGATGCTCTCCTGTACCTGTCGGTCGGGATCCAGGATCACCCGTCCCTGCTCGTCGTGGAGCAAGCCGATGGGCAGATGCGTGCGGAACTCACCCCGCCGCGCTTTGCTCAACGCGCCGCCCCGCAGGCGGGACGAGAGCACATGCAACTCCGCCTCGCTCATCGTCCCCTTCAGCCCCAGGAGAAGCCGGTCATTGAACTGCATCGGGTCGTAGAGGCCGTCGTCATCCAGGATCAAGGTCTGGGAGAACGCACACAGTTCCAGCAGCCGATGCCAGTCGCTCGAGTTGCGCGCCAGCCGGGAGACTTCCAGGCCCAAGACGATCCCGACCTTCCCGATGCTCACATCGGCCACCAGCCGCTGGAAGCCGGCCCGGTCGACCGCCGAAGCACCGGATTGGCCCAGATCGCCATCCAAGATGACGATCTGATCCGGAGGCCAACCCAGAGCGACCGCTTTGCCGAAAAGACCATACTGCCGCACCGTACTCTCGGTGTTCTCCCGCACCTGCTGCAGGGTCGACTGGCGGACGTAGACGTAGGCGCTGCGCTTCAGGTGCTCGACCGTAACCTTGGAACTGCTTTCGATCGTCATGGGATCGCCCTCCGCAACGGAGCCAGGATCATCTCCGCGATGACCGCACCCAGTTGGGCTTGAGCCGGTTCGATCGCGGGCTTCACGCGAGGGGATGGTGAGACTGGCTCCGAACGCCGGAGAGGTTGTGATCCCCGCTCCATCCAGTCCCTCATGCCGCAGCCCAACAGCGCGCCCACGCCCGCTGCCTGTTCCCAAGCCGGGGCACCGGAGAGAACCAGCGAGCGGAGATCCTCGTAGCGTTGGCGCAGCGTCTCGTCGGGAGTTCTCCCCGCCGGCTCTTTGGCCTCCCGGCTCACGGAGTTTTTTTTCCCACCCGGGCCAGGGCGCGCTCGATACTGCGCGCGTGTACCTGAAGACCGAACTCGGTCTGGAGCATCCCCCTCAGGTCGGCAACCTTGAGAGAAGGATCCTCCTGTCGCCGGCGGGCGAGGAACTCCATCACCGGGGCCGAGAGCTTGTGGGAGCGCCGCGGCCCCCGTTTGGCGGGCAACAACCCCCAGAGACCCTCCCGCTCGAACGCCTGCAGGGCTTTGTAGAAGGCCGGGCGGGAGAACGAGAACTGCTGAGCGGCTCCGGTGATGGAAAGCCCATCGATCCGCACCCGCCGCAGCATCTCGTACTTGACCTGGAGCAGGTCGCGCGGATCGAAGAAGGCGTGGCTGCGGAAGAGCTCGTCTTGGATCTTCCCGGGTCGGGGATGAAGGGTCCCGTGAGCCCGGAGGGACCTTTGCTTCGGGTCGACCGGCTTGTCTTTGGGCATCCTTGCCTCCTGGGAATCCTGGGGTCGTAGTCGTAAATGCCATTATGCCGCCATCAATCAGACTGTCAAGAGCTATTCTGTCCCAGCACTTCGATTTGTTAGGATATTCTGTGCGATTTGACTCCCATCGACCCTTCCTGCTTCCGGCTGGATGCGGCAGAATGACCTTTACGTGCCCGGCATAGTTCGCTTTACACATGGCGATCCCCCCTGGACCCATCCCACCCCTCCACCGAACCGCGGAGACCCTCGATCAACGAGGCCAGCCGAAGAAGGTCCTCGGGGC
>JAZDLC010000077.1:0-24136 GCA_043802345.1 Planctomycetota bacterium | reverse complement strand
GTTCCAGTTCTACGTGGTGACCGGGCGGCTCTCCTGCCAGCTCTACATGCGCAGCGCCGATGTCTTCCTGGGAGTGCCGTTCAACATCGCCTCCTATGCGTTGCTGACCGCGATGATCGCGCAGGTCACGGGGCTCTTGCCGGGCGAGTTCGTGCACACCTTCGGCGACGCGCACATCTACCTGAATCATCTCGAACAGGTCGAGAAGCAGCTCTCGCGGGAACCGTATCCGCTGCCGACCCTGCGGCTGAATCCGGAGATCAAGTCGATTTTCGACTTCCGGTTCGAGGACATCGAGTTCGAGGAGTACCGCTACCACCCGGGAATCAAGGCGCCCGTGGCGGTATGAGGATCGCGCTGATCGCCGCGCTGGGACCTTTGCGGGTCATCGGCTGGAAGAACGACCTTCCCTGGCGGCTGCCCGCGGACCTCCGGCGCTTCAAGGCCCTGACCATGGGGCACCCGATCCTCATGGGGCGCAAGACACACGAGTCGATCGGCAAGCCGTTGCCAGGCCGCCTCAGTATCGTGCTGACCCATCAAGCAGACTTCGCCGCCGACGGCTGCCAGGTGGTGCATTCCATGGAGGAAGCCCTGGCCGCGGCAGGAGAAGCGGACGAACTGTTCGTCATCGGCGGGGCGTCGCTCTATTGCGAGGCGCTGCCTTTGGCTTCCCGGATCTACTTCACCCGGATCGAGGGGGAGTTCGAGGGGGACACCTTCTTCCCGGAGTTCGATGAGTCCGAGTGGACCGAAGTCGCGCGGGAAGAGCACGGGCCGGACGAGAAGAACCGTCACCCTTACGCCTTCTGCATCCTCGAGCGAAGAGGATGAACCGGCCGCTCCTGGTCATCGGCTTCGAGCCGTTCGAGGGGACGCCGACCAATCCGTCGGCAGAGGTCGTCGGCGCCCTTGCCGGCGAGGGTCTGGTGACCGCCGTGCTGCCGGTCAGCTACGCGCGAGCCCCCGCGATCTTGAAGGACCTGCTCTCGCGCGAGAGGTACGGCGCGGTGCTGCTGCTCGGCGTTGCGGCAAACCGGAACCGCTTCTCCCTGGAGAGGGTGGCAATCAACTTCCAGGAGCCGGGAAGGGTCGATGAGAGCGGGGAGCGCCCGTCAGGCGGGGAGCTGGTGCGAGGCGGTCCCGCCGCCTACTTCTCCACCCTGCCGCTCGATGGGTTGCTCTTGCGGCTGGTGGAAAAGGGACTCCCCGCCGAGATCTCGCTCTCCGCGGGCGCCTTCCTCTGCAATGCGGTCTTCTATCACGCGCGGCATCTGCTGCAGGCAGGGACCCCGTGCGGCTTTTGCCATCTCCCGCCGACGCCAGGGATGGTCGAGGGAGCGCAGGGGATCGAGATCCAGCGACAGATCGAGGCGGTGCGATTGCTCGTGGAATATCTCCGAAGTGAAACAGTAACGTGACCCGCGCATTGCCGGTCGCACGCGACCCGACACGCACTGAGGGGTGGACATGAGGATGCAGTGGTTGGTTGGGTTCGTCCGGCGATGGCTGCGGGCACCGCGTTTCGTACTCGTACTCAGTCCCGAAGGGACGGTACTCGTACTCGAACCGGATTCCGTTGGCCCGCTCCAACCTGGCAGCTCACGATTCGAGTACGAGTACCGTCGCTGAAGCGACTGAGTACGAACTTCACCCCTCCTTGGTCTCACTCTCCTTCGGCGTCCCGTCCTCGTTCAACACCGTCACCGGGGCGATCTCCTTCAACCCCGCCTCGACTTCCGCCGCATTGCCGACCACGACGATCAGGAGATGGTCCGGATCGATCGCCGACCGCGCGACCCTCGCAATACCCTCCGACGTCGTCTTGACCACGCTGTCGAGGTAGTCGTTGACGAAGCTCTTCTCGAGACCATGCACCCGCAGGCTCCAGAGCTCGCTCGCGATCGAGCCGGGCGTCTCATGGTCGCCGGCAAAGGAGCCGACGGTATACGAGCGGGCCTGCGTCAGCTCGCTGTCGCTCGGAGGCTCGGTCCGCATCCGGTTGATCTCGTCGAGGATCGCCTGCACCGCCTCCACGGTCGACTGGCTCTTGCTGAAGGTGGACACGGTGAAGCGGCCCGCGAAACGGCTCGAAGAGAAGCCGCCGCGGGCGCCGTAGGTCAGTCCCTTCTCCACCCGGATCGTCTTGTTGAGCCGGCTGTTGAAGGCGCCGCCGAAGATCTGGGACAGGACGTTCGAGGTGAAGTAGCGCGGGTCGTGCCGGGTGAATCCCAGGTGGCCCACGCGGATCTGGCTCTGGATCGCTCCCGGGATGTCGACCAGCACGATGCGGGTTTCTTGCGGCTCCGGGATCCCGGCCACGGCGGCGCGGGGCGGTTCTCCTTCCGCGGTCCAGTCGCTGAACAGGGCGTCCGCCAGGTCGAAGGCCGTGTCGGGATCGATATCTCCCGCG
Source organism: Planctomycetota bacterium (assembly GCA_043802345.1). Classification (GTDB taxonomy): domain Bacteria; phylum Planctomycetota; class B15-G4; order B15-G4; family JADJEK01; genus JAZDLC01. Next base: position 21,723 of record JAZDLC010000077.1, on the reverse strand, counting down.
AAGTACAGCACCGCCTGATCGGGCCGGGCGCAGCGTTCCCACCATTCCCGGCAGTCCTCCACGCTCAGCTTCTCGAGATCCTCCGAGCGGCCGCTCGCGTCCCGGGAGTACCAGTGCTCCCCGAACAGGCCCTTCTGGAACTCCCGGTCCGCGATCGCCGACGGCTGCTTCTCGGAGATCGCCATCCCGGTCAGCGCCTGGCGCTTGAGCTTGCGGAACTCATCCCCGGGGAAGGTCGGATACTTGACCACCGCCGCCATGGTCTGGACCAGCCTCCCGAGCTGCCCCGTCACCGCGCTGCCGCTCACTCCCGCGGAGTCCATTCCGGCCGAGGCCGAAAGCTGCACCGCGTGCGTCTCCAGTTCCTCCGCCAGCTCCTGGGCGGTCTTCCCCTTGACGCCCTTGGTCAGCATCTGGCACGCCATGGTGGCGGCGCCGGGAGCCTCCTTGCGATCGAGGAACGCGCCGTTCAGCAGTCCGAGGCGCATGGAGATGATCGGCACCTCGTGGTTTTCGACCACCACGACCCGGAGCCCGTTGTCGAGGGTCTTCTCGACCGAGTCCATCGGAATCCGGGTCCCCAGGAGGGGCGCGACTGGCGCGCTCTCCGGGTACCCCTCGGGCGGCTTCGCCGCTGCCTTGGGGCCTTGCCGCTCGGCCATGGTCGAGGTCGTGGGCTTTTCCTTCTTCCCCTCATCCGCCCCTTCCTCCGCGTCGTCCCCCTTCTTGCCCAGCAGCCCTCCCAGCACCGTCTTCATCATGCCGCCGAGAGTCGGCTTGATGCGCACGGTCAGGCGGCGCTCCGGAACCAGGTAGGTTTCGGCCACGCGCTTCAAGTCCTCGACCGTCATCGACTCGATCCGCTCGGCCCTCTGGTTGAGAACCTCCGCCCCGCCGAGGAACACCTCCGCGGATCCGACCAACTGGGCCTTCGACTCGATCGTCATCGATTCGTCCACCAGTTGCCGCCGGTAGTTCGCCTTCGCCTTGGACAGCTCCGACTCGGTGATCGGTCCGGTCCGGATCTTCTCGATCTCGGCATCGATCAGTTCCAGGGCTCCGTCCATGTCACCAAACGGCATCAGCACCGCCCCGGCCGCGACCAGGCCGTCCTGCTCCAGACCGAACCCTCCTCCCATGGCCATCGCCGCCTTCTCATGTTCGTCGACCACGCTGCGATAGAGGCGGCTGCTCTCGCCGCTGCCCAGGATGCTCATCAGCATCTCCAGCGGCAGGGCGTCCTCGTGGTCCTGAGGGACGGTCCTGTAGGCAACCGCCACGATCGGCACCGGCCCCTTCTCTTCGATGATCTCGATCTCGAGAGGTTCCCCCTTGAGCGGCTCGCGCGCGGCGACCCTTGGCGCGTCGCCGCACCGCGGGATCCAGCCGAAGGCCTTCTCCGCCTCGGCCTCCACCCACGCATGGTCGACGTCGCCCACCACGATCAGGGTAGCGTTGTTCGGCACGTAGTAGGTCTCCCAGAAGCGCAGCAGCTCCTCGGAAGTGGCCTCGCGCAGGTGCTCCTTGCTGCCGATCACGGACCAGCGGTACGGATGCTCCTGGTAGATTTGCGGGAGGAGCTTCTCCAGCACCGTGCCGTACGGCTGGTTCTGGCCCATGCGCCGCTCCTCTTCCACCACGGACCGCTCCGTGGCGAAACCCTCCTCGTCGACCCGCAAGGCCGACATCCTTTCCGCCTCCAGCCAGAAGACCATCGGCAGCTGGTTCTTCGGAACCTTCTGAACGTAGACCGTCTGGTCAAACGAGGTGTAGGCGTTGCAGTCCCCGCCCGCGCCCCGGACGAACTCGAAGTGATCCTCCGGACCGAGCCGGTCGGTGCCCCGGAACATCATGTGCTCGAACATGTGGGCGAACCCCGTCCGCTCCGGATTCTCGTCCTTGGAGCCGACGTGATACCAGACCTGGATCGCCACCACCGGGCAGGAGTGGTCCTCGAGCGTCACGATCTTGAGACCGTTGTCGAGCGTTCGCTTGTGGAACTGGTACTGGTCCGCGCCGAGAGCGGAACTGACGAGGAAGACCAGGGACAGGAGGAATGAGATGCGCTTCATGGGGAGATTCCAGGGCTATCGAGAAGGAGAGTCGCAGACTACAGGTTTCGCGCCCCAAGGTCATCAGGGTGGCCGCCGGGGCCCGCGTTGGCCCGAAATCTGCAAACTGAGGGACGCGGAGGAGCTACGATCTGTTTGCCATGAAACTCAACGATCTGATTCAACTCGCCGTGCGGGCCGGTCTGCTGGCCGTCCTGGCGCATCTTTCGGCCTGCGACAGGCCGGCGGCGGAAGAGAAGCCGGAAGAACTCTCCCTCCCTCCCTACGCGAAGGTCGCCCAGCATGAAGAGCTGAAGGCGGATCTGACCCGCCGCCGCGACCCCTCGGACGGTGGCGGCAAGGCCTGGATCGAGCCGGACCGGGACTGCTCCGGATCGACGATCGGGGCAGGCGTGGCGGGCCGCTGGAAGCTCCTGTACGAGGCGGGAGAACACGGAATCGCGGTGGGCGGTTCGCTCTCCTTCATGCCGGAGCCGTTCTGGGGCTGGTCGCAGCCCCAGAATCTGGATCCTGGCGGCGCTGGATTCACCACCGCGGCCACTGCGGCGGAGGGAGTGGACCTCAACGCGCTCACCCTCGAGGGGGGCCTGTTCCGGATCGAGATTCTGGGCCGGGCGCTCGAGAGCGGGGAGCGGATCGAACTCGTGTACGGGGCCGGACCGGCCCGGGCCCTGCCGGACAGGTATGCCGAGAGGGACTCCCGACTCTGGTTCGCCGTGGACGGAGACGGTGACGGGGTCCGGGCCATCTGCGAGGACTCGCCTCGCCTGACCATCCTTCCGGGCACCCCGGCCCAGTTGAGTCTCACCCTGCCGAGTTCCGCCGCCCCGGGCGACCCGGTCCTCCTGCGGGTGGCGGTCCTGGACGGCGTGGCGAACGTCTGCAGCTCATTCATTGGGACCGTCCGCCTGGTCGCTCCGCCGGAGGGTCTCGGCCTGCCCGAGGAGTTCCAGTTCGGACCGGAGCAGGCCGGCTGCGCGCCGATCGCGTTCCGGGCCGGCAAGGCCGGCATCCTGCGCCTGAAAGCCCAGGCGACCTTCCGGGGTCGCGAGATCACCGCCACCAGCAACCCGCTCTGGGTCATCCAGAATCCTCCTCCCTTCCTCTGGGCCGATCTGCACGGTCACTCCAACTTCTCCGACGGAACCGGCCTCCCGGAGGATTACTTCCGGTACGCCCGCGACGTGGCCGGCCTGGACGCGGCGGCGCTCACCGATCACGATCACTTCGGCGTGCGCTTCCTCGACTCCCATCCGCAACTCTGGGAGGAGATTCGCAACCAGGTCGTCGCGTTCCACGAGCCCGGGAAGTTCGTCACCCTGCTGGGATTCGAGTGGACCAGCTGGCTCCATGGCCATCGTCATGTGCTCTACTTCCAGGACGAGGGTGAACTGCTGAGCTGCCTCGACCCGACCGTGGAGACGCCGGCCCAGCTCTGGGCCGGGCTCGAGGGACAGGACGCGCTGACCTTCGCCCACCATTCCGCGGGCGAGCCGGTGCCGATCGACTGGAGATTCCGCCCCGACCCGAGATTCGAACCGGTGACCGAGATCATGTCGGTCCACGGCAACAGCGAATCCCCCGCCGCCCCCCGCGCGGTGCAGGGCGGGAGGGAGGGGAACTTCGTCCGGGATGTGCTCGATGGCGGAGTCCGGTTCGGCTTCATTGGCGGCGGCGACAGCCATGACGGGCACCCGGGCCTGCCTCACCTCTCCGCCGCCTATGGGCATCAGGCGGCACGCCCGGGAGCCGACAGGGACTACCTGGGGACCGGCGGCCTGGCGGCCATTCTCAGCCCGGAACGAACCCGGAAGGGGATTCACCGAGCGATGATGGAGCGCCGGGTCTACGCAACCAGCGGCCCGAGGATTCTGCTTCAGGTCAGCATCGAGGGGCACCGCATGGGCAGCGTGGTCCAGGCGAGCGCCGTCTCGAAGACGCCGAAGCTGAACTTCCTGGTGATCGCCTGCGCGCCGCTCGATCGGCTTGAAATGGTGCAGAAGGGCCGGCTCAGTGGACGGCAGAAGCTCCAGGGACAGATGGAACTGCAGGGAGCGCTCCCGCTGAATGAGCTTCAGGCCGGCGACTACGTCTACCTGCGCGCGATCCAGCAGGACGGCGGGGTTGCGTGGTCCAGCCCGATCTTCTTCGAATAGAGAGGGTGAAGACGGGGGGGGACTCACAGCAGAGGGCACAAAACCACACGACAGTCTTGCCGATGCCGATTCCGACCCCCACCTCGATTTGTTCGCACCCCGCGAAGAAACTGAGCGTCAGGGCGCCAGCTCGACCACTACCGGCCTGGACGCGTACCCCGGACCTGCCAGCAGGGAGAAGGAGAGACTGCCCGGTAGAAACGAGTAGAGACCGCCGGGCGAAAGGCGGAGCGCGGCGAGGCCCCGGCCATGTTCGTTCAGCAGGCCCACGCTCCCAGGAAGCACCATGCTGCCGCGGAGCCTCCATGAGGCCAGCACCACATGGTCCAGGACGAGGGGAACATGGATCTTGAACAAGGTGAAGCCTGGTGCCGTTCCGGAAGCGGAGCAGAGCAGCAGGTAGGGCCGGCCCGCCATTGCGGGAGACAGGTCGATTCCGAGTCGGACTTCGCCTCCTCGCTTGATCGAGAGTTGCTTCCGGTTCGCGGAGAGGCCCGCCGCCGGCGCCACGATCAACTCCCGGGCGGGATGGAGCTGGACCGGGCCCGTGCCGTCGTCGACCACGCACCGGAGCGTGAGCTTCCCCGGCCGCGGAACCGGCGCCAGTGGCAGCGAGTAGGTGCCGTCCCCATGGTCCGAAACCTCCCCGATCGGCAGCATCTCGCCTGACGCGGTCACGCCCAGGACGGTCACCGCGGCGCCACCGGAGGCGAGCTGAACCCCGCGCCAGTCCTGCAGGCGGATCGTGATCCGCGCCGGGCTCGCGCCGCCCGCCACGAGGACCGGCGGATCGACCTCGACGGTCGACTCGAGCTGATCCGGCCGGCCGATCAGGCTGGCCCGCCACTGGTCCATCTGGACCTGCATCTGGTCCACCGGGTCCGGCTGGCTCCCCTGCCACCCCCCGACCTCGAGATTCATGTAGTAGCGGCCCGTGGCGCAGCCGTTGCTGGCGTCGCAGTCGCCATCCAGGTCGCCCACCCGGGCCACGATCATGAAGCCGACATGGGCTGACTTGGTGAACGAGGGTGGCGGCGAGCCGCAGCTGCTGGGGTAGCCGGTGCTGCACGAGCATCGTCCGTCCCCGCCCATTGCCTGGGCCGCGCGCATGCCGGCCATCAGCCGGTCCGCCAGATCGCCATCCGCGCAGAGGACCGCATCCCGGGCAGCGCTCACGACCGGCTGGCCAGCGAGACGGTTTCCCTGGATCGACCAGACCAGATCACCGTCGACGCCGCTCAGATGCCCGTTCCAGGAATCCGGTATCGCCGCGCCGGTGTGGGTGGCCACTTTTCCCGCGAGGTCGACAATGGCGATCTGCCGGTTCCCGAACAGGCTGTCCTGGGCCTGCACCGCCGAAAGAACCGCGGCAGGATCGATGGCATCCGCCAGCCCGTCAAAGATGATTCCGCGATTCTGGCCGCTGCTGTCCACCGTCGCCTGGCAGTTGGCCGCGCCCCGGCCGGCCTGGATGACCGGCAACATCTGCTCCAACCACTGTCCGTCCCAGCAGGTCGCGCATCCGACCGCCACCTCGCCCGTGCCGCGATCGGCCAACACGATCGACCATGTGGCGCGAGCGGAGGGGCAGAGAAGCAGGACCGAAGCCAAGCCGAGGAGAATCCCGAATCGGACAGGCCGCCGCCGGAACCGGCGAGCGCCACAGGCATGAAAAGTCATCGAAAGCTGAGTCCCTGGGGTGTCGAACAGGCTGAGGAAGATCGAGACCATCCGCCGCGCTGTGGGACGGGGCGGGTCCCCGGATTGTTCCAAACCGGACCCGCCATGCCAGGGAAATCCAAGCAGGAATCAGGCGGAGGAAATCAGCACGTCCAGAGTGCGCCGATGCGGCCGGCGCCGGTGTTCAAACAGAAAGACGCCCTGCCAGGTGCCGAGGAGCAGCTCGGAAGAGGCGATGATGAGGCTCTCGGACGTTCGCGTCAGAGCCGACCGGATGTGCGCCGGCATGTCGTCCGGGCCCTCGGCGGAATGCTCGAACGACGGGTCTCCGTCCGGCACCAGATGGTCGAAGAACGCCACCAGATCCCTCCCGGCGGAAGGATCGGCGTTCTCCTGGATGACGAGACTTGCGCTGGTATGGCGCACAAAAACGAGACAGGTGCCCTCCCGGACTCCGCTCTGCCGCACCAGATCCCGGAGTTCGCCAGTGACCTCCACCAGGCCCCGGCCGGGAGTCCTGACCTCGATTGACGTTCGCATCAGAAACTCCGAAATCGTCGAAGGAACGGGAATCCTCGCAGAATGGTGAACAGTGTGAACTAGGCTAGTCTGCCAGACTAGGAGTGATTTGCATGAATACAACCACGTCAAGAACGATCCGATGAGCAGCACAACTTCCAGCAAACTCGTGCAATTGACCCAGGAGGGCCAGTATGAGCAGGCTGAGGAACAGTGGCTGGCCTCGGTCGAAGAGGGAACCCTGAGCCTCGACCGCTACTGGAACGTGGCCTCGGGCCTGATCGCCGCGGGGAGAGCGGACAATCTGGGGGCGCTTCTGGCCGTACTGCTGGAATCGAAGGCTGATTCAGAGCACGAAGACGGCCTGGTTCAGTTCACGCAGCGAGCGGTTGGAGTCGCCGTCGGAGACCGTGCGGTCAGGAAGAACGCGGCGAAGATCTTCAGCCGCGCGGGCCGGCCGGAACTGGTGTCGGTCCTGGAACTGATGGCCGGGGCGGACGGTGAGAAGCTCCGGGACCGGGTCGCCAGGGGAATGCACTTTCGGGCCGGCGGATTCGTGAGCGGCACGTTTCGGGTCGGCCCCGAGAAGATCGTCCGCTTCGATCCGGAAACCAAGGAGTTCGTGCTGACAGATGGGAACTCGGAAAGATCGCTGAACACGGCTGACGCCACCGGTGAGTTGACCCCACTCCCGGACGATGACTTCAGGGCACTGCTCAGGTTCGACGTGGAGCGTCTCAGGGCCGCCGCGGAAACGGAGCCCGGGCCGATCGTGGAGTCCGCTCTTCGCTCATCCGGCGGACGGCTGGAATGGACCCAGATGAAGAAGCTGTTCGCCCGGGGAGTCGTCCCTCCGAACGCCTTCGCGCGCTGGTGGAAGAAGACCAGGGGCCTGGTCGAGCGCAATCCGATGATCCAGGTCTACGGCGACAAGGAGCCGGTCCTGATCCTGCGAACCGAGCCGATCAGCCATGAGGAGGAACTCAAGGCGCGGATCATGCACGCGCGCACGAAGCTGGATCGCGTGGTCCTGGTGATGGAGTACATCGAATCGGTCGACCAGGGACACAATCCAAGTCAGGCCTTCCTCGAAGAGTGTGCGACCACGCTGGCCGACATCGCAAATGACGGCTCCACGCCCGATCCGGTGGCGCTCCTGGCCGCCACGGTTCTTTCGGGCCTCCGGGAGCGGCTGGGAGGCAGCTTGCCGAGGGACGTGGACCTCCCGGCCCTCCTCGCGCGCAGCGCGGAAGGGTTCAGGGATACACCCGCCATCCTGGGCAAGGAGGAGCGCGCGCGCATGTCGCTCTTCTTCCTGCGAGAGCACGGCCCCGAGATCTGGCCCAGGGTGTTTGCCTCGGCCCTGCCATCCGCCCCCGGCAAGCTGGCCGATCTGCTGGCCCGGGAACTGCTGAAGGAGGGGAGGGGGGAAGAGCTGGCGGCGGCCATCCAGGCGATCCTGGCTTCTCCGGACCGGTGCGGCGACGGCCTGTTCTGGCTCTTCAAGGCATCGACTGCCGGCACGCTCGACGATGCCCCCTGCAAGATCGACCAGGTCGCCATCACGCTCGCCATGCTGCGGCTGATGGACCGCTGGGCGAGGTCCGCCAGATCACAGGTGACCGTGACGCAGCGCTCGCTGCTCGGCAAGATGCGGAGCTCAATCTCCGCCAATCGCTACCGGGCCATGAACAAGGTCCTGAGCGAGATCGGCAGCGAGCATGCCATGGCCTTCTATCAGGCGATCAAGGAGAACCAGGGGATCACGGACGGTTCCAGGCACTACCTCTCCGAGTGGCTGAAGACCGGGTTCCAGGACATCATTGTTGGCCGCAAGCAGTTGTACGAGGAAGATGTCATCTACGTCTCGCCCGCCGGCCTGCAGCGGCGCCAGAAGGAATTCGACCAGATCGTCAACGTGGACATGGTCAAGAACAGTGCGGCGATCGGGCATGCCGCGGACTTCGGCGACCTGTCGGAGAACGCCGAGTTCACTGCAGCTCTGGAGCAACGCGACTTCCTGTCGCGCCGCGCCAACGAGATCGGCGAGGAGATCAAACAGGCCGCACTGATCCCGTTTGGATCTGTCACCACCGACTTCGTCAACGTGGGCACGCGGGTCACGGTGCGGAACACCGAATCCCGAGAGGAGGAGTCGTTCAGCTTCCTCGGCCCCTGGGACGCGGACCCGGATCGCAACGTCTACTCCTACCTGGCGCCCTTCTCCCAGACCTTCCTCGGCCGGAAGGTTGGCGAAACGGTCGAGTCAAACCATGGCGAGACCGCGCGGAAGCTGGAGATTATCGCGATCGAGCTGGCCGAGGTGCCGCAGTAGGGATCACCTGGGGTTCCGACCGAGCCGATTGAAGTAGCCACACCTCAGGCAGGCGTCCCAGCGAGGCCCTTCCCGGCCCATAAGAGCGTCGCCGGATCGCGGAGATCCCTTGTTCCTCGCGAATGGTTGCGATAATATTTCAACTAATACATTATCGCAAAGAAGCGCTACCGCGTGGACAACCAGGCCAAGCAACTGCGGATCGAGCTGTTCGAGAAACTCTGTCGTGAACGGAGACTGCCGGTCACGCCGCAGCGCCGCATCATTCTCGATCGGGTTCTCGACCTGGACAACCACCCCACCGCCGACACCGTCTGCGACTTCATCTCCCGCCAACACCCGACCATCTCACGCACCACCGTCTACCGGACACTGGAGACCCTGGTGCGGCTCGGCGTGATCACCAAGGCCTGCCATCCCGGCAGCGTCGTGCGCTATGACGGCCGGATCGAAGTCCACCACCATCTGATCTGCATGCGCTGCGAGGAGGTCATCGACATCTCCGACGAGTTCCTCGACGCCGTGCGGCTCCCCGACACCTCGAAGCTCGGCTTCGAAGTCACCGATCACAGAGTTCAATTGCGCGGCCACTGCCGCCGCTGTCGCGATTTGGAGGAAGACTCTTGAAGATGCTTCTTTTGCCATCTCTCCTTGGCCTGGGGCTGTTCTGTGCGTGCATGGCACACGCGCAGGAGCCTCCCGGGTCCGCGTCTCCCCTCGGGCTGCCCGAGATTCGGTTCCCAGGGGACAACCCGCAGACCGCCGAAAAGATCGCTCTCGGCGACAAGCTATTCCACGACAAGCGTTTCAGTTCCACTGGCACCGTCAGCTGTGCGACCTGTCACGACAAGGACAAGGCATTCACCGACAGTCCGCTGTCGGTCTCGGAGGGCATCCGCAGTCTCACCGGAACACGCAACGCGCCGACCGTGATCAACAGCGTCTTCTTCGACACGCTGTTCTGGGACGGCCGTTCCCCCAGCCTCGAGGACCAGGCCCTGCATCCGTTCACCAACCCGGTGGAGATGGGGCTCAAGGACCACGAACCGATCCTTCAGATCGTTTGCGCCGACGCCGAGTACGGCCGCGTCTTCCAGCAGGTCTTCGGCAAGTCCGGCGACGGGATTACGATGAAGGAGGTGACCCAGGCCATCGCCTCCTTCGAACGCTCCAAGGTCTCGGGCGACTCACCGTTCGACCGCTGGCGCTACGGCCGCGAGGAAGACGCACTTACTCCGGCGCAGGTGAGAGGATTCGACCTGTTCATCAACCAGGGTCGCTGTGTTTCCTGTCATCGCATCGAGCAGACCCAGGCGCTATTCACCGACAATCGCTTCCACAATATCGGTGTCGGCATCAACGACATACAGGATGAGGTCCCCGCGCTGGCGGGAGAGTTCCTCAAGGCGGAGGCCACCCTGTCGGAGGTGGACGTCAAGGTGCTCACCGACAGCCGCACATCCGAGCTGGGGCGCTTCGCCATCTCGCGCGGCCTCGACGACCTCGGGTCGTTCAAGACCCCGACGTTGCGCAACATCGCCGTCACGGCTCCGTACATGCACGACGGCAGCCTGAAGACGCTCCGCGACGTCGTGGTCCATTACAACAACGGGGGCGTGACGGTGGCCGGAAGCCCCGTGAACGACTTCCTGAGCGGGGGCATCCGTCCGCTGAACCTGACGGATTCCCAGATCGATGACCTGGTCCAATTCCTCGAGGCTCTCACCAGCCCCGAGTTCACGGGCACCGCCAAGAGCGGCGCGAAGTAGAGGAGGCGAAGATGACAACCGGTATGAATCGTCGCGATTTCCTCAAGGGCGCCGGCGCGCTCACCGCCGCGGGCATGATGCCTCTGAGCCTGGTGAGACTGGCGCATGCCGATCCGGCCAGGGACTTCACCTTCGCCTACATTTCGGACTCGCACATCCAGCAGATCAAGGGCGCGAAGTTCGTGCACAATTGGGACCGTGGGCTCATACGCGCCGTGGCGGAGACCAATCTGCTGAACCCGAAACCCGACTTCGTCATGTTCGGCGGCGACCTGGCGCAGCTCGGCAAGAAGGCGGAGCTCGACCACGGGGCCGAGATGCTGTCGAAACTCGACTACAAGACCTACTGCGTGATGGGCGAGCACGACTACTACCTCGATCTCGGCGAGTACTGGTCCGAGCTGTTCGGACCGCAGCATTACAGCTGGGATCACAAGGGGGTGCACTTCGTCGTGCTCAACAGCGTCCTCACCCATGACAAGTGGACTTTCGAGCGGTGGCCCACGGCCGAGCGGCGCATGCTCGAGATGGCGGGGCTGGACAACCCGAACGGCTCGCCGTTCATGGTCGGCGAGAAGCAGCGCGACTGGCTGCAGAAAGACCTCGCGGCCGTGTCGAAGGAGACACCGATCGTGGTGTTCTCGCACTCACCGATCCAGAAGATCTACAAGGGCTGGAACTTCTGGACCGACGACGCCGAGCAGGTGCAGGCGCTGCTGCAACCGTTCGACAACGTCACCGTGGTCTACGGACACGTGCATCAGATCCAGTACAACCAGATCGGCAACATCAGCTTCCACGCCGTGATGGCCACAGCCTGGCCTTGGCCGTATCCGCAGAGCTACGCCCAGGCGAAGAGCTCCCTGCCGGAGCTCACCATTCCCATGAACCGCGCCGACCCGTTCTTCGAGAGAGACGCCACCGGCTGGCAGCTCATCGACCTGAACAGCGGCCGCGTGACGATGCGGTACAACCTCCACAACAACAAGAGCCGCACCGTGGCGTTCAACCCGAGCACCGGGCAGCCTGAAGACTCGGTCTATCAGGATCGCGAGAGCCGCATCAGTCCACAGGATCACTACTAGGAAGGAGAGAGCGATGTCGAACAAGATCGCACGGATCACGCTCGGAGTGTTGATCGTGGTCACGATTGCGGGCGCGGTCGTGAACTACGCCGACGAGTTCACCAAGAAGGACGAGGCGCGCTGGCAGAAGGAGTTCATGAGCGTGGTCGAGCAGGGCCGCGCGCTCTGGGTCAGCGCCGAACTGGGCACCAACGGGGTCGCCTGCGCGCAGTGCCATCCCAATGCGGCGAACACGCACCCGGAAACGTATCCGAAGTTCCAGCAGCAACTGGGCAAGGTGATCGGCCTGCGCGAGATGATCAACTGGTGCCTCAGGAATCCCCTGGAAGGGGAACCGTTGGATCTCAACGGCCCGAAGATGATCGCCATGGAAGCGTACGTCACCTATGAGCGGCGCGGAGTGCCACTGGCACCGGGCAAGCACTGAAAAGGGGACTGTCCCCCTAGCCGCGCTTCAGCGAGGCCTGGACTTCCGGGACGGGCTTGCCGTCGAGATCGGCGATTCGCGCCCGGAAGTGGCAATAGTAGACCGTATTCTCCACTTTGAGGAGCAGCCGGCTGCGCCCCTCTGGGAGCTTCAGCTCGACGCGCATATCATCCTTCCCGTCATGGTGGTGATCTTCGAAGACCAGTTCGCCATTCAGGATGACACGGATGCCGTCGTCGGAAGCGAGATGGAGCACCACGTCTTGCTCCTGCTCGGAGTCCAGCCAGCAGAAGGCGTAGGTCGCGGTGTCCACATCGGCGACACCGGCGTTCAGGAGGTCGACCTGGTCCTCGGGCGACTCGTACTTCTTCCAGTTGCACCTGCCGGCGCGCCTCCCCTCGATCCCGACTGCCTTCTGCTCCTGGATATGTTCCACCTGGAGATGGTCGTCGTCCATCTTCCGGCCCGGGTAGGGGCCGGCCACCAGCCAGTTTCGCAGAAACTCGACATCAGCCCTGGGCGGGGCGATGCGCCGCTCTGCTTCGAGCCTGGGGTTGTCGTCCCGCCGGGGATTGGCGAGCCGACCATCGCGCACGGACGGCATGGTGAGGGCCGCCTTGCGCAGTAAGAGGAGCGCGAAGCAAGTCTGCTCGGTGCCGCCGAATGAGCCATCATCATTCTGCAATCGAATCAGGTACTCGGCCCCCTCCCGATACCAGTCATGGCCGCCGATCAGCTTCTTGCCGTAGAAGACCGCGTACCGCTCCAACCCGTACAGGTAGTAGTGGAAGTAGTGCTTGGTGAGCGAGCGGCCATGCACATTGAAGCGCACGGTGAAACTGTCCTCGAGCCACTTCTCCCCCGCCTTGACCGCCTTCTTCGCCTCGATCAGATCCTTCGCCGCCCCGCCATACCCTTTCAGCTCCTCCTGGCAGAGCTGGATCATCGCCAGTCCAGCCACCGTCATCGAGCCCGTGGAGAACTCGTTCGGCCGGTAGGAGAAGCCGCCGTCCGGGTTGTGGCACTCGAGAATCCCCTTCAGCGCATCGGCCCAGACCGCCTTCGCCCTCTTCGGCCGCACCTCCCTGAGCGAAGCCGACCGGAGCCCCAGCAGGGCGTACTGGGTGTTCGACAGATCCGCCGTTCCTTCGGGGTACGCATGAAGGTGCTGCCCGCGATCCAGGTTCCTTGCCAGGAAGTCGACCAGCGGCTGCATTTCCTCCACGAAGCGTGGGTCCGTGCCGAGAGCGTAGAGCAGCATGAGCGTCACGCCGGTCTCGTAGGTGCTGCGATAGGCCGCCTCTCCTCCTTCCAGGGTGGCCCGGCGCCGCCGCAGCTCGCCGATGAGAACGTCGATCCCGCGCGTCATCGCCGGATCGGAGGCCGGCAGGCCCGCGTGCAGCAGGGCCAGCAACGCGAGGGCTGTCCGGCCGGTCGGATGAACCTTGTCGTCCCACCCCCAGGTGCCGTCAAGCGCCTGTTCGGCGAAGAGCTTCTTCACCGTCAGATCGATGGTCCGGTTGACCTGCACCTCCAGCGGTTCACCCTCCTCTGCCTGAGGAAAGAGGGCGAGCACGACCCAGAGCAACGTTCCGTTCATCATCGCCCGCTGATTCCCCGGTCAATCAGATAGGTGTCCGCCAGGACCAACGCCACCATCGCTTCGAGCACCGGCACGACGCGGGGAACGATGCAGGGATCATGCCGCCCCTTCTTCGCGACCTCGCCCACCGAAACGGACGGCTTGACGCCGGCGGTCATGCGCATCTCCTCCCCCGTGGAGATCCCCCCGGAGATGCCGCCGAAATGGGTCCGGTCGGAGATGTACTCCGTGCCGCGCAGATTCGCGACGGCAAACCCAGCGCCGTACGAGAAGCCGGTCACTCCGCCCACGGACATGACGGCGTGCGCCAGCAGCGCCTTCAACTTGCTGAACACCGGTTCGCCCAGGTTCGCCGGCGCGTTCTGCACCCGGATCTCCACCAGCCCTCCGACGGAATCATGTTCCGCCTTTCGCTCGAGCACGTACTGCTCCATCTTCCGGGCTGCCTCGAGGTCGGCGCACCGCACCGTGTTCTGCTCGATCACATCCGGGTCGAAGGTCTTTGCGACGTGCGGCCCGATCTGCACCGCGTGCCCGATGATCCTCAGCTCGGGAGGCAGGATCTTGCGCGCGACCACTCCGGCGATCACCCGGGCCACCGTCTCCCGCCCGGACGATCTCCCCCCGCCGCGATGATCCCGGTGGCCGTACTTCCTGGCGTACGCTTCATCCGCGTGTCCCGGCCGGAATGAGTTGCAGAGCGCCTCGTAGTCTGAGGAGCGCTGTCCCTCGTTCCTGACCAGCACGGTGATCGGCATGCCGGTGGTCTTCCCCTCGAACAGTCCGGAGACGATCTCGGGCGCGTCGGACTCGACCCGGGCCGTGCTGACGGCGCTCTGCCCCGGCCGGCGGCGGCGGAGTTCCGGCAGCAGATCCTGTTCGGAGAGGGGGATGCCGGGCGGGCAGCCGTCGATCACCACTCCCAGCGCCGCGCCGTGCGACTCGCCGAAGGTGGTGATCCGAAACAGCTCGCCGAAGGAGTTCCTGGTCACGCTGATTCCTCCTCCTGTTTGAGACAGAGCGACCTCAGCCGGCCGGTGACGTACGCGACGCGCTGCTCGCGGGTCAGGCCGGGAGGCACGGTTATCGTACTCGCCGCCCGGAAGATCGGCTCCCTCCGTGCGAGCACCGCGCGCAGTTCCTGCTCGGGGTCGAGGCCGGTCAGGGCCGGCCGGGAGCCCTGTTGCAGTCGCTCGATCAGGGTACTGGCGGGCTCCTCCAGATAGACCACCACGGCGTCCAGGCGTTTCCGGGTCCGCTCCGACTCCAGCGCCCCACCGCCCAGCGCCACCACCCTGCCCGCCGCGAGGGACTCCGCCACGATCTGCTCTTCCAGCCCCCGGAAGGCGGGCCAGCCGTTCGCTGCCACAAACGGCCCGATCTCGCCATGTCTCGAGGTGAACCGCTCGTCGGTGTCGACCAGGTCCAGCCCCAGCTCCTGCGCCAGATCCGCCGCAAAGGTCGACTTGCCGGCGCCGCGCATCCCGACCACGGCGATGCAGCGGGGCGAACGCCCGAGGCGCCCGAAGTCGTTGAAGAACTCCGGGTAGCTCTTCCTCACACAGTCGGGGTTCCGGATCTCGATCCCAGCGGCCACGGCCCCCAGGACGGCGAAGGCCATCGCCATGCGGTGGTCGTCGTGAGGGTCGAGCACGGCGGGTGAGGGAACGGTCGGACCGCGCACTACCACGCCATCCGGCGTCTCGGTGATCTTCACACCGGCACGGCCGAGCTGCTCCGTGATCACCGCCAGCCGGTCACATTCCTTGTGCCGCAGATTGGCCGCTCCCCGGAACGTCGTGGTCCCGTGCCGGAAGGCGGCGAAGACCGCGAGATTCATCAACTGGTCCGGCATGGAGGTGCAGTCCACGCTGCGGTCCCCCTCCAATCCCAGGGAACGGAGGAGTGCCGGCACCTCCTGGTCGCCCTGGCCGGGCGACGCCACGAGGTTGGTCCCGCGAAAGCGGCTTCCGGTCAGCGCCTCCAGGACGAAGTAGGCGCCCGCGGCGCTCCAGTCCCCCTCGACCGAGTAGTCGCCGGGAGCGGCGTACGGCCGGCCCTCGACCTCGAACTGGTTCTCCCGCCGGTGCGAGACGGCGCCGAAGTCCCGGAGCACTGCCTCGGTGAGCGCGACATAGGTGGGCGACGTGGGCGGTCCGGCCAGGCTCACCCGCAAGCCGGCGGGCAGGGCCGGCCCGACGAGCAGGAGCGACGAGAGAAACTGGCTGCTACGCGACGCGTCGAGGCTCGCCTCGCCTCCCCGCAACGCTCCCCCCCGGATGCGGAGCGGCGGACAGCCGGAGCGGTCCTCCACCTTTGCGCCCAGCGAACGGAGCGCGGCGGCGAGTTCCGCGATCGGCCGCCGGCACATCCGGCCGCTGCCGGTGACGATCCAATCGCCTGGCACCAGACAGGCGACCGACGTCAGGAAGCGCAGGGTGGTGCCCGCGTTGCCGCAATGCAGTTCCACCGGCGCACCGGGTGCGGCTTCCGGCAGGCCGCCCCGAATCCGCAGGCAGTCCCGGGCGGAAGGCAGCCACTTCAGATCGAATCCCATGCGCTGGAGATTCCCCGCCAGCAAGGAAACGTCCTCACACGGAGTGGCGCCCTTGAGGAACGTCTCGCCGGCGGCCAGCGCCGCCGCGACGATCGCCCGATTCGCGTGTGACTTCGATCCGGGAAGATCGAGTGAGAGATCGAACGGAAGCGGGAGCCGCGCGACTTTCATCATCCGGTCATGCGTCCAGCGGCAGTGGCTCGAGCTGTTTCAGCACTTCGATGTCCGCGAGGATCCCCGACAGGGTGTCGATGGAAATGGTCTGCGCCGCGTCGGTGTAGGCGGTGGACGGGTCGGTGTGCGCCTCGACCAGCAGGCCGTGCGCACCGGCGGCCATGCCCGCCCGCGCCATGACCCGCACCCGCTTCCGGTCGCCCACGCCGTGGGAGGGGTCGACCAGGATCGGCAGGTGGCTGATGCGTCGCACCAGGGGCACCACGTTCAGGTCGAGCGTGTTCCTCGAGTGGTTGTCGAACGACCGGATCCCCCGTTCACACAGGATCACCTGGTCGTTCCCGCCGGCGAGCAGATACTCCGCCGCCTGAAGCCACTCATCGAAAGTGCTGGCCAGCCCGCGCTTCAGCAGGATCGGCTTCCGGATCGCGGCGAGGCGCCGGAGCAGCGAGAAGTTCTGCATGTTGCGGGTTCCGACCTGCAGCACATCCACATGCTCCGACATCAACTGGACCGATTCGGTGTCGAGCACCTCCGAGATCACGGGCAGTCCGATCTCTTCCCGGACCCGCTTCAGGGTCAGCAGCGCCTCCTCTCCCAGACCGGGGAAGGAGTAGGGCGAGGTCCTGGGCTTGAACGCTCCGGCCCGGAACATCTTCGCCCCGGCCCGCTTGACCGCCGCCGCCACTTCCAGCGTTCTGGCCTCGGTCTCGACCGAGCAGGGTCCGGCCACCACGACCGGCTCCGCTCCGCCGATCTTCACGCCGCCCACGGTGACGACCGTGTCTTCCGGGTGCACCTCCCGGCTGACCATCTTGTAGGAGCGCGTCACCCGGATGCACTCCAGCACGCCCGGAAGCCGCGAGAACTGCCCCCCGTCCAGCGGCCCCTTGTTGCCGGTGATGCAGATCGCGGTCCGGTTGGCCCCCGGCACCGGCAGCGGCGTGAATCCCAGCCGCCGGATCGCATCCTCCGCCTCGCTCAACTGCTCGACGGTGCAATCGCTGCGCATGATGACCAGCATGGTTCAGTCCTCCGAATCGGTTCCGGGCCGGGCAGTCTGGGAGAGCGGTCCAAACTTCGCCACGAACTGTTCTACAACTTCAGACCCCGGACGTCTCTCGACCTCGTAGGTCTGCTCGATGACGCGGGCCAGATGACTGCCGATCACGCAGATCCTCGCGCCCGCCGCGAAGGCCTGCTCCAACTGGTGCGGCTGGCTCAGCCCGAAGCCGAGGCAAATCGGGTTCGACACCGCCCGGACCGTCCGTTCCACCAGCTCTCGGCGCCCCCGGTCTTCCGCCGCCTGGCCGCCCGTGATCCCCTGGTGAGCCGCGAGGTAGAGAAACGCGTCCGCCACGGCATCAATCTCCGCCAGCCGGCGGGCCGGCGTTCCGGGTCCGACCAGCTGCACGTGCCCGAGTCCGGCCTCGGCGCACGCGGCCCGCAGCGGGCCGCACTCCTCCAGGGGGATGTCCGGAGAGAGCAGCGAGGAAGCCCCGGCGTCCGCCACCTCGCCGCAGAACGAACCGTACCCCCGGGCGTGGACCAGATTGCCGTAGACCAGCAGGTTCTTCGGCACCTCCCTCGATTGGGCGTGGATCTGCCCCAGGATCTCGATCGCCCGGGAGGTGGAAACCCCGGCCCGGAAGGCCCTCCCGCAAGCCGCCTGGATCGCCGGCCCGTCGGCGCAGGGATCGGAGAAGGGCATCCCCAGCTCGAGCATGCTGGCGCCCGCCCGGACGGCGGCCAGCGCCAGTTCGACCGAGAGCTCCGGGGTCGGATCGCCCAGCACCAGGAACGGACTCGCGTGGCGGTCCGCCTGATCCAGGACTGAACGGAGTCGCTCCAGGGTCATCGGTCCGCTCCTCCTTTCTGCATCGCGATCCACGTCTCCAGGTCCTTGTCGCCCCGGCCCGAGAGGTTGACGAGCAGGCGGGATTCCTTCTGGAGATGGCCCCTCTCCACGGCAAAGAGAGCGAAGGCCAGCGCGTGCGCTGACTCGAACGCGGGCACGATCCCCTCGGTGCGAGACAGCAGCTCGAAGGCCAGAAGCGCCTCCTGGTCGGTGGCCGAGAGATAGCGCGCCCGCCCGGAGTCCTTGAGCGCGGCATGTTCCGGCCCCACTCCCGGGTAGTCCAGACCGGCAGCCATCGAGTGGCTCTCGCGGATCTGCCCCTCCTCATCCTGCATGATGTAGGTCCTGGCGCCGTGGAGGAGCCCGGGAGACCCAAGGCCCAGGGTCGCCCCGTGCTTCTCCGTTGCAAGCCCCTCGCCGGCCGGCTCCACTCCGAACAGGCGGACCTGTTCATCCGCAAGGAAGCCGCTGAAGATGCCGATGGCGTTGCTCCCCCCGCCCACGCAGGCCGCCACGGCCCCAGGCAACGTTCCGTACCGGTCCAGGAACTGCTCCCTGGCTTCCTTCCCGATCACCGCCTGCAGATCCCGCACCAGCCGGGGGAACGGGTCGGGGCCGCAGACCGTGCCCAGCAGGTAGTGGGTGTCCCCCAGGCTCTCCGCCCAGTCCCGGAGCGCCTCGTTGATGGCGTCCTTCAGGGTGGCGGAGCCGGCGGACACCGGAATCACCCGGGCGCCGCAGAGCCTCATCCGCTGCACGTTCGGTTGCTGCCTCGCCACGTCCTTCTCGCCCATGTAGACGATCGTCTCGAAGCCGTAGCGGGCTCCCGCCATGGCCGTGGCGACGCCGTGCTGGCCGGCGCCGGTCTCCGCGATCAGCCGCGTCTTCCCCATGGCCCGGGCCAGGAGCGCCTGGCCCACCACGTTGTTCGTCTTGTGGGCGCCGCCATGCAACAGATCCTCGCGCTTCAGGATCAGCTCGAGTCCGGCCCGCTCCGAGAAGCGCGGGACCTCGGTGAGAGGGGATGGCCGGCCCGCCCAGTGGCGGAGTTCGTCCTGGAGCTCCCGCTGGAAGCCGGCGGAAGGCAGGAGCGTGCGGTGCGCCTCCTCGAGTTCCAGCAGGGCCGGCATCAGCAGCTCGGACACGAAGCGTCCGCCATACTCTCCAAACCCCCCCACCTGGGGACGTCCCTGTTCGGTTCCTGTCATCGTTGAGTCTCCAGGACGGCGAACAGTCGCCGGAGCCGGTCCGGGTCCTTGATCCCTGGCGCGCCTTCCACACCGCTGGAAACATCGACGCCGAATGGTGCGTACCGCAGCAGCGAGGCCAGGTTCTCCGGCGCGATGCCGCCGGCAATGAAGGTGGAAGGCGGGGAGCCCCCTTCCAGCAAGCTCCAGTCGAAGGCGGTGCCGGAACCCCCGGCGCCGACGTCGAGCAGGGCCGGCCGGTCCTCGCTCGGAGAGGGAGTGATCAAAGGAAGCCGCCTCGAGGCCGGGTCGAGAGCGAAAACCCGATGGACCACGATTCCCTGAGCCTCGAGCTGTCGGGCGAGTGGTTCCCTTGTCTGGTGCGGCTGCACCCTCCGGATGCCGGTTCGATCCACGGCCCGCATGATCTCCTCCCGGCTCTCCCCGCGGAAGACGAGCACGACCCGCGCGCGGCCCGCGACCGCCGCGGAGATTCGCCGGACCTCCTCGACCGAGGCGCGTCGCAGAGAGTCACCGGCCAGCACGCAGCCGACATACGACGCGCCGAGATCCACCGCGAGAGTCGCATCCTCCACCCGCCGCACGCCGCAGATCTTCATCACCGGCTTCATCCGGTCGCCTCCTTGATGAAGCTCTTCGGGTCGCCGCTCTGCATCAGCGCCGTGCCGACCAGGACCGCGTCCGCCAGGCCGCGGACGTCCGCAAGCTGCCCGGTCGTCACGTAGCCGATCTCGGCCACCGCGACCCGGTCCAGAGGGACCTCGGCCAGCAGGGCCGGCGCCCGCTCGAGGTGGATCTCGAGAGAGTCCAGATCCCGATTGTTGACGCCGATCGCCGCGGACTCGATCTCGAGGGCCCGCCCGAGTTCCCTTTCGTCGTGGCACTCGATCAGCGGCGTCAGACCGAGGCGGCCGGCCTCTTCCGCCAGAGCGAGCAGCTCTCCTCGAGTCAGGCAACGCACGATCAGCAGCACCGCCGAGGCTCCGAGCGCGGCGGCCTGGCGAACCTGCCGGGGATCGACCACGAAGTCCTTCATCAGCACGGGCCTCTCGCTGACCGCCACCGCGCGTGAGAGATCCTCGGCACAGCCGCCAAAACGGGTCGGCTCGGTCAGTACGCTGATCGCCGCCGCCCCCGCCCGGTCGTAGCAACGCACCTGCTGTTCGAGGTTCTTCAGCTCGGCGATCCCTCCCTTGCTGGGGCTCCTGCGCTTGAACTCGGCGATCACCGAGAGCTTCCGCTTGCCTCGCAGGGCCTCCAGGAACGAGGCCCGCCGGCATCGAGACGCCGGACCCGGAGCGGGCAGCTCCTCCGCCCGTCTTCGCGCCTCGGCGACCAGTTCCGCCAGGACCCTCATCGATGGCCCCCCGCCAGCCGGCGGCTCGACTCCGCGTACCGATCCAGCACCCTCAGAGCGGCTCCGGAGCGCATTCTCTCGCGGACCTGCTCCAGACCCTGCAATAGCGTATCAACCCGTCCGGCCACCTGCAGCGCGGCGGCCGCGTTCAGCGCAACCACATCCGAAAGGGGGCCGGCATCGCCGGCGAGCGACCTCTTCAGCAGCTCGCAGTTTCCGGCCGCGTCCAAAGGACCTCTCAGGGCTTCCAGGGGAGCCCGCGCGAGACCCAGTGCCTCCGGATCGATCCGCAGGGCCTCGATCTCGCCGTCCTTCAGCCGGTGGCCGGTGGTCACCGCGTGCAGGCCGATCTCGTCCAGACCGTCGCAGTGCACCACCATCGCGCCCCGGCTCCCGAGCTCCTTCAGGGCGCCCGCCATGACCGAGGTCAACTTCGGGTCGAAGACGCCCACAAGCTGATGCTCGGCCAGGGCGGGATTCGTCAGTGGACCGAGCAGGTTGAAGATTGTGCGGATGCCGAGCGTCCGGCGGACCCCGGCCACATGGGCCATCGCGGGATGGAAGACCGGAGCGAACAGGAACGCGAATCCGGTGGCGTCGAGCAGGGTCCGGGCCGCTTCCGGCACGAGCGAAACGGCGCAACCGGCCGCTTCCAGCACGTCCGCGCTCCCCACGGGAGAGGAGACTCCCCGGTTGCCGTGCTTCGCCACCGCGGCCCCGGCGGCGGCCACGGCCATCGCCGCGGCGGTGGAGATGTTGAAGGTCGAGAGCCCGTCTCCTCCGGTGCCGCAGGTATCGACCAACGGCCGCACCGTCGGATGAATCGCCACCGCATGGGAGCGCAGCACCCGGGCGGCCGCCGCCAGCAGGGCGGCGTCTGGCGTGACGCCGGCCAGGGCGACCAGCAGGCCGGAGACCAGGAC
>JAZDLC010000076.1:0-16992 GCA_043802345.1 Planctomycetota bacterium | reverse complement strand
CAGGACGACTCGCGCCAGCGACTCCGCCGTCCCCAGGTGGAGACGCACCTCGCCTCCATGCTTCAGCGGCCTGGGCGCCGATGCGAGATACCGGAGCTCCGCCTCGAGCAGCCGGGCGGGCCGGAACGATCCAGGGGCCCCCACCACATCTCCTCTGCGCACGCGGCGATAGTCCACATCCGACAGATTGAGAGCGGTGGAATGCCCCGCCTGGGCGTCTTCCCGTTTCTCCCGGTACGCCTCGATGGCCCGTACCTTCCCCGTGAAACCGTGGGGCATGACCTCCAGCAACTCTCCCAGCCGGACCGTACCGGAAACCGGCACCCCGGTCAGGACCGTCCCATGTCCCGCGGCGGAGAAGACCCTCTGAATCGGCATCCGGAACAGGCCCGAGGATTCCCGGCTCTGCGTGGCATCGATCATCCGGTCGAGGCAGTTCCTCAATTCGGGGATCCCTTCTCCCGTGGTGGTCGAGACCGGAACCAGGGGCGCGCCGGAAAAAGGGGTCGCCGCCAGATACTCCTGGATCTCCCCCACCGCCAGCTCCCTGAGCTCCCGGTCGACCAGGTCGATCTTGGTCACCACCACGATCCCCTTCTGCGCCCCCAGAAGGTCGAGGATCTCGATATGCTCCCTGGTCTGGGGCATGACACCGTCATCCGCCGCCACCACCAGCAGGAAGATGTCCACCGAGCAGGCCCCGGCGACCATGTTCTTCACGAACCTCTCATGGCCGGGAACATCGATGATGCCGACCGTCTTCGCGGACTCCGTGCGGTACGGAGCGAAGCCCAGGTCGATGGTCATCCCCCGGGCCTGCTCTTCCTTGAGCCGGTCCGGATCGATGCCGGTCAGGCGCCTGACCAGGGACGACTTGCCGTGGTCGATATGCCCGGCGGTGCCGACGATCACCCTGTGAATCACCGAACTCACGGGCGCACCCCAGCCCCAGAAGGTCGGGTCACTGCTCCGGCCGCGCCTGCAGGGATTCGGGCAGGTAGAGAACCCGCTGGCATGACTCGCAGTAGACAATCTGACTCACGGCTTTCATGTGAGCCAGGTCATTCGGCTTCACGCGCACGCCGCAGCCGCTGCAGCAGCGGCTCTCGCAGGCCACCACCGCAATCCCCTCCCTGGCGGTCCGGAGCCGGTCGTAGGTGGACCGCAGGTCTGGCGGCAGTTCTGCGAGCAATCCGTTACGGCGATCCTCCGTGCTCTCCAGTTCGGCCAGGGCGCTCGCCCGGTCCTCCTCGCAGGTCTTCCTGAACTGATCGCGCTCCCGCTCGAGCTCATCGGCCTTCTGCTTCGCGGCCGCCACCTGCGCCGCCAGCTTCTCGATCCGATCGTAGAGCACCAGCGTGTCCTCTTCCTCCCGGGAGGACGCATCTCTCAGCTTCCCGATATGCGTCTGGAGCGCCGTGTATTCCTGGTTGGTCCTCGCGGTGTTCAGTTGGAGTTCGAGCTTCCTGACCTCATCCGAGCGGGCCTTGAGATCGACCTCGGCCTCGTGCGCGGCGATCTTGGCGCGCCCCAGCTCGGTGGTTGATTCCCCGATCACCTTCCGCGCCTGCTCCAGGCGGGCCCCCCGAGCGGCGACCAACCCCTCGGTCTGGTGCACCAGGCGTTGGTTCGAGTCGCGCTCCCGGTCCAGGGCCTGCAAGCGAATCAGGATGATCAGTCGTACCTTCGGCCCGCTGGTCGCGCCGGGATCGGGTTCCGCTTCCATGCTCCGCCTAGTTGTTCTCGAGGCTCTCCAAAAATCCTTCCAGCAGCCGACTCCGGACCGGATGTTGGAGCTTGCGCACCGCCTTCGCCTCAATCTGGCGGACGCGCTCGCGGGTCACCTTGAAGATTCGGCCGACCTCCTCGAGAGTATACGTATAGCCGTCGCCAATTCCGTATCGAAGCTTGATGATTTCCCGTTCGCGGAAGGAGAGCGTGGAAAGGACCGAATCGATCTTGTCCCGCAGCATCGCGTAGGCCGCGGCATTGACCGGGGATTCAGCCCCCTCGTCCTCGATGAAATCGCCGAAGTACGAGTCGTCCCCCTCGCCGATCGGCCGATCCAGCGAAATCGGGTGCTTGGAGATCTTCATCACCCGCTTGGCCTCATCCATCGAGATGTTCGCGGCCAGCGCCACCTCCTCGATCGACGGCTCCCGGCCGAAACTCTGGATCAAGCTCTTCGTCACGTTCCGCAGCTTCGACATGGTCTCGATCATGTGAACCGGAATGCGAATCGTCCGGGCCTGGTCGGCGATCGACCGGGTAATCGCCTGGCGAATCCACCAGGTCGCGTAGGTCGAGAACTTGTATCCGCGGCGGTATTCGTACTTCTCCACCGCCTTCATCAGGCCGGTATTTCCCTCCTGGATCAGGTCCAGGAAGGAGAGCCCGCGATTGCGGTACTTCTTCGCGATCGAGACCACCAGCCGGAGATTCCCGCTGGAGAGCTGCATCTTCGCTGTTTCATACTCCTGGTTCCGCTTCAGGATCCGCTCGATCCGAATGCCCAGGCGCGCCGTGCTCTCCAGCCCCTGCACGACGATCTTCTCGAGTTCGCGCTTGCGGTCCCGATACTCCCGCGTGTTCTTGCCGCCCTGGTACTCGAGCAGCCGCTTCTCCAGCCTCACCATGCTGCGGTGTCGGACACGCAGCAGATCGATCATCGGCTTGACCTTCTTGAGCTGAAGGTTCAACTCCTCCAGCAGCATGCCCGCGCGCCGGCGACGCCAGGCGATCCGTCGCGTCAGCCGCAACTTATCCGCGTTCACGAGCTTCTGCTCCCGGAGCAAGCGCCGGTAGTCGTTCTTGGTGCCGTGCAGGAGCTTCTTGAGCGTCCCGATGTTGACCTGGAGACGGTCGGCCACCTCGCTCTTGCTCGCGTCCGTCGACCCGGACGAGGAGGTTGCCACCTTGAGCGTGCGATCGAAGGCGAGCTCTCCCATCAACACGTCGTCGAGGATCCGAATCGCCTCGCGGAAGGCGAAGCCGGAGGAGAGAATCAGCTTCCGGAAAGCGCGGCGCGTGGTTTCGATCCGCTTCGCGAGATCGATTTCCTCAGACCGACTCAGCAGCGGGATCTCTCCCATCTGCGTCAGATACATGCGCACCGGGTCATCGATCTTCTCGGAGCCGCCCGTCTGTGAGAACCCCTCCGTCTCAACGCGCGCGCCCTTCTTCTTCGGCCGGCGCTCACCGTCGACGAGATCAGCCTCATCGATCAGCTCCACACCCTGCTCTTCCAGCATGTTCAGGATGGTGTCGATGTTCTCGCCAGACACTACATCGTCGGGAAGAATCTGGTTCATCTCCTCGTAGGTGACGAACCCTTTCTTGCGTCCCCGCTCAAGCAGAACTCTGGTGCTGGGATCCAGCCTCTCCATGGTCACCACCTAAACACAACCTCCGGGCTCCACGGCAGCTCGTCGACATCGACAAACCGCTCCAGGGGCCACACTTAACTCGTGCGACTCGCTCGTTGCCCACCTGCACCAGTCCATTTACTGCTCACTGGTGGACCCCGAATGATTGCCGACATCTTCCGATGGCGCAATACGCTCTGCATGAAAACGTGAGAATTCCGTAAGTCGCCGGTTCAAATCAGCTTCTTCACCACTTCGAAGTTCGCCAGACTGGCTCACCTGCTCACGCAACCGGCGGTACTCCCGCTCCTCCCGGCGCCGCAGCGCCCGGGCAAGCGCCATCTCTGGGGAGTCGCCCGGCGGGACATCCCTCCCGAGCACGGTTTGAAGGGCTGTCCTGGCCCCGGAATCATCCCGGGTCCGCTCCAGGATCAATGACGGGCTGGCGCTGCCGAACTCCTCCAGACAGGCGCAAACGGCCTGAAACACCGCTTTCCGCCCCGGATCACGGAAGTCCGTCTCTGATAGCACCTCCACCACCTGTTTCGCAAACCGGCTGTCCGTGGTGGCGGCCAGCAGCAACGTCGTCTCGTCCACTGCCCAGGCCTGCGGGTACCTTCCGCCCGACCGCGGCCCCGCCGGGGAGACCTCTGGGGCAGAAACCGGGGCATCTCCTCCCGGTTGCGGACTCTGCTGGCGGACCAGTCGCTCCTCAATCCCGAATTCCTGGGAAATTCTGCGCACATACGCGTCGTAGAGGATCGGATCCCGTGTCTGTCCCAGCAGTTCCAGGACCTCGCGGGCGGCCCGGGCCGTCGCCGAGGCCGAATTGCTCTCACCCTGCCGCTCCCGCGAACGGCGCACGAGATACATGAGGAGGTCCTCCACCGCTCCTTGCAGAAACTGATGGAACGCGTCCCGGTCATGAACGCGGAAGAAGTCGTCCGGATCCTGACCCTCGGGCAGGGTCGCGACCTGGACCTCGAGCCCTTCCCGCAGCAGCACCGACACGCTCCCGTCGGTGGCTCTCTGCCCTCCCTCGTCGGCATCGAACAGCAGCACCACCTTCGCGGCGTAGCGGCGGAGCTGGGCCACGTGCTCCCGCGTGAACGCGGTTCCGAGCGCGGCCACGACGTTTTCCACGCCCCGCTGGCAGGCCGCGATCACGTCCAGATACCCCTCCACCACCACGAAGAACCCCTCCTTCGCCGCCACGTGGCGGGCGGTGTCAAAGTTGAACAGGACGCTCCTCTTGGAGAACAGCTCAGTTTCCGGAGAGTTCACATACTTCGGGATGGAGTCGTCCAGCACTCGGCCGCCGAAGGCGATCGTCCGGCCCTGGATGTCCCGGATCGGAAGCACGAGCCGGTTCCTGAGCAGATCCCAGCTATTGCCGTTCTCGTTCTGCTTGATCAGTCCAGCCCCGAGCAGCTCTTCACGCGAATAGCCGCGGGCGATCAGCGCCTCTTGCAGCTCCCGCTAGCCGTCGGGAGCGGACCCGACACCGAAACGGGAGAGCGTCTCCGGCGTGAGACCGCGCTCCTTCGCGTACCCCAGGGCCTTCCGGCCCGCTGCGGAGCCCAGATGCTGGATGTAGAACCGGGTCGCCTCCTGCATCGCCTCGATCAGCCTGGCCCTGCGCCCGGGCCTGTACGAAGACTGCTGCCGTTCCGGCATCGGCAGGCCGGCGCGTTCCGCGAGCAGGCGGAGCGCTTCCGGGAAACTGACCCGCTCCATCTCCATCACCAGCGACAGCACATCTCCACCCTTGCCACAGCCGAAGCAGTGATAGATCTGCCGGCCCTCGTGAACCGAGAAGGAAGGGGTCTTCTCGCGGTGAAACGGGCAGAGAGCGAGGAATCGTTCCCCCTTTCGCGTCAGGGGGAAGTACCCCTCCGCCACTGCGACGATGTTGAGGGTGGACTTCAGCCGGTCGACGAAGTCCCGGTCAGATGAGGGCACACGCCCCCCCTTCTCGGGCCGGGCCGCGCCCGGCCAGCCACCCGATCCAATCGTGCAAACTGGCGCAAGCCACCAGCAGATTCCGGATGTGCGTCCCTCCTCTTCGGTCCTCTCGCAGCAGGCAGGCCCATTCCAGTATACCCCGTGGCGGATCACGATCAAACCAGCAGGGGAAAGGCGCGCGCCGCCTACCGGGAGCCTCCTGCGCCGCCTTCCCCTGGACCCAGTTCCCGCCAGAGAGTCCAGGCCAGGTCTAGAAGTTCCATCGGCGACAACTGCTCCCCTCTGCTCTCATTTTTCAAAGGAATCTGCGCCAGGCACTCCGCGAGACGCGGTTTCTCGAGGCGTCCCTTGAAAGCCAGCGAGAGGGAGTTCAGGAGCCGCTTGCGGCGCGAGAAGAAGGCGGCCTTGACGACCTCGTTCAGGAAGGGCGCGGGGAGGGTTCCGCGGGGATCCTCCAGAGCCACCGGCTCGAGCAGAACGCAGGCGGAGTCGACTTCCGGGCGGGGCCAGAATGCGGCGGGCGGGATGCGCCGGAGCAGGGTGGCCCGCGACCGTAGCTGGAGCAGGGCGCTCAGCGGGCCGTACGCGGACGATCCCGGCCGCGCCAGAATCCGCTCGGCCACCTCCCACTGGATGGTCACTACTGTCCGCACCGGCTCTTGCCACTGAAAGGCGTCCACCAGGAAGGTGGAGGCCACCTGGTAGGGCAGGTTCGAAACCACCGCGGTCGGCCGGGCCCCGAGGCGGGTCAGTTCCTGCTCCAGGGGCCGCGGCAGCCCGGGGCGGTCGGCCAGGATATCGGCCTGGACCAGCGAGAGCCGCTCCGGCTCGCCCAGGAGAGCCCGGTTGACCGCGAGCATCGCCGGGTCCACCTCCACTCCCACGACCCTGCTGCCGGCCAGGAGAAGCCGGGCCGTCAGGGTTCCCGGACCAGGGCCGACCTCGAGCACCAGATCGTCCGGCCCGACCTTCGCGGCGGCCACCATCCGGTCGAGCAGTCCCACATCGGTCAGGAAGTTCTGGCCCCATTTGCGGCTCGGACGCAGACCACGCTCAAGCAGCGCGGCCCGGATCCTGCGCAGCGAAAGAGCCTCGATCTCCGCGCTCACCGCGGCTCCGGCAGCGGGTCCAGCTGATCGAGCAGACGCACCGCCGCCCGGTCGGCGCCGGAGGGAGCGCAGGCCACCGAGTACAACCCCTCCTCCCGGATCGCCACCAGCAGCACGTCCTCCCCCTGAGACGAGCTAGCACGCATCAAGCTGAGGAGCGAGGTGCCCGGATTCTGGTAACGGTCGATGACCTCACCATCCCGGGGATCGAATCGCAGGAAACCGTCCAACCGCCACTGGATGGCAAGCTCCCGCTGGCCATCCCGGTCCAGGTCGACATAGACCGGAGGCGAGCGGTTCAAGTCCAGCTGGGGCAGACTGAGCCGCCTCCAGCGAATGCTCAGATCGGCATGGAGGCAGAGGAGGGAGTCGTCTCCCATTATCAGCAGAAGTCCGTCGAAGCCCGGGATCAGATACAGCTGCGGTTCGGACTGCCCTTCGAGCGGCAATTCGACCGAACGGGGCTGCCCATCCGGTCCGCCCGAACTGCTGAGACGAATGCGAGCACTCTTGCGATCCCACTCCAGCAGCGCGGTGGTGTAGGGGTGCAGCCGCGCCAAGGACCTCCATGACTCGAATGGGTCGCTCCAGTCTCGAAACCGCTCGACCAGAAACTTCGAGCCAATCCGATGGAGCAGTATCTCGTGCCCGGTGGTTGTCACCAGATGGAACCGGCTCTCCTCCCTGTTCAGCGGCAGAATCGCCTGGCAACCGCCCGCCACCAGTCCTGCCGCCGTCTGCTTCCCGGTGGCCGCGTCAACGACTCTGAGTTCCAGAATCTGCTCTTCCTCTTCGTCATCCGTCTCAAAGCCGTAGCGCACCTTGAGGTTGCAGGGAACCAGCAGTTCCCCGGTGGCGGGGAGAGGTTGAAACGAGCTCGAGTACGGCATACTCCGCGCCCAAACGATTTGCATGCGGTCCCCGTCCGGATCGATCCGGAGGAGCCGTTGATGAAACCGCGGAACGAACCCCGGCGTCACGAGCGATTGGCAGACTCCGTCCGGAGAGCCCCCTAGCAAGCCCCGCTGGCCAACCAACCGCGCCTTGCTGACCAGATCAACCTCCCGCTCGTCCACTTCGAACAGGACCCCCACCAGATCCCCCAGCGCCGAGTGTCCCTCACACCAGGGCAACAGCCGATTCGTCACCGGATCGACCAGGTGGGGCGAGCCATGCCAGTCGACGACAATCGGGTACTCCAAGGCCCATCTTTCCTGTGCCCAGTTATCAGGGTCGGATGTGGCGACGTACAACTCCTCCTTCCCGTCAAGATCCAGATCGGCGGCCAGCACATGGTAGAACACACCAAAACCGCCCAGCTCCGCCACCGGCTTTCCGCTGTCGGAGTCGAACATCCGCATCACCCCGTCCGCCCCGAAAACCACGACCCGACCATTCTCCAAACCCAGGACCTTATCATCATCCCGGCCGCCGTAGGCGAGGGTGTAACGTTCCATGTCCTTGAACCGAATCAGGTGCAGGAGCTTCGCCAACGGCGTCCCGAACCGCAGCAGAGCCCGCTCGATCCGCAGGCGATCCTCCGGCAGGGAGGTCTCCATCAGGCTGATCAGATCCCGGGCGATCTGCTCCGCGTTGTCCAGAACACAGCGGAATCCAAGCGAGACGACCCGCTTCGAGGGCTGCTCATAGAGGACCCCTCCGGGGCTCTGTCGTTCTTCGAACGACCCGCCGACGACGACCCGCGTTCCTTGAGCAACTCCCTTCGTGTCAGTCCACTCCCAGACGTTTCCCATGAGGTCGTAGACGGCCGGCCTCACCACGCTCGATTCGCGCGTGCTGCCGCTCTCGAAGACCCCGACCCGGCTCGTTCCGCCGAGACCCGTCTCGGGCGCGTTGAAGCAGTACCTGCTGTCCTGGCGAGTCTCCCCCACCACATAGTCCCACTCCTCTTTCAGCGGCAGCCGCTTCCCAGCCCACAATGCGTAGGCCGTCGCATCGTCGTGGGAGACGTACACCACCGGGTGGTCCGCGAGTTTCGCGGGGTAGCGACCCTCCCGCGCGTCCTCAAACGTGTCCAGGAAAGCCTCGCCATTCGCCGGTAAGTACCCATCCTCCCGGACGAAGCGGGCGAACTCCTCGTTCGTGACCTCGAACCGATCGATGAAGTACGGGGTTTGGGGTCCATCCTTGATTCGGGAAGGGAAGACCAGCGCCATCCGCTCGAGACGAGCCAGGGCGGCGGAGACGGCGCCGCTCTGGCCCGGGTCGCTCCGGGACTCCAATCGCAGCAACACAACCGCCGGAACCAGCAGCAGAACACCCGCGAGGCCCAGGACCAGAAAACGCAAACGGCGAGACCAGCGCGGCCTCGCCGTTGCGCGTTTCAGTGTCTCGGACGCCAGGGGATCCAAGGGAACCCGGGCCTAGCTCTGCGCCGATGGCTCCTCGAGCAGGAGCCGGAGCTCGACCCTCCGGTTCGCATCCTTGTCGCCAGGCCGCACCGGCGCATACTCGCCGAAGGAGGAGACCCGCATGCGACTCTCGGGTATCCCCGCCTTCTTCAGGGCTTCCCAGACCGCAATGGCGCGCTGCGCGCCCAGCTCGATATTCCCCCGGGGCCAGTTCTTGATCGACTTCGCAACCGGATCGGTGTCGGTGTGACCCGCGACCTCGATCTTGTAGTCATTCTGCGAGAGTATCGCGGCCATCTCGGAGATCGTCTTCTTCCCGCTCGGCTTGAGTTCGGCCTTCCCCGCATCGAACAGGAAGTCGCCCGTGACCCTGTAGGTATAGGAGCCGTCTCCGGAATTGAATCCCTCCACTCCTCCCGGGAGCGGATTGGCCTCCGCCGCCTCCTCCAGACGACGCGTCAGCTCCTCGAGCTTCCGGCTGTACTCGTCGTTGTTCGAACGCAGCAGGGCATTCTGAGCATCGGTCGAGTTCTTGGCCGCCTCGAGTTCGCCGACCTGCGCGCCGTACTGCTGGGCCAGGTCAGACACCGAACGCAATTGAGCCTTGGCCTGCCGGAGTTCGTCGATCTTCTCCGTGTAGGCCGCGCGAGAAACACAACCAGCCGTCGTGACGCAGAGCAGCGCCATGAGCGCCCATTGATGAAACTTCATGATGTTCGAATCCTCCCCGAGTGCAGAGACTCGGTCCTCAAGAGACAGTCCGGTATCGACATTCAGCAGCCCCCCCCCGAGCCCGCCGGCACGAGGAGAAACCCCTGGACGATTTTGGCGCCGACCTCGAAGAACCGCCTAGTTCTTCATGAACGCGTCGGCGACGAATTTCATCAGGCCTTCCGTCATGCCCGTGGACTGAACCTCGGCGGCGTTCAGAGCAACAATGCATGCGTACAGCAGGACCACCGCCCCCAGCACCATCACGACCTGCATGAGGACGCCTTCGGAGCCAGCGTCCCCGTCAGCTTCGCCCCGGCGCCTGGCGGACCGGCCCACCGCGGGGCCGGCTGCCCGGCGGCGCCCGCCGCCGGCTCGGCCACCCTTCGGCGCGGGCTCGTCCACCAGCTCGATCTCACCCGGCTCGTCCAGATCAGTCAGCTCGTCCTCGAGAAACGACGAATCGGAGATCTGCTGGGTGACCATGCCCACGTCACCCCCGACGGCATCGTCGTCACCGAACAGCTCCTCCGTCAACTCACCACTCGGAGTGTCGAGAGTGGGGAGGTCGTCGCCCGAGGCGGACTTGAAGCGCTCGATGTCTTCCGCCTTGAACTTCATCTTGTCGTCATCCCGGAAGGCGCGAATTTCGCCCTCCGAAACCAACTTCTTCAGGTCTTCTTCCTGAAGGTGAAGCTCTCTCAGGACTTTTTCGAACGAATAGAAGTCTTCGGCCACTTGCTGCCTCCGCGCAAAGCTCTTCGTCTATTTACGACCGTCACCGGTCCCGGCGCCGCCCTCATCATCGAGAGCCTTGGCCCGGGTTTCCTCGAGCCGGAACCTCTCAACCAGATCCTGGTAGGAGTATTCCGACTTGTCATTGTAACCAGTTACGTACAGATCTCGCTCAATCTTTCGGGACGCCACAAAGGTCAAACCGCGGGTCGCGCGAGTCCCGCCCTCCGCCTCGTAGACGTTGAGGACCCTCGACCGGGTGTTCAGCACGAACAACAGCGCCCCACCGGACGCACCGCTGCCGGTGGCGAGCAGGAAGGAACCCGCATCCCCCTCTTCCTGGGTGGGCTCCCCGGCCAGGACCTCTGGCCCGCCGGACAGATGGAGAACCCAGCCGACCAGACCCAGGGCGATCAAGGCGCCCATCAGCAGGTCGAAAAGCCGTCTGCGGTCGATCATCACGAGTCCTGTTTCTGCGAGGCCAGGTTTACGCCGCGTTGCGGCGGGGGAATCCGGAGGACTCCCATTCCTGTGCGGGAAAATACGGGACGGCGTGTGGGGCGGCAAGGATTCTTTCGGATCTCTGGGGCCTCGCCCTCGCCCCCCTCTCAGGAAACCGCCGGCAGCCGGATCAGGATCTCCGTGCCGGAACCGAACTCGCTCTCAATTGAAACACTGCCCCTGTGGTCGGTAATGATCTGGTGCACGATCGACAACCCCAGACCGGTTCCCTTGCCCGCTTCCCGGGTGGTGTAGAACAGGTTGAATGCCTGGCGGCGCTCCTCGTTCGTCATGCCCCGCCCGGTGTCAGACACCCGGATCGAAATCTCATCCTCTTCCCGCCTGGCCAGAATCCGGATTCGCCGGGGCGGCGCCTCCAGGGCATAGCTCGCGTTCAGCAGCAGATTCAGGAAGACCTGACCCAGCGCCGCCGGATCCCCCTGAACGGTCAGGTCGGGTTCCAGGTCGACCTCGAGCGCCGCATCCGCCTGCTTGAGCCGGTAGCCGATGAATCGGACCGCATCCTCCACAACCTCTCCCAGGCGGACTTTGCCGGTCACCTGCCGTCCCGGGGAGAACCGCAGGACCCGCAGGACCACGTCCCGGATCCTCGAGAGACCGTCCTCCACGAGGGCCAGGTAGCGGTGCGTGCTCTCCGGCAGCTCCCCCCGCCGCCGCAGCGTCGCCACCGCGTTCAGCATCCCACCCAGCGGGTTGTTGATCTCATGCGCGATCCCCGCTGCCAGGGTCCCCATGGCGGCCAACCGGTCGGTGAGCACCAGCCGCTTCTCCGTCAGCCGCATCCGCTCCACCACCTCGTCGACCTGATGCTCCAGGGCCTCCCGCTTCTGGCCGATCTCGGCCACCATGGCGTTGAAGGACAGAATCAGCCGATCGATCTCGTCCCCACTTCCGGTGACCGGCACCGGGGAGGCGAAGTCTCCCTGGGAAACCCGCCCCGCCCCTTCGGAGATCCGGCCCAGTGGCATCAGCACCAGCAGATGCATCAGCAGGAAGACGAGCCCCATGGCGGCCAGGGTGGCCCCGCCGAGCGCCAACGCCACCGTCTCGACGCCCAGGACGGGGGGCTCCTCCGGCGGCGAGGGGACCGCCACCCGAACGTAGGCCGCCCCCCACTTCCGCCGATCCTCGCCACTCCCCTCGTAAAGCGGAAACGCGACCAGGTCCCCCTCCGGCTGGACCTCACGGGTCTCGTACGCCCGGGCCATCAATTCCAGGGCCCGTTCCCGGTATTGCACACGTTCCTCCAGGCCGTCGGAACCGGCCGGATTGAGCCCGATGTCCCCCGGGACGACTCCCTCTCCGAGGTTGGACACGATCGAGCTGATGTACGCATCCCGGGCGTATTCCCAGTACGACGCATCGATCAGCGTGCGCATGTTCAGTTGGTCGAAGTCGAATTCCTCGAAGAAGCTGACGAAGAGATCCTTGGCCAGGCCGACGTACTGATCCCGCAGTTCCGCCTGGTGTTGCTGCCGCGCCGCTCTTCGCACATCAGCATCCCGCAGAACCGCCGCCGCCAGCACCGAGAAGGCGGCGAGATTCACGATGACGATTCCCAGCAGCAGTCGGGCCCGGAGTGACAGAGCGGCTCCTTTCGTCTACTTCGCGAACTGGTCCATCACCTTCAGGATCGGCAGGAACAGCGCGACCACGATGAAACCGACGACGCCGGCCAGCACCAGCAGCAGGATCGGCTCCAGCAATTTGAACAGGGTGCCGACCTGCACATCGACCTCCTCCTCGTACGTCTCCGCGATCTTGAGCAGCATCCGGTCCAGGGAGCCGGTCGCCTCGCCCACGTCGATCATGTTGACGACGAGGTCGTCGAAGATCCTCGACGCGAGCAGCGGCGCCGCCATGGTCTCGCCCTCGCGCACCGAGGTCCGCACCTCGGAGACCGCGCCGGCGAGCACGGCATTCGGAATGGATGCCTGGACGATCTCCAGCGACTCGAGGATCGGGACTCCCGCGGACAGCAGCGTTCCCATGGTCCGGGTGAAGCGGGCCACGATCGTCTTCTCGATCAGGATACCAGCGATCGGCGAACGCAGCTTGAGCCGGTCCACGAAGTACTCGAAGCTCGGGATCCTCTTCAGGAAGCGGTAGGTGGCAATCAGCGCCACCGGAATGCAGATGACGAGATACCAGTAAGTGAGGAATGACCGCGAGACATTGATCAGCAGGGTCGTCAGCGCCGGGAGTTCCTCGCCGAACTGCCTGAAGATCTCCTCGAACTTCGGCACGATCACCATCATGATGAAGAGCACCACGCACCCCGCGAACAGGAGCACCACCACCGGATAGGTGAGAGCCTCCTTGATCTTGGCCTTGATCCGCTCGCTCTTCTCCGCGAAGTCCGCGAGACGGGTCAGGATTTCATCCAGGATGCCGCCCTTCTCGCCGGCCCGGACCATGTTGGTGTACAGGCGATCGAACACCTGCGCATGCTTCCCCATCGCCTCGGAAAGCGAGGCGCCCCCTTCCACATCGTCCGCCACCGCCCCGACCACCGTCTTCAGGGGGCCCGGCTTGAGCTGCCCCTCGCAGATCCTGAGCGACCGCACGATCGTGATGCCGGCCGACTGCAGAATCGAGAGCTGGGTCGTGAACTGGGTCAGCTTCTTGCTCGACACGCCCCCGCCGAACAGCGGCTTCCTTGGCGACGAAACGCTTCTTTTCTGCCCCTTGGCCGCCACCTTCGCGGGCGCTTGCCTCGGACTTCGTCTCTCGATCTTGGCCGGCATTCCGGGTCTCCGTCAGTTCTCGACCACCGTCTCACGAAGTACTTCCTCGACGGTGGTCCGTCCGTCGAAGATCGCCATCAGGGCGGCTTCCCGCAGGGGGCGCATGCCCTCCTCGATGGCCAGGTGACGCAACTGCCCGGACGACTTCCGGTCCAGCACGGCTCGCTTGATTCGCTCGCTCACGGTCATGAACTCGAACACCGCGAGCCGTCCCTTGAAACCGGAGAAGTTGCAGTTCTCGCAGCCCTTTCCATAGGAGAACTTCTTGTCCAGCATCTCATCAGGATCGAGGCCCAGCTCCCTCAGGAGTTCCGGATCGGGAATGTACCACTCCCGGCAATCCTCGCAGATCCTTCGCACCAGGCGCTGGGCGACGACCGCCTCGAGGGTGGCGCCGATCAGGAACGGTTCCACTCCGATATCGATCAGGCGGATCACCGCCGACGGGGCGTCGTTGGTGTGCAGCGTCGAGAAGACCAGGTGCCCCGTCAGGGCCGCCTCCACCGCGATCTGGGCGGTGTCCTTGTCGCGAATCTCGCCCACCAGGATCACGTCCGGATCCTGCCGCAGGATGGTGCGCAGAACGCGGGCGTAGGTCACGCCGATCTCCTCGTTGATCGGAATCTGCGTGATCCCATCCAGGTCGTACTCCACCGGATCCTCGGTGGTGATGATCTTCCGGTCGACGGAATTCACTTCCTGGAGCACGGAGTAAAGGGTGGTGGTCTTGCCGGAGCCCGTGGGTCCGGTCACCAGAACGATGCCGTTCGGCAGCTGGCTCAGCTTGCGGATCGCCTGCAGTTGCTCGCCTCTGAGGCCGACGTTCTCCAGGTCGAGCTGCACGATGCTCCGATCGAGCACTCTCAGAACGCACGATTCCCCGTGGACGGTCGGCAAGGTCGAGACGCGCAGGTCCACCGGGCGCCCGCCGATCGCCAGCTCGATTCTCCCGTCCTGGGGGATGCGGGTCTCGGCGATGTCCAGGTCGGCCATGACCTTGACCCTCGAGATGAGCGGCACGGCCAGGGAGATCGGCGGCGGGTCCATTTCGTAAAGAATGCCGTCGACACGATAGCGCACCTTGAACTCGCTGCCGAACGGCTCGAGATGGATGTCCGAGGCCCGGTCGCGGATGGCCTGGAAGAGAATGTAGTTCAGCAGCTTGACCACCGGAGCGGCGTGCGCCATGGCGGCCCTGTCCTCGAGATCCAGACCCCCCTTGGCGGCCTCCCGCCGGAGTTCCTCCACGGCGCTGCCCATCCCCTTGGCCAGGGCGTCCGCGCCGTAGTGCTTCGCCAACGCCTTCTCGATGGCGGCGCCGTCCGCGATGGCGCCGCGAATCTCGCAGCCGGACATGAAATGGAGTTCATCCAGGCAGGAGGCGTTCATCGGATCGGCCAGCGCCACCGTCAGCAGATTCCCCTCGAGCGCAAAAGGCATCACTCTCAGGAGCGCCGCGGTGGTCCCATCGATCTTCTCGATCGCAGCCTTCGGAATCTCGATGGTGCTCAGGTCCACCACTGCCATGCCAGCCTGGATTCCCAGCGCCCTGGCCAGGTCGTCCCGGGTGATCGCTCCGGCCTTGACCAGCAACTCCCCGATCGCGCCGCCCCTCGATCGTTGCTCGGTGAGGGCCTCCTGGATCTGGCCCTCGTGGACCTTCTTCATCTCCTTCAGGATCTGCCCCAGAAGCTTGCGAACCGCCATGCTCAAGCGCCTCCGGGCTGCGTGCTGTCGCCCAGCTTCGAAGCCATCTCCTGGGGACTCATGCAGTACTCGTAGACCGCCTCCTTGCTGATGACGCCCTCCTGAAACAGATTGAACAGGTGGTCATCCAGCCGGATCATCCCCAGCTTCTTCGACGTCTGGATCACCGAGGGGATCTTGAAGGTCTCGTTCTTGCGGATGTGGTTCTCCACCGCGGAAGTGGTGATCAGGACCTCGAAGGCCGCAACCCTCCCCTTTCCGGAGGCCCTCGGCATCAGCACCTGGGAGACCACCGCCACCAGCGAGACCGAGAGCTGAGCACGGATCTGTTCCTGTTGCTCGTGAGGGAAGGAGTCGATGATCCGGTCCACCGTGCGGGCGGAGCCGGTGGTGTGAAGGGTGCCGAAGACCAGATGTCCGGTCTCGGCGGCGGTGATCGCCGTGCTGATGGTCGCGTTGTCCCTCATTTCCCCCAGGAGAATCACATCCGGATCCTGCCGCAGCGCCCAGCGGAGCGCCTCCGGGAAGCTCGGCACGTCGTGCCCCACCTCACGCTGCATGATCACCGACTTCTTGTGGCTGTGGTAGTACTCGATCGGATCCTCGATGGTGATGATGTGCCGGTCGAAGTTCTCGTTGATGTAGTCCAGCATGGTGGCCAGCGTGGTGGTCTTGCCGCAGCCGGTGGGACCGGTCACCAGGAACAGGCCGCGCGGCCGGTTCAGCAGCACCCGCACGCTCTCGGGCAGGCCGATCTCGTCGAAGGTGAGCAGTTGACTCGGAATGAGCCGCAGCGCCGTCCCGTAGCAGTCCTTCTGCTTGAAGATCGAGATCCGGAAGCGGGCCTTGTCGGCATACGCCAGGGCGAAGTCCGACGTGCCGCCACGTTCCAGTTCTTCCAGGTTCCCCGGAGGGGCCAGCGACCGCACCAGGGCCTCGGTATCGTCCGCGGTGAGATCCGGCAGATCCAGCGACCGCAACCGCCCGTGCAGGCGGATGACTGGAGGACGTCCCACGGTGAGGTGCAGGTCGGAGCCGTTCGCCTCGACCACGGTCTCCAGGAGTTTTTCCAGTTCAACGTTCAAATCTCTCTCCTGCCTCGGCCCACATCACTGCTGCGAATCGGCGGCGTGGGCGATCCTGAGAATCTCCTGGACGGTCGTCTGACCCCTCAAGACCTTGCGGGAACCGTCTTCCAACAGGGTCGTCATGCGCCCCGAGGACCGGGCCCGGTCCCGAATCGTCCCCGCCGGAACTCCCTGGAAGATCAGCTCCCGTAGCCCGGAGTCGAGTTCGAGCAGCTCGAACACTCCCTTGCGGCCGAGGTACCCGGTGCGTTCGCACCGCGAACACCCCTCGGGCCGGTAGAGTTTGCGGCCCTGAAGCTGGTCCGGCCCGATGCCGAGGGCGCGCAGCTCGCTTGGTTCCGGCTCGACCGGCCGGCGGCACTCGGTGCAGAGCATGCGCACCAATCGTTGGGCCATGACCGCCTGGACCGAGGCGGCCACCAGGAACGGCTTGATGCCCATGTCGACGAGACGGGTCAGCGCGGACGGAGCGTCGTTCGTATGCAGCGTCGAGAAGACCAGATGGCCGGTGAGGGCGGCCTGGACCGCGATCTCCGCCGTCTCGTGATCGCGGATCTCCCCCACCAGGATGATGTTCGGAGCCTGGCGCAACATGGCGCGCAGAATGCGGGCGAAGCTCAGGCCGATCTGCTGCCGGACCTGGCACTGGTTGATCCCCTCGATCTGGTATT
>JAZDLC010000075.1:0-3023 GCA_043802345.1 Planctomycetota bacterium | reverse complement strand
CAAAATATTCTTGAGCAAATCATGCGTCATCGGCCTAGGTGTGGACACCTTCTCAAGCTCCAGCGCGATGGCATTCGCCTCAAATATCCCAACCCAGATCGGGAGAGCACGCCGCTCATCTGGATCCTTCAAGATAATGATCGGCATGTTCGTGATGGGATCCAGGGCGATCCCCCGAACGGTCATCTGAATCAGCACGGCGCCCTCCTACCCTTTCTCCGTCCGGAAGAAGGGGACCAGCTTCGCGTAGGTGGCTTCCAGATAGTCTGGCATGACCCGCGTGTCGGCCAATACCGGCATGAAATTGGTATCCCCTACCCAGCGAGGCACAACATGCATGTGGATATGCTCGGCGATTCCGGCGCCCGCCGCCTTCCCCAGGTTCAGACCCACGTTGAACCCCTCGGCGCCGAAGGCCTGGTGTAAGATCCTGGTGGCACGCTGGACTTCCTGCATGATCTCGAGGGAGTCGTCGGCAGAAACCTGATCAAGCTCGGCACAGTGCCGGTAGGGGACAATCATCAGGTGCCCGTTGTTGTACGGGAACCGGTTCATAAGCACGTACGCGCGGGGACCTCGGCAGAGGATGAGATTCGTTCGGTCGTCGTCGTCGCGGGCCAAGTCACAGAGCAGACAGCCCGTCGTGCGCGGCCGGTCGATGTAGGCCATGCGCCATGGCGCCCACAGCGTCGAGCTCATTCTCACTCCCGATCGGATTCCCCTGGAACCGTGACCGCCCCTTCCTCGACGCCGAGGCGATAGATTGCGATTGAGCGGCCCACGCCTTTGAATTTAACATCGCCCACATACTCTAGCAAGATATTTCTTCGCAACAACTCGTCGAAATAGCGATAACCGTGGACGTTTCCGCGCATCCAGGGCTCGCCGCGGCTCTGTTTCACCGCCTCTTCCACCGTGTCTTGGCTCACCACGATCCCCGTGTTGTAGAGCGTGCCTTCCTCGTCCACCCAGACGTCCCGCGTGAGATCGGTCGGCGTCTGCCGAGGGCGGGGCTCCCCGTTCGCCGCCTCCTCGTCGAAGGCGGTCCCCTGGGTTTTCCCCGAGCCGGAGAGCCGTCCCGCGATGTTAACGTTCCGACCGATGACCGTCCGGTCCATGGTCCAGTCGTCTACGACGAAGTGGGCCACCTGGGAGCGGCCGGTGTGCACGCTGATCCCCATGGTGAAGCCCGTCCGGCCGCTGGCACGCAGCTCCGCCATCATCTCCTGGATGGCCAGCGCCGTGCGCAGCGCGTTACACTCGTCCTGCGCGGTGACTCGGGAGAAGCCGAACGTGATCATGGCGCCGTCGCCGGTGAACTTGTCGATCCGTCCCTGATACCGCTCCACCAGCGCGGCCAGGGTATCAAACACCCCGTACAGGTGATGGGCCAGTTCCCGCTCGGACACCCCCCCCTCGGAGGCTGCCGTGAATCCGCGCACGTCCGCGAAAACGACCGTGATTTTTCGCGCCAGCTTCCAGATCTCGCCGTCGGGATGGAAGCGGTAGAGTCGGCCCTCGTCGTACCACTCACGGAGTTCGGCCTCGCTCTGCTGACGACCGATGACCCCCACTGTCTGACGCGCGAGGTCGACCACCTCGCTCCGCTTCACGGCCTGGAAAAAGTCGATGTAATCCAGCACCAGGTCACTCCAACTCCGCCGCGTCAAGCGTTCCAGGCGGGCCACCGGCGAGTCGACGCCCGCCGCACCCTGGCTGGCGAAGTCGGCCAGGAGGTAGGTCACCACGTGGCCATTGAAGAGGAGTCGGACCACCGATCGCTCCTCCTCGTAGGCGTCCGGACGGACGCCAGGGAGACAGCGTCGCAGGAGATCCATCACCCGGGGATCCTTCCGCCTGAGCGCGTCCCGGAGCCGCTCCCGAAAGGCCGCATGCACCTCGCGGAACTCCCGGAAGGTCAGATGAAACCGCTTGTTCTTTTCCACCAGGATCTGGGAGAAATTCAGGCGGGCGAGGCTCATCTCGGTCAGCGGGAGCTGATCATCGATGATACAATTGATCAGGGCGGTGTTGTAATCCACACCCAAGTTCCGGCGCAACACGTTCCCCTGCCGGTGCTTGTAGCGCGTCCAGATCCGCTCGAAGGCGTTGCGGTGGGCCCCCTGCAGAAAGGGGTGCATCTGGTACTTGATATCCGGCTTCACCCCGGACTGGGTGAAGAATTCGTGCAGCAGCTCAGCCACCGCCTTGGAATGGGCCAGCCAGAAGAGATTCATCAGGCCCAGGCGGCGCTCCTGCTCGATGATGGAGGCGAGCACCGTTTCCAGGACCTGCTCGAAGTTGTCGAGGGGGGCAGCACTCCGCCCCTGCGCAAAGGCGGCCTGCCGGCCGTCAACGGACTCCTCGGAGAGGCCGCGGTGAATGAACTCGATCAACTCCCGGAGGCTCTTCCGAAGCGGCGGAAAGAGATCCACCAGGAAGACTTCGTCCTCGGCCGAGCCGATGGGCCCCTCCGGCAACTCGGGGATCCGGCTTCCGAAGAGCTCCTCGATCTCCCGCACGGTGCCCGCGATAAACTTCGTCTCCAGGCCAGACCGGGCCTCGAAGATTCTTCGCATGGTCCCTCACGGCGCGCGCCGCCCCCTCGCACATCCCGGGAATGAAAAAGCAGGGCGTGCGCCCTGCTCGGGTTCTAGGAGTGTGCTAGCCCGAACCCTACGAGTCTACCAGGATCTTCAACTCCTTGCCGGGCTTGAAGTACGGGACCCGCTTCGCCGACACCTGCACCGAGTTGCCGGTCTGAGGGTTCCGACCCTGGCGCGCCCGGCGGCGGCGCACGCGGAAGCTGCCGAATCCGCGCAATTCCACCTTGGAGTCGTTCTTTGAGGCGAGGGCCTGCGAGATGCTGTCAAAAATCGTATCGATGACGACTTCGGTGTCCTTCTTCGTCAGGCTGACCTGCACGGCAACCTTCTCTACGAGATCGGCCTTGGTCATCTACCCACCTCCTAGGCTAGTCTTCCTCATCCTCCCGACGCCGCTTCTTCCGACCGTGCCCCCCT
>JAZDLC010000074.1:0-9457 GCA_043802345.1 Planctomycetota bacterium | reverse complement strand
TCCTTGCGGAAAGGTCAGCGCGAACAGACGAACCTGCCCCCCCACCGTCCCACCCGCGAAGCCGGCCATCGCCTCGTTGCCGGGTATGCCCGGCGTCCCGTCCAGGGCGAAGCTCGTGCCTCCGTTCAAGGAGACGATCAGGCCCTGGTTGGTGCCGACGAAAATGTCGTCGCCGACGGACACCGAACCGGCGACCAGCAGGCCGGACGGGTCGCTGGAGGCGTCGTACGCCGCTGAGAAGTTGACCCCTCCGTTGCTGGAGAAGTAGAGCTGATCCCAACTCGACAGCAGGACTTTGCCGGTATGAGTCACGTCCGCCAGCAGCGTGAAGCTCTCGCCACTCGCCGGGTCACCGGCAAGCGGCAGGAACGTCGCGCCACCGTCCGTGCTCCTGACCGCGATCCGTTCGTCGAACGCGCCGATGGTGATGGCGTAGAGGATGTCCGGCGAGCTGGTGAAGCGCACCGTCGTATCAATCCCCCCCGTGAGAGCCTGAAAAGGAACCATCCCCCAGGATGCGCCGAAGTTCCGGCTCCGGAAGACGCTCGACATGTCGGTGGCCATGAACACGAGATCGGAATCGTGCGGACTCACGCTGACCGAGAAGAGAGCGCCGCCGCCGCCGATGCCACGTGCTCTCCAGCCGATCGGCTCTGCCGGCTTCGCCGAAACGCGGACCTGTGCGCGGAGATCGGGGGTGAGTAGAATCAGGATGCAAGCGAACCACAGAGTGGACCGGGGCATGTTCGGCTCCCAACCAGCACGAGGAACGACGACGCGTCGTTGGACGGTTGTCGTGGAACGGATGTTCCCTTCGGCTGACCGTCTCGTGCGCTG
The DNA here is from genome assembly GCA_043802345.1 of Planctomycetota bacterium. Taxonomy (GTDB): domain Bacteria; phylum Planctomycetota; class B15-G4; order B15-G4; family JADJEK01; genus JAZDLC01. The sequence continues at coordinate 8,620 of JAZDLC010000074.1, read as the reverse complement.
AAGGGACGGAACCGGGCGTCGCCCTCCAGGCGGGTCACACTCCGACTTCGACTGCCTGCTCCGTTCTCGCCCCCACCCCCGGAGCCCACCGCTCCGACAGCACCTTCTCGTAGGCCGAGACGAGCTTCTCGGCCGCGCCTTCCCACGTGAACTTGCGCAGGCAGCGCTCCCGCAACTTCTCACGCTTGGGTGCGTCGGTCTCGTAGTAGCGGTCAGCCTTGAGAACCGCGTCGCGGATCGAGTCGACATCGGCCGGGTCGCAGTAGTACGCGCAATCGCCGTAGTACTCCGATTCGCTCGTCCGGTCACTGACCACCAGGGCGCAGCCGGACAGCGCCGCCTCCACGTTGACAAGCGGAGCGCACTCCATCCAGGACGGTAGAGCGAACACCTTCGCGGCCTTCATGGCCGAGGCCAGTTCCTCGTGGGGCATGTGCTCGATGAACAGCGTATCCGGTCCGCAGTACCGCTGGCACAGGCGGAAGTAGTTGCGGTCGTAGTTCCGGCCGATGACCACCACAGGAATCCCGGTCCGCTTGAGGGCATGCAACAGCATCAGCTGGTTCTTCCGGTTCTCCAGCAGTCCGACGGTCAGCACGAAATCGCCGATTCCATACCGCTCCCGGAACAGGTCCGGGGTTGCCTGGTCGAAGACCGCGGGCTCCGCGCCGTTGTAGACCACCGTGTGCGGCAGCGCCACGCCGAGCGTCTTCCACAGGTTCTCGACTTCCCGCTTGCTGATCGGGAACAGATGGCTCACATGCTTCAGGATTTCTCGCTGGTAGAGCTCGTAGCCGCCGAAATTCGGCTCCCGGCGATCGGAGCGCCTGAGTCCGGCGACGGTCAGGGTGTCGTTCTTCAGGTCTTGCAGTCGCGCCGCCAGCTCCGCTTCTGACTTCGACTGGGCAAACAGGCGCGGTACGACATGGTCGGCCCAGTCCTTTTCAGCCATGTCCCAGTAGATCGGCGTCATCACGATCGGAGTCTGCGGCGCCGCCACGCGCAGCCCCTTGACCTGCGGCAGGGTCTGCTGTGGAAACCACAGGTTGAAGACGTGGATCAGATCGTACCCCCGGGGATCGGGCCGGGCGGTGTAGCTGATGGTCACATCCACACCCAGCTTGCGCAGGTACTGGGCGCTCTTCTTGATCTGGACCATGTCGCCCCCCGCCACCCGGCGTTCGAAGGTGTTCACCATCAGCACCTTCATGTTCCGGCTGGCGACGGCGGGCTGGGCCTTCAGCGTCGGCTCGCCGATTTCGCCCGATCGGTCGGCGTGGTCGTGACCGTATCGTCCCGAAGCGGGCCCGGCCTGTTCGGCCGCTGCCGAACATCTCTCGATTTCCCGGGCCAGGTCCGCGATCGCCTGCTCCCCGGGCGCCAGACGCCCGGCCCGGCGGCAAAGGGTGCGGGCCCGGTCGAGTTCTCCGAGCCGCAGGTAGGTCAGCGCGAGGTCGGACAGCGCCCGGAAGTGATCCGGCCTCAAGTCCACCATCGAGTGCAGAAGCGGAGCCGCGAGCCGGTCCAGTCCGTCCCGCCGCAAAGTCCGGGCCTGCTCCAGGATATCCTCCCAGACCTGCCCGAAACCGCCCTCGTCGGAGAGCGCGCGTTCGCGCAGCTCGATCACCTTGAGCCGCTCCTCGCGCATCTTCTCCGAGAGTTCGACTTCCACGACGCGGGGATAGCTGTCGACCGGGTCCAGGCTGGCCATGAATTCCGATGTATCGCCGTCATCTGGAAGGAACCGGCCTTCGTGCGACAGCTCCAGGCTCTGGTCCAGGATCCTCCAGATCTCCCGGCCCCACTTGCCGAGCAGCTTGCTCTGGTTGGCGATCTGGTTGGAGACTGCGGAATAGGTCCTTCCGGCTCCCGAGTTGAGCGCGTGAATCACCCCCACGTGGCCGTCGTAGATCACTTCAAAGCCGGAAACCAACAGCGCCGCGTGATGGTCCGGGTCGTCGGCCTGGCTGGGACTGAACCGCAAATCGAAAAGGCCGCAGTCGTCCAGGGCCTGCCGTCTGTAGACATTGCAGCAGCCGCGTACGTGCGAGACCCGCGCGACGTAGTCGGCCTGCCCCTCGTCCGGCTCGTTCTCATGACCGTACACCCACGGATACATGCGAAAGCCCGCGCACTGAATATCGTTGTGCGCGGTATCGTTCAGGATCTTCGGTCCTACCACCCCCGCGAAGGGGCGCCTTCTGAAGGTCTGCACCAGCGAATCGAGCCACTCCGGCGGCACGATCACATCGTCGTCCAGGCGCGCCACCAGCTCGGCTTGGCCGTGCGCGATCGACCAGTTGAAGCCGATCGGACAGCCGGTGTTCACTGGCAGGCAATGGAGCACGAGTTTGAACGGGAAGACGCCTTCCTCCTGCAGGCATTTCAGGTACTCGAGAGTTCCATCCCGGCTCCCGTTATCGGTGATATGCACCCGGACCTTCTCCGCCGGATAGCTCGTCTTGGCCAGGCTGTTCATGCACCGTTTCAGCACCGCCAGGTTGTTCCAGGTCACCATGACCACGTCGACCGTGGGGGGCCAGTCACCCGGTTCGCGATACCGCATCGACTCACCGATCCGCCAGCAGATCTCGGTCTTGCCATAGAGCCGCCGGATCTCGGAGAGATCGGGGAAGCGCGGGTTCCAGCCCCACTTGCTGACCCAGTGTTCCACGTGCAGATTGCGGGCCAGGACCTTGATGCCATTCAACTTGTCCAGCTTGACGCCCGTGCCCCTCACGGAATTGATGTGCTGCGACGTGGTCGGCGTCCAGGTCGAGGTGTGGTGGACACCCTGCACCCCCTCGTGGACATACACCTTGAACCCCTTCTGCCGAGCCATCATGCAGAAATCGTCATCGTCCATGTAGATCGGCCAGTACCCCTCGTCCAGGCCTCCGGTGGCGTCCAACGTCTCCCGGGTCATGTAGCAGAGGGCGCCCGGCACGCCGTCCACCTCGACCGCCTTGCCGTTCTCGACCCGGCTCTGGAACGTCTTGCGATCCGCATGACGCTCGTACAGGCCCGCCCCGGTGATGATGCTGCGTCCCGCCGACTGGATGCGGTCGTCGGGGAGCAACAACTGCCCGCCGACCACGCCGGCGCCCGGCAGATCCCGGGCGGCTTCTGAAAGCAGGAGCAGCCAGCCGTCGGTCTCCATGATCACGTCGGAGTGCAGGCGAACCACGTCCCGGCGGCCACTCTGGGCGATGCCGAGGTTGACCGCCATGGCGACGCCCCTCTTTTGCACCTGGAGCAACCGCACGTCCGGCTGCTGCTCGAGCCACTCGACACTGCCGTCGTCGGAACCGCCGTCGACCACCACGATTTCAAAATCAGGGTGGCCGGCCGTGTCGCGAATGCCCTGGATGCACCCCTTCAGTGTGGCGATCCGGTTGTAACTGGGAATCACCACCGTCACTGGCGAAACCTTCATGCTCTAAAATCCTCTCCGTTCTGCGCGTTCCGATCGTCCTGTAAGGTCGCTACTCCCGCACGCTGCCGGACACCGCCAGCTCGAGCGAGTCGTGGCTCAGGTCATGCACCCCGAACAGTTCCGTCCAGGCCAGCATCGCGTCCCGCAACCTGAGCATGTACTCCCGTCCCGGTCCGTCCTGCGGCAGGTTCCGGGCCAGCTGCCGGTAGCAGCCGGCAAACGTCACCTCGGTCAACACCACCTGATCAACCGTGTCCCAGAGCGATTCGTTGATCTCGAGCCCGGGCGCCTCCTTGTTGAGGTTGGCCCAGACGTTCGAGGCTCGCTGATGATCGATCGCCGGATCGCCGCTGTTGATCGCGAAGCCGAGATGGTCACAGATCTTCTTGACGAAGACTCCGGACCAGATGTCGCCGAAGCGGTCGAAGCGGTATTCCTTGCCCATCAGCAGGAAGTAGAAGGCGGGTACGACTTCCGGCCGGAAGGCGACGTTCATGCCGCACATCGGGAAGTAGCGGCCCACCGGGATGGTCAGGTTCTTGAACTCGAACGGCAGGTTGAGCCGGTTCTGGACCAACTGCGTCGGCGCGTCGAAGTCCGGCACCCGCTTCCACAGACCGTGGTTCAGCACGCAACTCCTGTTGCGCGCCGTCTTGTAGTACGGCACACCGCGGGTGACCACGCCGATTCCGCTCGGCTCCCAGGCCTCCTCCGAACCGCCCTGCTCGAGACGCTGCCAGTGCTTCTCCAGGAAGCCAACACCTCCTGGTTCGATCGGATAGCAGTCGTCGTCCAGCGTGACGATCATGTCCGGGCTCTCCTGCCAGGCCTTGTAGTACCCGAAGGAGCGCACACAGTCGGTGCGGCGCGGGATGATCCATGCTCGCGAACCCAGATCCGACTCGATCTCCTCCCAGCAGAGGTGGGTGGTGCGGATGGGAGTCTCGATCCGGAAGGTCCGTGTCGGATTGTCTTCCATCACGATGACATGGATATTCGGCCTGGCGAACTCCCGCTCCCACTGCTCGAAAAACGCGTGGATGCAGTCTTCCCGGATGGTGGGCACGACGATCGTAATCTTCAGGTCCGACGCGGCACGGCTCACCTGGCAGTCTCCTTGGTACCGCACGGACGTGTCTGTGCGGGTGCGTGTCTGTTCCATGACTCCTGCCTCTCTGTCGGGTCAGGTGCGTGCCAATCTTTAGCCGAATCTGCCGATCTGCAACCTGGCCGGATCGGGCATTTAGCGAGCGTCTTTGCCCGTTTCCGGCGCTTCTGACCTGGACGAGGCAGTCTCACGCAAGGAAGAGACGGGCCGGATGGAGGGGCTCCGCCGGGGATTTACCAGGGACGCTCGATCTCGACCTCGATCGACATCCTCGGTACGCTTCACGTCCCACGCGCAACGGGCACTGGAGTTGAGCGCGGCCCGAACAGCGATCGAGGAAACAGAGAGGCGGCATGAGCACATTTTCGTCATCAGCTCCCAGGGGAGATCGCGCGGTCATCTTCCTTCACGTCCCCAAGACGGCAGGGAGCACGCTGCGTCGCATCCTGCAACGGCAATTCGAGCCTGGCGCCACGCATCGCTTGTACGGCAATCACCCTGAAGAGCTCTTCGCTCACTTCAAGACTCTCCCGGAAGTGACGAGATTGCAGATTCAGCTCCTGCTTGGCCACTTTGACTTCGGCATGCACCAGCACCTGGCGTCACCGGCCACATACGTGGCCGTGACGCGGCAGCCGGTCGAGCGCATCATCTCCGACTACCACTACATCCGAAACAACCCGGGTCACGTCTTCCATCAGACGCTGATGGAGGCGAACATGGGCCTTCGGGAGTTCGTGGAATGCGGCGAGTGGAAGTTCAATGACAACGCCATGGTCAGGATGTTCGCTGGAATGTTGGACGCGCCCTGGGGCAGTCTGGATGAAGAGACCCTGGAGCGGGCCAAGAACAACATTCGCGACCACTTCAGCCTGGTGGGGCTCACCGAGAAATTCGACGAAGCGCTCGTCCTGCTGGCACGCCAATTTGGCTGGAGGTCACTGTATTACGAGCGCGAAAACGTCGCTGTCAAGAAGCCTCCCGCGGCCACCATTCCAGAAGACACGGTATCCGGGATCACTCGTGTAAACGCTCTCGACGTCGACCTGTATCAATTTGTGGCGGACCGCTTCGAGCAGGAGACGGAGCGGGAGGGATCCGGCTTTCAGGATGCAGTCAGGGAATTCGTCCGCGTGAACGGCGAGCTCCGGACGCTCATTCACGATGCTCATGAGCTCATCATGGAGCAGGACTTCGTGGGCGCTCTGAGCACGCTGGACCGCGCCTTCGCCGTGGCTCCGGAGATGGCAATGGTCCATCATCAACGGAGTGCGGCCTGCTTCCATCTAGGAGACATGGACGACGCGCTCGCGCACGCCGCCGTCGCTCTGAGGCTCGATCCGTACGATCGCCGCGTAATCCTGCATTGTGGTCATCTTCTGGATTCGCAGGGGCGACCCGGTCAGGCTCGAGCCCTCTATCGCTTCTACCTGCGGCAGCAGGACCCGTACGACGCCGAGATCCTCGGGAAGTTGGACGCCCCTGAGGGAGAGTGCGGCGAGGGACTGAGGAGGATGCTCTCATCCTGCGCCCGTCTTGGGCCGTAGCCTTTGCCGCACCGTCTCCATCCCGTAAGGACCCGCGCAGGAATAACTCCCGGTCTTGGCCGGCCCTCGCCGCCCCTGGCTGTGTTGCTCCTCCTCGGCGTATCTCGAATACGCGGTCGTCGTCGCGTCTTGCCTGGAACGACGATTGCTCGCCCAAAACAGGAAGTTATTCCTGCGCGGGCCCTAAGCGATCTCGAGCCGATTCTGAGGAATCGAACGGCCACGCGGGTCGTCGGGCGACCCCGCGCGGATCTACGCGGACGTTCCCGACAACTGGCCCACCCGGCGTCCTTCCACCAGGCTTCCGTACAGTTCACCCCAGGTCGCCGCCTGCGGCTGAACGGTCCGCTCCGCGAAGGCGATGTTCCAGGCCCGGTTGGCCAGGTCCCGCCGCGTGCGATCGCACTGCATCAGCCGCTGGACCATCGCCGCCCAGGCGTCCGGCTCGTCGCCGAGCAGAATGCCGGTCCGCCCCTGGACCACCGAACTGGCGAACGGCTCCCTTGACGAGAAGATGGCGGGGATCTGGGCCGCTGCCAGCTCCACGGCGATACTGTCGGGGAGGGTCGTGTAGTAGAGATCGTTGGAGACCGGCACGAGCGCGATGTCGAGGCCCCGCCGCTGCAGCTTCTGGGCGTACTCCACGTAGAATGGAGTGGCGCTGCCGATGTTCTGCGACATGGGCGCGATCGCTCCCGGTTGGGTGCGGGGCGACCAGGTCGACAGGACGATTTCACCGGCCTTGCTACCGAGCAACGGGGAGAGCGCGCTGACGAGCCGGCGGATTTCCGCGGGCCGGCACCAGTCGGTCACCAGACCGACCTGGAACGGCTTTCCCACCCTGTTTCTCCACGGCCTTGAACTCTCCCAGATACCCGGGTCGATGGCCGTCTCCAGCACCACGATCCGCTCGCACGCGGACGGATTGAGCTCGCTGAGCACGGCCCGCAGTCCCTCGGTGGCGACGGTGGTGACGTCCGCCGCGCCAATCATCCAGCTCACGTCATCCCTCAGGGAAACTGCCTGCTGGTCGCCGTTCAGAGCCATCCACTCGTACGGCAGGTCATCCAGCTCGAACACCACCGGCATACCTCTCTTGCGGGCCCTCTCCACGATCCGCTCGCCGAGATCCCGCTTGGCGAAATCGCGGTGCAGAACCACCACGTCCGCCCAGTCGACCGCGTCCCCTTCCAGTTCTCCGTCGCTCCAGCGGGTCGTGGCCAGGGCGGCCCGTTCCAGGGCGCGGAAGGGGGATCGCAGGCGCTGCGTGACACGCGGCGAGGTGAGCGGTTCCCTGGTGTAGACGGCGATCTTCACGCCGTCTGCCGCGGCGGATGAACCCGTGGCATTCACGAGACCGTCCCTCTCGGCCCGCGCCAGAGCTGTCTGAAGCAGGCTGAAGTCGACCTTGGGGAAGGCCCGGCCGGCCTTCTCGATGACGGCACGGGCTTCCCTCGCCCGGCCCATGCGGACCATCATCTCGGCCACCATGACCGCCTCTTCCGGGTGATGCTCCGCCTTGACCAGCGCGCTCAGCCTCGGCCCGATCTGGTCGGGTCTCTCCAGATCGATGAGGTGCTCCACGTGCTCGGACACCAGATCCGGGTCGGCCGGATGGAGTTCCGCCGCCGCCGCGAGGATCTTCTCGGCGCGAAGGACGTCTCCCAGAGCACGGTAGAATCTGGCCAGCCATAGATACCCTTCCGGATTGTCGGGCGTTTCCCTGACGACCGCGTGGAAGATATGCTCCGCCACCCCGTACTCCTGCCTGTTCATGAACAGGCACCCCGCCGCGATCACATCCCTGCCGCGGGACGGATCCAGGCTGAGCGACGCTTCGAGACTGACCACGGAGCCAGCCATTTCTCCAGCCCGGGCCTGTTGCCGGGCCTGGAAGAGGAACAGCAGGGAGGAGGCCTCCTGGATCGCCTTGTCGTCGCTCGCGGAACCGGCGCGCTGCGGCCCGGTAACCACGAACGAGCGATAGAGGTCATCCCATTCGGTGGCCCGCACATCCACGCACGCCGTGGCGCGGACCTCGTCGTACGCGTTCTTCGCGATCTCCTCCCTCAGATCTGGACTGTCGATCAGCCGCTCGATCGCCTCGACCCAGGCACCGGTCTCGTTCTCCACCAGCAGCCCGGTGACTCCGTCCCGGACGGAACCGGCGTACGGGGTGATGTTGCTGTAAACGCCGGGAACGCAGCAGAGGGAGTACTCCAGGTACTTCAGGTCGCTCTTGCAGTGATTGAAGGGATGGTCCATCAGCGGCGCGATGGCGATGTGAAGATTGGAGCCTCTCACCCCCCTGGCATACTGGGCCAGGTCACCGGTCGTCCCGCGGACCAGGTAGACCCCCTCCATCCCCGCGAGCTGGTCCGGGACATAGCCGAAGAAGTGGAACTCCAGCTCGCCCTTGTGCTTGCGCAGCAGGTATTCAATCGCCTCCCTGACGACTCCCAGGTCCTCGTCATGCGTGGTGGAACCGCACCAGCCCACCACCAACGGATCGCCGGGTCGGTGCCGCGC
>JAZDLC010000073.1:0-2283 GCA_043802345.1 Planctomycetota bacterium | reverse complement strand
AGTGCAACAGAAAGCAGACCGCCACGCCGCGAGGTTCGCCTGGCGGCGCGGTAAGGGTGAAACGGTGCGGTAAGAGCGCACCAGCGGCGGGGGCGACTCCGCCGGCTCGGTAAACCCCATCCGGAGAAAGACCAAATAGGGGAGGATGATCTGGCCCGGATCGCTAGGACTCCCGGGTAGGTCGTTCGAGGTCGACCGCGAGGTCGATCCTAGATCAATGGTCGCCACCCGCTTCGGCGGGAACAGAAGTCGGCTTACGGTCCTCTCGGGGAACTCTTTTCCAGACGGAGTCGGGCCGGCCGACTCCGCCATAGGACCATGCGGAAGGACCGGCGAGATGCTGAGAACAGACACGTCGCGGATTCTTTCAGCAGCCGGTGAATCGATCTCATGATTGCACTGCTCGCTCTGATCCTTGGTTTCCTGGGCCCGGCGGCGCAAGAGTCCGACATGGATTTCGAGCTGGCTCGCCGGGAATACGTGGACATCGCGCGGGCGCTGATCCAGAAGGACGCCCTGACCGGGGATGAGCTGCAGAAGGCACGGTCGGTCATCGGCGAACTCGTCAGCACCGGGAAGGCGCGGGCGTTGGTGATGATCGCATCGGACGCCATGGACGTCGCGGAGCGACTCCTCACACTCTCGGTGGAACTCGAGGAGGGAAAGGTCCGCCTCGCGCGGCGCAAGTCGGATCTCGCGGATCTGTCAGGCCAGGAGCGGGAGAAGGTCGACGCGGAGATTCTCGAACTGGAGAAGAGGATCGCCCTGCTCGAACTGCTCCTGCCACAGCTCCGTGAACTCAGGTCGAACCTGTACGAGGGGCTGGTCGAGGTGACCGAAAAGGCCGCTGACGTCGACCCGGAGGCCGCATTCGCCGCGCTCGTGGCCTACTTCAAGGAGGACAGCCAGGGATTCTACGACCTCGACCTGAAGGTGCGGCAGCTCGACGCGCAGCTTGCGACGGCCAGGGAGCGCCTGCTGGCGGAGACAGATCCGAAGAAGAAGTCCGCCCTGGAGCAACGGGAGGCCCGGCTGGCGACGTCGCTGGAGGTCCGCCGGTCCGATCTCTCCCGCCTGGAGTCCCTGCGCAGCCGCCGGATCCAGGTGCTGGCCACGCTCTATTCCCGCCTTCCCGAGGGAATTCAGACGCGGGAGCTGAAAGGCATCCGGCAGAACCTGCGGGATGATGTGCCGTGGGAGTCCCGGGCGGTCCACGCGGAGCTCCTGGGAACCCTGCCGGTCGACTCCGCGGTGGCTGACATCGTCAAGGTGTTGAAGCGCGCGGCGAAACAGCGGCGGGACGCCGACAAGCAGCTCGAGACGCTCAGAGTCACCTACGATCGGGCCCTCGACGCGCTGATGACCGCCAGCAAGGGGGGCGGTGGAATGGTGCCGTCTGCCACGATGGCGAACAAGAACAAGGCGGAGGCGGAGCTGCGCAGCGTCAGCCAGCAGGAATACGGGGAGTCCAGGGTGATGGAGTCGGCCGCGAGGGCCCTGGGCGCCGCCCTGGCCTCCGCGCAAGGGGAGCCGCGAGAGAGCGGGCTGGATCAGGTCCTGAAGCTGGCCGCGAAGGACGCGGATCCCGATGTTCGCGTCCGGGCGCTCGGCGCGCTGGGATTGCTCCAGGATGAGCGGGTCAGCGCCGCCCTGAAGAAGGAAGTGGTGGGCGGATCCGACCTGCGGCTGCGGCTCGCGGCCCTGGACGCGCTCATTCAGCAAAAGGACGAGTCGCTGGTGGAGCTCTGCATCACCAGTCTCCTGCGGGACCTTGAATGGCGGATCCGGGCGGGAGCCATGCGCGCCCTGGTCGCGATCCCGCGGAAGCAGGCCGTGCCGGCCTTGATCCAGTCGGTCTCCGCCGAGGTCGGCAGGCTGGTGGATGACGCGGAGCAGGCGCTCTTCGCGCTCACCGGCAGGTCGTTCAACGGCGACGCGTTCCTGTGGAAGGACTGGTGGTCGAAGAACAAGGACAGCTTCGCCATCGGCGAGGTCGCCGCCGCCGAGGGGGGCAAGAAGGAGGGTTCGGCGGAATGGAAGAACGCGCCGGGCCACGTCTCCTTCTACGGCATCACCACGCGCTCGAACCGGATCCTGTTCGTGCTCGACCGTTCGGGCTCGATGAATGAGCCGGTCGGCAGCGGGGAGACCGGAGCGGACACGCAGCGCAAGATCGACGCCGCGAAGATCCAGCTCAAGTCCGCCATCGCGGGCCTGGACGAGGGAGACATGTTCAACATCATCACCTACGCAGTCGACGTGAAGCCGTGGGAGAGGAGGATG
>JAZDLC010000072.1:0-2896 GCA_043802345.1 Planctomycetota bacterium | reverse complement strand
CAGCTCGGCTTCAGCCTGGACACCTGGGAATCGCTGAAGCAGTACCTGCTGGAGAAAAACTTCAGCCAGGAGGCGCTGCTTACCGCCGGTGTGCTGACCCAGGGCGAGGACGGGCGCACCCGCGACCGTTTCCGCGGCCGGCTGATGTTCCCCATCCACAGCGAATCCGGAAAAGTGATCGGATTCGGAGGCCGGGCGTTAGGACCGGACGACGAGCCCAAGTACCTGAACTCTCCCGAGACGCCGGTCTACCGGAAGAGCCAGGTCCTGTACAACCTGCACCGCGCCAAGGAAGGAATCCGCAAGGCGGAGCTCGGGATCCTGGTGGAAGGCTACATGGACGTGATCGGCCTTCACTCGGCTGGGGTGCGGGAAGCCGTGGCGTCCTGCGGCACGGCTCTGACTTCTTCCCAGGTTCGTACGCTCAAGCGGCACTCGGAGAGGATCGTGGTGAACTTCGACCCGGATGTGGCCGGTTCCAACGCCGCGGAACGTTCCATCCAGATGCTGCTCGAAGAAGGCATGCACGTGCGCGTACTGGAGCTGGAGGGCGGCCTCGATCCGGACGAATACGTGAAGGCCTCGGGGGCGGAGGCGTACCGGTCCGCGCTGGATCGCGCACCTGGGTATTTCCACTGGCTGGCGGACAGGGCCCGGGGCCGCTACGACATGCGCACGGCGCAGGGGCGCGTCTCGGCGCTCCAATTCCTGCTGCCGTCCATCCAGCGGGTAAGCGACAAGCTGGAGCGGGCGGCGATCGCCGGCGACGTGGCCGGCTACCTCGGGGTCGAGCAGGGCATGGTGCTCGATCACTTCAAGAAAGCTGCCGCCGCGCGCCGCGAACAGCCGATGGCGTCCGAGGTGGAACCGATCCGGCCGGTGGAGAAGATTCTCCTGATCTCGGTGCTCGCCAACAGCGAGATCCGCGGCGAAATCCTGCCTCGTCTGAGGGACATTCCCGAGGTGGGGCAATTCGCGGCGGCCCGCATCTTCCGGTCGATGTTCGCTCTATTCGAGCAGAATCCGCGCTTCCGGTTCTCGGACTTGGAGGCGCGCCTGGAAGAAAGCGACAAAAAGCTGCTGTCCTCAATCGTGCTGGCCGATGAGACGAGAGAGGAGGACTGTACGCTGGAGCAGGCGGCGGCCTGCCTGAGGCGGCTCCAGGAAGAGAACCGCGGGGCGGAGAAATCGAGCCTGCGCAGAAGGGTGAAGGAAGCGGAGCGGGCAGGCGACCTCTCCGAGGCCACGCGCCTGGCCAGGGAACTGGCGGAGTTGGAGAAGTCGCAGAGCTGAACCGCGTGGTGTTGTAGAATGTGGTGAGTCGGTATTCGTGACGGTGGCAAACGGGGATCCCTTGGCGGTCGATGAGAAATACGGTCGCTTGAAGCGGCTCATGAGCACTGGGAAAGAGAAGGGCTTCCTTCTCTACGACGAGATCAACGAAGTTCTGCCCGAAAACCTGACGAACGGCGTCGTCCTGGATGACCTCCTCGCCGATCTGGACACCGCGGGCGTAGAGATCCTGGAGGAGCCCAAGCTAGAACTCGACCGGAAGGCCGAGGAGGTCGACGATCTTGTCGATCTCGACATCGGCGCCGACGGTTCGGACAAGACAAACGATCCGGTCCGTATGTACCTGCGCGAGATGGGGCTGGTGCCCCTGCTCACCAGGGAGGGCGAAATCGATCTCGCCAAGAAAGTGGAGCGCGGCCAGACCAGCGTGAAGAAGGCCCTCTCGCGCGCGCCGCTGGTGATCCAGAGACTCCTCCGGCTGGCCGAGGAACTCGAGCGCCGCCTGGTCCAGGTGGAAGACCTGGTGCTCCTGCCCGACGCGCCGGCGACCGAGGAGTTCGCCGTAGAAGCCCGCGAGCAGCTTCTGCTGGCGATCGCCGAGATCGGCAAACAGTACAGGAAAGCTCAGCAATCCCGGCAGCGGCTGCAAGTCATGAGCCGGGGGATGAAACCCAAGCAGCACCGGGCGCTGCGCTGGAACCTGGCGCGGGCGCAGGTAAGAATCTCGCGGGCATTTCGGAGGATACAGTTCTCGCCGGAGTTTCAGCACCAGCTTGTTCAGATGATCGGGCACGCGGTGGACGAGTACAAGCCCGTGGAGCGTGAGATCGCGCGGATTCAGAGGAAGCGCGAGGGCAGCGCGCACGCCGGCCCGGCCGTGCTCCGCGAAGTCCGCAAGGCCATGCGGCAATCCACGCAGCGGCTCCAGGAACTGGAGGAGTCGGCGGGCTCAACCGCCACGGAGCTTCGCCGCACGCTCCAGGTCATCGAGCGCGGAGAGCAGGAGACCGAGGCGGCCAAGAAGCAGCTCATTGAGGCCAACCTCCGGCTGGTGGTGTCTATCGCCAAGCGTTACACCAACCGCGGCCTGCAGTTCCTGGACTTGATCCAGGAGGGCAACATCGGGCTGATGAAGGCGGTCGACAAGTTCGACTACCGGCGAGGCTACAAGTTTTCCACGTACGCGACCTGGTGGGTACGCCAGGCGATCACGCGGGCCATCGCGGACCAGGCGCGGACCATCCGCATCCCGGTCCACATGATCGAGACGATCAACAAGCTGGTGCGCAGCCAGCGCCAGCTCCAGCAGGAGCTGCGCCGGGAGCCGACCACCGAGGAACTGGCCCGCAAGATGGAGCTGTCGGTCAGCAAGGTCCGCAAAGTCCTGCGCATCGCCCAGGAGCCGATTTCGCTTGAGACCCCCGTGGGCGAGGAAGAGGAGTCGCATCTCGGCGACTTCATCGTCGACAAGCAGGGCAGTTCTCCTTCCGAATCGGTCATCAACCTGAACCTCCGGGAGCAGACCGCGGAGGTGCTGAAGACGCTCAGCCCGAGGGAAGAGAAGATCGTCAAGATGCGCTTCGGGCTGCAAGACGGCAGCGAG
>JAZDLC010000071.1:0-38572 GCA_043802345.1 Planctomycetota bacterium | reverse complement strand
CCCAGATCCTCGAGATCGTGAAGCAGCTCGACGTGCGCCGCCGGCAGGCGCTGATCGAGACCGCCCTGGTCGAGATCAGCGGCAGCCTGGACGAGCGGCTGGGGGTCGAGCTGGGTTACGTCTCGGTGGACCAGACGGCGGACGGCCAAACCAACGGGGGCTTCGGCCTCAGCTCGTTCGGGATGTCGGAACTCCAGGACACCGACGGCGACGGAATTGTCGATTTCCGCCTGCCGCTCGGCCTGACGCCCGACACCTCCGGAGTGCCCGGCATTACCGCCGGCATCTTCAACGGCAAGGACTTCGCGGTGCCGTTCCTGATCCAGGCGCTCAAGAGCACCAGCGACTCGAACATCCTGTCGATGCCTTCGGTGCTGGTGAACGACAACGAGGAAGCCTGGATCCAGTCCAAGCGCGAGCAGCCGACCTTCACCACCAACCTGACCAGCGCCGGCCCCTCCGAGACCTTCAAGGAGTACGTCGAGGCGGGCATCAAGCTGAACATCTCCCCCTCGATCAGCGCGGGGAACTTCCTGCGACTGGCGATCAAGCTCGAGGTTTCGACCTTCGTGGCTTCCACCCAGCAGCCGCCGCCCAAGTCGACCCGGGAGCTGCAGTCCTTCGCCACTCTCCCGGATGGACACACCATGGTCATCGGCGGCATCGTGGTGGACGACGAGAGCGCCACCAGCGACATGATCCCGTGGCTGGGCGAACTGCCGCTGTTCGGCTGGTTGTTCCGCAGCAATGCCGACAACGACCAGAAGACCAACCTCTACGTCTTCATCACGCCGCACATCATCAGTGACGACTTCGCGACTCTGGACGATCTGTCGTACATGAAGAAGAAGGAGATGGAGGCGCTGAACGGCAAGATCTACCTGGTCGACCCTGACTGGGAGCGGGACAACGCCGATACGCGGATCCTGGATGCCGGCGTGGCCGGCGTCTTCGACCTTCCCTCCTACGCCTCTCCGCCCGGCGGGGAGGTCGGCGCCGAGGTCAAGCCGGTTTCGCCCTCGGCCGAACTGAACGAGATCCCCAGGCATTACGGCGAGCAGCCGGCGGGGGAACCGGACGCAAAGAACAAGTAGAGACCAACGTCGTGCGTGATCAGATCGCCAAACGGCTGATTGAAGCCGGAGAGCTCACCGAGGATCGGGTCAAGGAACTCGAGAAGCTCGAGCGCGAGACGGGCCAGCGGCTCGACCGGCTCGTGCTCCAGAAGGGGTACGTGCCGGAAGCCGAGGTCCTGAAGGTGCTCGGCGAGGTGATGGGGTACGTCGTCCGTATCGACTTGCGGGACGAGAACGTCCCGAAGGACTTCGTCAACCGGGTGCCGGTGCAGTTCGCCCGGAACTACAACCTGGTCGGACTCAGCGAGGCGAATGGGACCATGGAAGTGGCCACCTGTTCGCCCCTGGACGTTCACCCCATGGACGATCTGGCGTCCATGCTGGGGATCGAGATCGAGCCGATCCTCTCGCCCAAGGCGGAGATCACCTCGCTCATCAACCGGTCCTACAAGGCGAAGTCGGATGTGGTCGGCGAGGCCCTGGATGACCTGAGCGAAGATGACATCAACACCCTCGCCGCGGAGGTCGAAGAGGGCGAGGATCTGCTGAACGTCGCCAACAAGGCGCCGATCATCAAGCTGGTGAACATGATCCTGTTCAACGCCCTCAAGATGCGGGTGTCGGACGTTCACCTGCAGCCGTATCCGGACCGGCTGCAGATCCGCTACCGGGTCGACGGCATCCTGTACGACATGGAGTCAGCGCCCAAGAAGGTCCAGGAGGCGATCATCTCCCGGATCAAGATCATGGGGAAGATGGACATCGCCGAGCGCCGTCTGCCGCAGGACGGGCGCGCGTCGCTGAAGCTGGGCGAGGGAGATGTGGACGTGCGCATCTCGTCCATTCCCACGTCGACCGGCGAGCGGGTCGTCATGCGCCTCCTGGACAAGACCTCCAAGATCTACCGCCTGGGCGAGATCGGCATGGAGCCGGCGAACCTGGCCACCTTCCGCCACTACATCTCCTACACGCACGGCATCATCCTGGTCACGGGGCCGACCGGATCGGGCAAGACGACCACCCTGTACGCCGCCATGGCGGAGCTGAACGGGAACGAGAAGAACATCCTGACCATCGAGGATCCGATCGAGTACAACCTCGACGGCATCTCCCAGGTGCAGGTGAACAACAAGAAGGGGCTCACCTTCGCCTCCGGGCTGCGGTCCTTCCTGCGGCAGGACCCGGACATCATGTTCGTGGGCGAGATTCGTGACAAGGAAACCGCCGAGATCGCCATCCGGGCCGCGTTGACCGGCCATCTGGTCTTTTCCACGGTGCACACGAACGACTCCGCCTCCTCGGTCACCCGCCTCCTGGATATCGGCCTGGAACCGTACCTGGTCTCCTCCTCGGTGCTGGTGGTGGTGGCCCAGCGGCTGGTGCGCCTGATCTGCCCGAAATGCAAGGAACACCTGGTCCCGGAGAAGGCCACCATCAAGAAACTGGAGGAGGCGGGACTGCCGCTGGAGAAGTTCCCGGAGGGGAAGGTCTGGGCCGGCGTCGGGTGCGACTACTGCTTCAAGTCGGGGTACGTGGACCGGACCGCGATCTACGAAATCCTCCCGATCGACGACGTGATCAAGGAGCAGATCATGGACCATGCCTCCGCCACGGTCATCAAACGGGATGCGATCAGCCGGAACGCGATGACCACGCTGCGATCTGACGGGCTGGCCAAGACTCTGCGGGGCCAGACCACGATCGACGAGGTGATGCGCGTCACGCAGCTGGATGTGATGTAACACTCTGTAAGGAACGCGGAAGAAAACGGCGCCCAGTTCGTCTCCCGGGTAAGAGGAAAGCAATCCATGCCGGTCTACGAATACAAGGCGTTCACCCCCGCGGGCCAGAACAAGACTGGGATCTGCGACGCGGACACCGCCCGGGAGGCGCGGGACAAGCTGCGCCGGGACAATTTCCACGTCGTCTCGCTGAAGGAGATCGATCAGGGGGATGGGGAGAAGGGCACCCGCTTTTCCATCGGCGCCTTCTTCAAGCGCAAGAAGAGGACCGGCGAGCTGGCCATGGTCACCCGCCAGTTCGCCACCCTGCTGGAGTCAGGCATTCCGATGGCGGAGGCGCTGCGGGCCCTCTCCGAGCAGATCCAGCAGAAGGACCTGGAGACCTGCTATCGCAACCTGCGGGAGCGGATCAGCGGCGGCGCGTCGCTGGCCGAGGCGATGGGACACCACCCCTACATCTTCGGCGATCTGTACGTCAACATGGTCAAGGCGGGCGAGGCCGCCGGCAACGTCGACGTGGTGCTGAGAAGGCTGTCGGAGTACTTGTTGAAGCAGAACCAGATGCGCAACAAGGTCGGCGCGGCGCTGATGTACCCGATGGTGATGGTCGGGGTCGGCGTGATCGTGGTCTCGATCCTGATGGCGTTCGTGGTGCCGAAGATCGTCGACCTGGTCAAGGCGAGGGGCGAGGACCTGCCGTTGCCGACCCAGGTGCTGATCTTCAGCTCCGGCTTCCTCAGGAGCTACTGGTACCTGATCGCGCTCGGCCTGGTCGCGCTCTCGCTCCTCTTCGGCGCCGTGCGCAAGACTCCGGACGGCCGCTACGCGATCGACAACTTCCTGCTGAACATGCCGATCTTCGGCGACCTCTTCCGCAAGCAGGCGGTCTCCCGCTTCGCCACCACCTTCTCGACCTTGATGAAATCGGGCGTACCGGTGCTGGAGTGCCTGCTGATCGTCAGGAACGTGGTGCACAACGCGGTCGTGGAGAAGGTACTCGACACGGTCCATGACCGGATCATGGAGGGCGCGGACATCTCCACGCCGATCAAGAGGAGCAAGGTCTTTCCGCCCGCGGTGGGGTACATGATCAGCATCGGGGAGCAGTCCGGACGGCTGGAGGAGATCCTGGACAAGCTCTCCGAATCGTACGACGAGGAGATCGACATCGCGATCCAGAAGATGACGTCGGTGCTGGAGCCGGTGCTGATCCTGGGCATGGCGGCCGTGGTCGCCTTCATCGTGATCTCGATTCTGCTGCCGATGCTCCAGCTGTCGAATATTTAAACGGGTTCCGTAGGGTATAATGCCCGGGTAGGACCGAACACGAGGGTATCTGTCATGAACACAGCGAGACGAACCGAGCGCACCTCCGAGCGGGGCTTCAGTTTGATGGAGTTGATGGTGGTGATCGCGATCCTGGGGATTCTGTCCACCATCGTGGTGACCAACGTCATTCCGATGCTCGCCAAGGGCAAGGTCAACGCGGCGAAAACCAGCATCGACAGCCTGAAGGGCGCGGTCACCACCTACCACATGAACAACAACCGCCTGCCGGAGACACTGCAGGTCCTGACCCAGCCGGATCAGAACTACTTCAACGAGGTCTACATCGAGAACGAGAGCACTCTGATCGATCCTTGGGGAAATGCATTCGACTACAAGCCGGAGGGTGGACGGAAGTTCGAGATCCTCTCCTACGGCGCGGACGGATTGCCGGGGGGAGAGCCCGGCAGCGAGGACGAGGATCTCTCTTCCAGGGGCACGAGCAAGTAGTCCTGCGGGAGCGATGAACCGACGTGCCGGCCGCCAAGGACACCCACCAGGGATTCACCCTGATCGAGCTGATGATCGTCATCGGCCTGCTGGGAGTCATGATGGGCGTGGTCTTCCTGCGGCTCGACACGCTGGTGCCCAGCACCCGCCTGAAGAGTGACGCCCGCAGGCTCGCCTCCTACCTGGAACAGGCTTTCAACCACTGCGTGGTCTCCGGCCGCCAGGTGCGGTTCGAGTACGACATCGATCTGCGCTCCTTCCGCTTCTTCTATCCGTTCGAGCTGGCGGAGGACGGCCTGACCATTCTCGGCGAGGGGGAGACTTCGGTGGTCGACTGGGAGCGGCTGTCCGACACGATCCTGATCCATGATGTCCGGATCGGCGAGGGGGATCCGATCTCCTCGGGGAGGGTCTTCGTCGATTTTCAACCCCGGGGAGTGGTAACAGGTCACGTGGTTCATCTAACGAAGGAAGGGTCGGACAACTACTTCTCCATCCTGGTGAGTCCGCTGCTCGGCTACGTCGACGTGGTCAGCGGTTTCGTGGAAGCGGAGGTGCTCGATGAGAGCGAACTGTGAGCGCGGCTTCACTCTGCTCGAGATCATGCTGACCATCGCGGTGGTCGGCATTGCGGTCGTGCCCGCGCTGCTGATCCGGGAGCAGTCGACGCGGCAGTCGTACCAGGCCCAGAACGCCAACATCGCGAGGACCCTGGCGCGGGAACTGATGTCCGAGATCGAGTTCCATGGCCTCGATCCCCAGGCCAGTCAGATCGACGGGTATCCGGGGTTCGAGTACGAGTATGAGATGGAGCAGATCGACCTGATCAGCGGCGAGGCCGATGATAAGGAGAATCAGAACGACCCGTACAACAGGAACAGCTCCGACGGAGCCGCCTTCTCCCCCTCCGACGCGGTCTTCCCCAGCGAAGAGGTCGAGGAGGACTCCTACCTGGTGCGGCGGGTGACGCTGACGATCACCTACCCGAACCTGAAGACGAACGGCGAGGACGAGCCGAACAAGCTGGTGATCGAGACGATCTTCCCGGCCCTGCCGGAGGATGAAAAAGAGTTCAACGAGAGCCGGGCGAGGAAAAAATGATGAGCCGATCCCAGAGGGCCGCGCGCGGTTTCACGCTGGTCGAGATTACCGTCACCCTGGGCCTGGTCGGCGTGATCATGGCCACGATCTATGTGGTCCTCTTCGGCACGTTGAACGAGAAGAGAAACGTGGAGCTCAAGGTCATGGGCTCCCGGATCGGCCCGCTGTTGCTGGATCAGATCGAACGGGACATGCGCCAGATCTACTGCTACAACCTGGCGAACGGCGCAATCTTCAGAGGCAAGGACAACCGGGTCAGCGGCTACGATGCCGACCGGATCTCGCTGGTCGCCGAGGTGCCGTCCACCTCGGCCATGGTGGAGAACGAGCGCTGGATCTACTCGGCGGTGAACGAGGTCGGATACACCCTCACCCAGAACCCGGAGAATCCCGACTTCCTGATCCTGTGGCGCCGGGAGGACTTTCACGTCGACGACAAGCCGCTCGAGGGCGGCAAGGGAACCCCGCTCTACCGGCGGGTCACGGGCTTCAATGCGACCTACTACGACCAGCTCGGCGAGGAGGCCGAGGACCTGGAGGAATGGGACAGCGAGAAGGAAAAGCGCCTTCCCGCCGCGGTGGAACTGGTCCTGACCCTCGAGGTGGAACCGAGACCCCAGGGCGCCGTCCTGACCCCCGACGACCTCGCCCGCAAGACCCTCTCCTTTCGCCGCTGGATCACCTTCCCCAGCGACGCCCAGCTCACCATGTCGGTCCGCCCCGCCCTCCCCGTCCCGCCGTCGCAGGAGCAGACGTCTTCGGCGACCGGGGACAAGAGCAAGGACGGGGAGGATCCGATCACGGGGGGCGGGGGGAAGGGCGGGGATGACCCGTTCGGAGGCAGGGGAGGTGGCGGAACCGGGGACCCGTCGGACATCTTCAAGGGGATCGGCGACGGCAAGCGCTGACCGCCGTTGCTCCCTCGGCCTCGTCTTCCCGTTGTCCCTCCGTCAAACCGCTTCCACCCGGGTCATCCCGTGCCTCTAAGGCCCGGTCACCAGGTTCGTATCCACCACATCCTTGGTGGAGCCGGAAGAGAGCACGATGCCGCTCGGAGTGCTGTCCCCGAACTGCTCGCGATCCCTCTTACCCCACGGAGAGCCGCTCCTTGCCTCCCATGTACGGCCGCAGCGCCTCCGGAACGTGGATCGACCCATCCTTCCGCTGATGGCACTCGAGCAGGGGGATCAGGATCCTCGGGGAAGCCGCCACCGTGTTGTTGAGGGTGAAGCAGAACCGGGTCTGCTTGCCGTCCTTGTAGCGCAGCTTCAGCCGGCGGGCCTGGAAGTCGTGAAAGGCGGAGGCGGAGTGTGTCTCGCTGTACTTCCCGCGGGACGGCATCCAGGTCTCGATGTCGTACTTGCGGTACTGGGGGATTCCCAGGTCACCGCCGCAGACCTCCACCACGCGGTACGGCAGCTCGAGCTTCTCGAGCAGGTCCTCGGAGTTCTTCAGGATCTCGAGGTGATGCCGGTTCGAGACCTCCGCGTCGGCGGTCGTGATGACCACCTGCTCGACCTTCTGGAACTGGTGGATGCGGTAGAGGCCCCGGGTGTCCTTGCCAGCGGCGCCCGCTTCCCTGCGGAAGCAGTACGACCAGGCTACATACTTTTTCGGCAGCTCGTCCGGCGACAGGATCTCGTCGGTGTGAAACGACGTGATCGGCACCTCGGCCGTGCCGGCCAGGTACAGATCGTCCTTCTCACAGATGTACGCCTGGTCCTCGCCGCCGGGAAAATACGCCGTCCCTTCCATGGCCGGATAGCGGACCAACACCGGCACCGAGAGCGGGATGAAACCCCGGCCGGCGAGCATGTCCAGGGCGAGGTTCATCACCGCCCGTTCCAGCAGCGCGCCGTCTCCCGTGAGAAAGTAGTTGCGGGTTCCCGCGATCTTGACCCCCCGTTCCATGTCGATCAGCTGCAGCCGCTTGCCCAGCTCCACGTGATCGACCGGCTCGAAATCGAACGACGGCAGCTCGCC
Organism: Planctomycetota bacterium; assembly: GCA_043802345.1. Lineage (GTDB taxonomy): Bacteria > Planctomycetota > B15-G4 > B15-G4 > JADJEK01 > JAZDLC01. The sequence continues at coordinate 30,894 of JAZDLC010000071.1, read as the reverse complement.
TTCCCTCCGGATCTCCACGTTGTCGTTCTCGTCCGCTCCCTCCGGAACCTCGGGAGCCGGCACGTTCGGTACGCGCAGGTGCAACTCCCGCAGTTGCTCACGCAGCCCCTTCAGCCGCTCCTCCCCCTCCTTCAGCTCGGACTTCAATGCGGAGAGTCGCTCGCCGGCCCGGCTCCGCTCCGCCTCCGGGAGCGCCGCGATCGACTTCCCCTTGACCTTCAGCTCGCCCCGGAGTTCATCCCCACGGCTGGAGAGAGCGCGGACTTCCTGATCGAGCGAAATGAGCGCATCGATATCCACATCGATGCGCTTCTTCCTTGCGCCGTCCCGCACCGAGTCGGCGTTCTCCCGGATGAACCGGAGATCGAGCATTGGTTACTTCCAGTCCGACTTGATCGGCCCGCCGAGAAGGTCGTGCTTCTTCAGCTCCATCTTGATTTCGTAGCTGTTGTTCGGGCTGCCGGGGAAGGTCAGATCCTGCGGTTGCCAGACGGAGTTGCCGTCTTCCCTGTATTCCTCGAATCCGGCCCTGCCCATTTCCTCCGCCTTCCCGACCGGTAAGCCGCCCTTGATCCGCATGGAGACCTTGTCGGGAATGGGCGGGTCGTCGTAGAAGCGCGTGTACAGTTCCCCAGCCTTGCCGTAGATCACCACCGACTTCCCGATGACCTTCACCGCCCCGCCCGCGCCCTGCTCCGACTCGAAATCGAAGGCGAACGGCTCGCCCAGTTCCACGTCGTAGTTCTCGTCCTTCTTGACCTCGAACGCCGTCGACTTGCCCGGCAGGATCAGGCAGTAGTCCTCGGCCTCCTTCTTCCCCTTGCGGATGATGCCGTACGAGACCCGGTACCATCCAACCGGCACGGTCACCGGCTTCTTGTCGATCGCGAAGAAGGCGCCCTTGAACTCCCGTGTCTCCTCGATGACCACGACCTGCGGAGGGATCTTCCCCTTGTAGTTCAGCGTCACGGTTCCCACATCCACGTCCAGCTTGCGGGTCCGCACCGAGTAATCGTCGGGCGAGAGCTTCAGCCGGTAGAACTCGCCATCCACCTCGAGATACTCGGTGAACGGCCCGGCCACCTTTCCCTTGCCGATGATCATGGCGTCGGAGTAGTTGTAGCTCGGAGCCAACGTGGTGGTGTTGTCCCGAAGGCCGATCGAATCGCCGAAGCGGCCCGAGCAGTTGTCGTCGAAGACCATCACATCCTGCCCGAGCACCTTCCCCTTCAGGTAGCAGGCGGGCTGGTACCGGATGAGGAACTGCTCCTCACTCGGCGCGGCGTTCAGACTCATGTTGAAGCGGTTTTCGGAGGGACCGCCGGTCGCGGCCAGCCAGGCGTACTGCAGCTTCTGCTTCTTGCCGTCCATGTCCTGGTATTCCTTCTCCATGTCGACAAGGTTCGGCTTGTTGATGACCTTGATCTCCCGGGTCTTCTGCCCTTCCACGTCCATGAAGACCTTGACGCCCTTGCGGCTGATCTGGAGCTTCTCTCCCATCGGCATGAAGTGGCTGGAGAATTCCATCGGTCCGTCCCCCTGAAGCACGAAGGCGTCCCAGACCATCGTGTTCTCGCTGGAGGAATGCGCCGGCGTGATGAACTTCGCCGGGAGCTTGGCGTCCTCGACATACTTGAGCGGCACAGGATCGGTGTATCGCTCCCCCGCCGGATCCTTCGACCAGGAGGTGCCCGAATTTCCCGCCGGACCAGTGCTCTCGCCCGGCTTGGCGTTCGGATCGAAGCCCATCTTCATGAGGGAGTCACGGGTGGCCACGACCTGCCCATGGAATGGAAAGTTCTGGAATCCCTCCCGCTTCAGGATGGTGTCGATCTGGTCGTACAGCTTGACCGCATCGAGCTGCTTGTCCATGTCCTTCAGGGCGTTCGCCACCTCCGTTAGACAGTAGGCCTGGTACTCCGCCTCCTTCACCTTGCCCAGGCCGTCGGCCACCTCGATCAGCGAGTCGGAAGCCTGCTGGATGGCAGCGACGTCGCGGCCGGCAACGGCGCTCTTCAGCGCCGCGTACAGGCCGGAATACTGCGCGATGAGGTCGGATCGCTGCTTGCGCTGCTCCAGATCGAGGGTCATGACCCGCTTCAACCGCAGTTGATAGACGTTGCACGCCTCCACCTCATCCATCGCCCTGGCCAGGTTCTTCATGATGTCCCAGGTGTCGATCGAGTCGCTGAAGGTCATCTGCCCCTCGAGCTTGCCGTAGATCTCCCTCAGGATCGGCTTGTTCTTCCGGGCGATCTGTTCCTGCTCGCGCAGATCCCCCATCTTCCCGGCATCAATGAACTGGTCGTAGACCTTCTGTTCCTCGGCGCTGAATCCCTGTCCGCGGGCACCCGGACCGAGAAGAGTGAAGGCGGCGAGAACGAGGAGCGGAGAGAACCAGATCGGCTTCATGGCAGGCTTCCCAACTAACGCGCGAGCAACAGGTACGAGAATCCCACTGATGGTAGATAGCCGGCCGGTTCTAGTCAACCGAAGCGCGCCGCGCCGGCCCAGGCTGCTCAATAGACACGCCCTTGGGCCGATTACCTCGGATTCCGCAGGTCCCGGGACGCGGATTCGAGGAATTTCCGCTCTTCCTTGGTCAGGGAGCCGATTCCGGACTCACTGATCTTCTCGAGGATACGGTCCACTTCCTGCTTGCGGTCGATCTTCCGGCTGTGCCCTGCCTGGGCCAGATGCTGCTGGTACCGCTCCCACACCAACGACGCCTGGAAGCGGTACCGGATGAAGAGGAAGCCGAACGCCCCACCCCCGAGATGAGCCACGTGGGCCACCCCGTCTCCGCCGCTGGTCAAGGAGTGGAAGACCGCCAGCCCCATGAAGATGGAGACCATCACCCAGGCCCGGATCGAGAAGATCATCAGAGCGTGGGGGCGCAGCGTCGCGAATGCGACCATGCAGGCGTACGCCATGCCGGAGGCGCCCAGCAGGATGGTTCCCGAGCCGAGTCCCTGGCCGAGGGCCTCGACCACCACGAAACAGAGGGAGGCGACCACCGCCGAGACGCCGCAGAAGATCAGGAACGGAGTGCGGCCGCCCAGATCGGGCTCGATCGCCCGGCCGAACATGAAGAACATCAGGCAATTCAGGAGCAGATGCCACGGATCGAACTCGGAATGCAGCAGGGCGTAGGTCAGGAATTGATACCAGCAGAGGGGATTCCCCACCTGGTTCACGTGCAGCGCGAACCAGTCCGTGAAGCCGGCGAACAGCAGCTGCAACAGGTAGATGGCCGCCAGCGAGGCCATCAGGAGATTCGCGCCCATCCAGGTTCTCAGCGGAGGCACGCGGAATCTCTGGCCCGGCTCGTCTCGATACCATTCCTTACGCATCAAGGATCGACATCCTCCATTGAAGTGGATGATAGATCGGACCGGGATACCTGGCAAGGTCGGCGGATCGGCCCGTCCGACCGGCACGTTTCTCTCCGCTTCTTCCCAAAGGACCGCTATCCTCTGAGCGTGTCGTGGCCGCACGAACCGAGAGGAGCCTCGTGACCGCACGCCTGATCGACGGCAAGGCCCTGGCGAAGGGGATCATGGAACGGCTCCGCGCCGAGGTGAAGGAACTCTCGTCGATCATTCCGCCCATCAAGTTGGTTTCCATCGACGTGGGGGAAAACCCGGCCTCGGCCCTGTTCATCCGCAACCAGCAGCGCACCGCCGAGCCGCTCGGCATTCTCTTCGAACATGAGCATCTCGCGGCCGGAACCACCGAGGACCAACTGATCGCGTTCATCCGCGTAAAGAACGACGACCCATCGGTCACCGGCATCATCGTCCAGCGGCCGCTGCCGCCCGGGATCAACGTCCGCCGCATCCAGTCCAAGGTCCATCCGGACAAGGATGTGGAGGGGATGAACCCGGCCAACATGGGATTCATCGTCATCGGCGAGCCCAAACTGGTGCCCTGCACGGCCCTGGCCGCGATCAAGATCCTGCTTTCCACCGGCATCTCCCCGAGAGGCCAGGAGATCTCGGTCATCGGCCACAGCGAGATCGTGGGGAAGCCGATCGCATTCCTTCTCCTGAACCTGTTCGCCACTGTCACCGTCTGCCACATCGCCACCCAGGATCTGGCGCAACACACGAAAGAGGCGGATGTTGTGTTCGTCGCAGTGGGCAAGCCCGGGCTCGTGCGGGGAGACATGCTGAAGCCAGGGGCGACGGTGATCGACATCGGGATCAACCAGGTTCCCGTGCTCGGCCCGGACGGCAGTCCGGTGCTGCGAGAGGACGGACTGCCCGCGACGCGCGTGGTGGGCGACGTCGATCAAGAGAGCGCGATGGAGGTCGCCGGCATCCTGACTCCGGTGCCCGGGGGAGTCGGCCCGGTGACCGTGGCGACGTTGTTGACGAATGCGGTGATCGCCGCGAGGTTGCAGCACCGGCTGGAGGTGGATCCGCTGCTGACGGCCATGTAGGGAGCCGTCCGCCTTGCCCGTGCCCGTGCCCGTACTTCGTACTCGACCTCGAACCGGGCTCCGTTGCTCCGCTCCAGCCTGGCAGCTCACGATTCGAGTACGACTACCGTCGCTACGCGACTGAGTACGAGTACGATTCGGTTGAACCGGTGGGCAAGGATCACAGCCCCCCCCTCAACCCTCCTTCTTGATCAGATGCCGCCCCATGAAGATCGTCGCGACTCCCAGGACCAGCAAGGCCCCCTCGACCGTGTAGATGCCGATGACCAGGTCATACATGTACTGGTTGAAACCGTACGCGTGCAGCCCGACGTTCAGCAGATTGGTATGGAACCAGGAGAAGGTCACGATCGGACAGAGCGCAATGGCGGCCAGGCAGGTGCCGAAGTCCCGGAAGTACCCCCCCGCCCTGGCATGCAGGATGATCAGATTCCCCAGCACGATCAGCAGCGCGCCGTTCTCTTTCGGATCCCAGCCCCAGAACCGGCCCCAGCTTTCGTTGGCCCAGATGCCGCCGGTGATGGTGCCGACCAGCGAGAACAGCAGTCCGAAGGCGATCGCCCCGTAGACCATCCGCGCAATGTTGCGGTAGAACTCCGCGTCATCCCTCTTGAACCCGAACAGTCTGCCGAGCACGTAGAGATGGGCGAGGCCGGGGGCCAGGAGGCCGGTGGCCGAGTATCCCAGGGCGATGGTCAGCACGTGGACCGTGAGCCAGAAGTTCGAGTCGAGCACCGCCTGCAGCCTCGGCATGGTGTCCTGACCGCCGATCCCCTCGTACCAACTGGCCAGGAACAGGCCGGCGGCCCCCATCAGGGCGGCCGCAGCCTGGGCCACTCGCCGGCGGTTGATGAACTCGATCACCATCGCGAGGGCGGCGGCCACGGTGGTACAGAAGACGATCGTCTCGTACAGCGTGCTGACCGGGGGACGGCTTCGCAATACGCAGCGAATGGTGATGCCGACCGCGGCCACCAGGATCGGCGTGACCAGCCACCATCTCGTCAACTGATACAGCCAGCGGCTTTTCGGGCGAAGCGCCACGAACATCGTCAGCACGAATCCGAGCACGAACAGCCACTGGGCGCGGAAGAAGAAATCGCCCCGATAGTAGGCGACCTCCAGGTCGATCTTGCCGTACTCGCCCCGGTTCTCCGCGAGCTGCTTCAGGCCCGCGTGAAACTCGGCGAACCCTGACGCGAATTCCGCCGCCCGAGGTCCCAGCTCCACGAGCCGCTCCAGCCGCCGCACCTGCTCCAACTGGGTGTCGAGACCGCCGTGTCCCTCCGCCAGCGCGAGCGCCAGACTTCCCGGCGAGAACCACAGTTCCTCCCCCTCCGGGGGTGGGACGAGCGCCAGCGAGGACCAATCCGCGACTCCCCGGTTGATTTCCTGGATCACCCGCTGCAACTGGCCGGCCTCGCTGTCCGGACCATCCTGCCCGGAAGGCCGGCCCAGGCCGTGGAAACGCTGGAGCAGGGCGGGCAGCACGGCCATGACCTGGCTTGCGCGCAGGACCTCGCCCTCTGGGAAGAACTGGGTGAGTGCCGGATAGTCCGCCGCCTTGAACCGCGACCGCCCGAACTCCAGGAAGCGCAGCAGCCCGGTCAGCTCGCTGTAGTTCTGCGCCAACCGGATGACCTGCCCCTGAACGGCGCTCCGGCTTACCTCTTCGATCTGGCCGTACGTGCGCCAGAGCTGCATCAGGGTCGCTTCGGCGGGCGCCACGAACGCGTGGGAGACGCGGCCCCGCTTCTCGTGGCCCGCGGACTCGAGGCCGATCATGTCGAGCACATCCCGGTCCTCGAGCAGGATCGTCTCGTACTGCCGGGCGCGCTCCGGGAAGAACAGGCAGTCGAGCATCCACTCGGTCGGCCCGATCTTCCGGTCGCCGATCTTGAGCGACCGCTTGCCGTTGATCCGCAGCATCATGAACGATGCGGTGGTGGACAGTGGCTTGATCCGGCCCTGCTCCTGGACGGCGATGGTCGAGGCCAGATCGAGGAGTGCGCCGGGCCACGCGAACGACGCGGACGCCGCCGGGCCCGCACCCGCCCGCTCCCCCGCCCTTTCCATGGAATCCTGCGCGGCAAGCAATCCCGCCAGCGCCACCACGAAGATCAATGCCGTGATCGCTCGCTTCATGACAGCCTCACCTGCTGGGACCTCGTGTACTTGAGAAGCTTCATCACGTAGTGGAGCACCAGCCCGATGGCGATCACCACGCACGACCAGAGGGGCCACTGATCCGACGGGTTGCTCGCCACCGAAAGAACCGTGAACATCGGCATATTCGGAATCGGCGGCTGCGGGCCGTAGCTGCTCTGATACAGGATGTAGTCGCCGTACCGCAGCGGCTCGTTCATCTTGATCTCGACCGTCTGCTCCAGGCCGCCGTCCGCCGCGGTCACGCGGCTGCGGTAGTCCCGGGCCATCATGGTGCCCGGATGCTCCGACATGGTGAACTTCTCGAGCTTCAGATCGAAGCCAAGCGGAATGAGCTTCCTGCGCAGTTGCACGGTGAACGGGCGGCCGGAGACGGTCAGGGTCAGCGGTACCTGGTAGTCGTCCAAGAGCCGCATGTTCGCCCACAGCAGGCCGGGGATCGTCTGTCCGCTCTTCCTGTCGCGCGCTTCCATGAAGAGCCCGGGGCAGTCCGGCTGGTCATCCGTGAACGGATCGATCTCCTCCAGCCAGAACCCGTCCACCACCTGCTCCGGCGGCATTGCGCCGTCCTTCACCTGGCGGGGCCTGGCGTTTTCCATGAAGCGGCTCAAGGTGAGATCAAAAGGCAGCTCCGGTGAGGTCAGCTCTGCCTTCTCGCTCCCCTCCAGGCGGATGAACCAGTCCCCCGGGACGCTGAATTCCTTCACCTGCCCGCCCGCCAGCGGCTCGCCGATGGCCACCTCCCAGTCGGACCTCGACACGAAATCCGAGCGCGATTCCCCTTCAAAGGCCCGGTAGGTCCCTTCCACCGCATACATGTACCGCACGAAGCCGGCCACCAGCAGCAGCACGATGCCCACATGGGCGATCAGGATGCCGATGTTGCCGAGGGTCCACCGGACCCGCACGATTCCGCCCAGGATCAGATTGACCCCCAGCAGGTAGAGCACCAACTGCCCGCCCGGGAGCGGCACCGGCAGCGGCCCCAGCCACTCCACCAGGTAGAACGACTCGAAGTACCTCTTCTGTGCCTGGAACAGGGTCGTGTCGACCTGTGCCAGCGTTCCCGCCCAGGTCAGGTAGAGCAGGAAGATCAGCAGGACGCACGCGAGGCCGGACGAGGAGAGGAGGTTCAATAACCAGACGCCTGGACCGCCGCCGTTCAGTTTCTTCGACATGTCAGACTCTCAGGGAGCGACAGAACGCAGCGAACTGCTCCCGCTCCGCGGCCAGGTCTTCCCGCGACCCGACCATCTTGATGAAAACACCGTTGCCGGACAGCTCCGCGATGACGCCCAGCAGGCATCTGCTCGTGCCATCAGCCCCTTCCGGCCCGGTGACCTCCAGGAATGGCGCCTCGGCGCCGAGCACCTTCAGCGTCGGCAGCGCGGCGAGTTCCTCCTCGGTCAGGGGAGGCTGCCCCATTTCCCTGCGCCAGCGGTTCAGATTGCCGGAGACTCCTCCCGCCAGCCCGCGCAGCACCGTGACCCAGCATTCCGCACCGGGCCGGGCGGTCACCTTGAGCGTCATCAGGCGCATGCTGCTGGAGCCTTGCGCAAGCTCCCAGCCCGCCGGCACGTCCCACTGGATGCTCTCCGGATGCGCGGCCGAATCGTCCAGCGAAGCGGCCGGGTCGGAAGAGCCGCCCCCTTCCTCGGCGCCCTTGATCCGGAGCGAGTCGGCGAAGGCCAGGAAATCCTCCCGGGCGGCGGCCACGGTCGCGTCCGGCCCGATCATCTTGAGCGATACGGCGGCCTGGGGGAATTGCGCGAGCAATCCGAGCAGCGCGTATCCCTCTCCGCCCCCGCCTCCCTCCATTCCGGAGTAGGTGCCATGGAACTCCGCGAATGGCGCGGTGGTCTCCAGGAAGTCTCTCCTCGGCAGGGCCCTGAGCGCATCCTCGTCCAGCGGTTCAAGGGACATCTGACCGCGCCACCGGTTGATGTTGGCCGCCTCGCCCCCGCCCGTCAGCACGGTGACATAGCACTCCGCTCCCGGATCTTCGCCGACCTTGAAGTTCACGTCCCGGAACCTGGCCGGCGCGAGCTGCTGGAAGCTGCTGGGGACCTGGTACTCGAAGAGATCCTCCCGCTCGTCCTCATTGGGATTAAAGAAGCCGAGGCGGCGGGCGCTGCTCGCGTTGAGCACCGCTCCCCGGTCGGTCACCACCCGGACGTCGGCGATCACATGCCGCTGATCCTCGCCGCCATCGCAGGCCGGCAAGACCAGGAGGACAGAGAACAACAGAATGCGCGCGGCCCCGGAACACGGGGCTCCTGCAGAAGGGAAACTGGACATGCTACTTCTTTCGACAGAGCACGAATTCGGCCACGTTGCGAAGCGCCTCCCGGGCGGGAGTGAGCTCGAAGCGATCCAGCTCTGCCACCGCCTCCCGGATGAAGTCGTCCGCTCGCTTGAAGGAGTAGTCCAGGGACGGCCGGACATCAAACTCCTCGACCAGCGTGGCACGCCGATCCTCGACCTGTTCCCTTAGCACAAGCGCCTTGAGACGCTCCCGTTCCTCCGGATTACATGTCTTCCCCAGTTGAATCAGCGGCAGGGTCAGCTTGCCCCCTTCCAGATCCGTGCCCAGCGACTTCCCGACCACCGCCTCGTCACCGATCAGGTCGAGGCAATCGTCGATCACCTGGAACGCGATTCCGATCTTGCGGCCAAACCGGGAGAGTGACTCCACCTGGCCCGCCTCGGCTCCGGCGTACAGGGCCCCCAGCTCACAGGCGGCGGCGTACAGCTCCGCCGTCTTGGCCTCGATGATCTTCAGATAGTCCGCTTCGCCCAGATCGAAGTCGAAGCGGTCGAAGATCTGCTCAATCTCTCCCTGACAAACAATTTGCGTCACACGCGCCAGCACCCTGGAGGCATCGGGGGTCGGCATTTCCACCGACATGGCAAAGGCCCGCGCATAGATGAAGTCCCCCAGCAACACCGGAACCTGGTTGCCATGGAGGGCATTCACGGTCTGGACCCGCCGGCGCACGTCCGCCTTGTCCAGAATGTCGTCGTGCACCAGGGTGGCCGTGTGGATCAGCTCGATGATCGCGGCCAGCCGCATGTGGTCGGCCGTGACATCGCTTCCTACCGCCTTGGCGCTCAGGAACACCAGGGCCGGACGGAGCCGCTTCCCCGCGTAGCCGGAGATGTGGCGCACCAGACTCTGCAGGGCCGGTGAACGCGACCTCAGCTCGCCCTGGATGAGTTCCTCGAGAGCCCCGAGCTCATCCGCGACCGGCTGGAAGCATTCGGCGAGTTCAACCACGAATCGGCACTCCAAGATCGGGGCGGTTCACGACCGCCCGCACGACTCATTCGCCACGCTTCAGCCCTTGTGGTCCGATGGACCGTCGCCCGAGGTGCCGCCGGAAGAGCCCTGATTGGTCTGCTCCGGCCCGCGGGTCGCAGGCGGCCTGGCACCGCCGTTCGGATCCTCCGGCTCGTCCTTCAGCCCCTTCTTGAACTCCGTGATGCCCTTGCCAAGGGAACGGGCCACCGCTGGCAGGCGGCTCCCGAACAGGAGCAGCGCGATGAACGCGATGATCCCCAGCTCGGCAACCCCGGGTGCCCAGGCCAGCACTGGTATCTCGAAACAGTTCATGAGTTCTTTGCTCCCGACTGAGGCGACCGGAAGGTGGATCTGTGCTCCACCCACCAAGCCCTCCACGCTGCACCGTCGTCCCCGAAATCCTGCCTTGTCAGGCGATTCAGATGTTCAAGGGAAGATCTTCGCACCTGCGGACTGTCCGAGTCCAGACCTTTCAAAAGGATGTCGATCGCTTCACGCTCGCGGCGGAAGTTCGGCCCGTAGAAGATCTTGAGCACCTCCTCCATCAGGTCGAGGAGCCGCTCGCGAACGCGACCCTGCTCGCGGGTCATCCAAGCAGCATACAGAAAGAGGAAGGCGAGCGCTGCTGCCACCAGCCGCTGGAAACCCAGGGATCTGTCCAGAATTCCGAAGAAGCCGGAAAAGAGGGCGGAACCCAGAAAGACGGCACTCAGGATCAGCAGCAGCGGAACGGGGGAGACACCGCGAGCCCGATGGGGCCGGTCTGTCGCTTCCGGCAGGCCGGGCCCCGCGAGCTCGCCCGCGGCATCCTTCCGATCAGCCACCGGTCTAGCGCTTTCCCATCACCTCTGCCATCCGGGCTCCAATTTCCCCCGGGCTGGCGGCGACCGTCACGCCCGCGGCTTTCAGGGCGGCCACCTTCTCCGCGGCCGTCCCGGACCCGCCGGAGATGATCGCGCCCGCATGCCCCATCCGCTTGCCGGGAGGCGCCGTCTGTCCGGCGATGAAGGAGACCACCGGCTTGTTCACATGCGCCTTGATGAAGGCCGCGGCGTCCTCCTCCGCGGTGCCGCCGATCTCGCCGATCATCACGATCCCTTCGGTCTTCGGATCGTCCTGGAACAGGCGCAGGCAGTCGATGAAGTTGGTGCCGTTGATCGGGTCGCCGCCGATACCGACGCAGGTCGTCTGGCCCAGATCAAGTTCCGAGAGCTGCCAGACCGCCTCGTAGGTCAAGGTCCCCGAGCGGGAGACCAGACCGATGTTTCCGGGTTTGTGGATGTACCCGGGCATGATGCCGATCTTGCATTCTCCGGGAGTGATGACGCCAGGACAGTTCGGGCCGACCAGGCGCACGCCCTCGGTTCGCTTGAGCTGCTGGCGGACCCGCATCATGTCGACGACGGGAATCCCCTCGGTGATGCAGATGATCAGCGCGACTCCGGCCGCCGCGGCCTCCAGGATGGCGTCCGCCGCGAAGGGGGGCGGCACGTAGATCACTGAAGCGTTGGCGCCGGTCTTCTCGACGGCGTCGGCCACGGTGTCGAACACCGGCACGCCGTCCACGTCGGAACCGCCCTTGCCGGGCGTGACACCGCCGACCATCTTGGTGCCGTACTCGACCATCTGCGCTGTGTGGAACCGGCCGACCGAACCGGTGATTCCCTGGCAAATGACCCGGGTGTCCGCATTGACGAGAATGCTCATGCTGCCCTCCCCGCCGCTGCGTCAACGGCTTTCTTGGCGGCATCGTCCATCGACGAAGCCGTGATCAGCGCCAGACCGCTCTCTTCGAGAAGCGCGCGGCCCCGCTCAACGTTGGTGCCTTCCAGACGGACGATCACCGGTACCTCGATCTTCGATGTGCGGGCGGCCTCGATGATTCCCTCGGCGATCACATCGCACTTCATGATGCCGCCGAAGATGTTGACGAGAATCGCCTTGACGTTTTCGTCCTTGAGGATGATCCGAAACGCCTCGCGCACCTGCTTGGTGCTCGCTCCGCCGCCGACATCCAGGAAGTTGGCCGGCATGCCGCCATGCAGCTTGATGATGTCCATGGTTCCCATGGCCAGTCCGGCACCGTTCACCATGCAGCCGATCGATCCGTCCAGCGCGATGTACGAGAGATCGAAGGAGGAAGCCTCCACTTCCCTCGGGTCCTCTTCGTGCAGGTCCCGGAACTCGACGACATTCGGATGCCGGTAGAGCGCGTTCGAATCGAAGTTCATCTTCGCATCCAGCGCGATGACCTGGCCATCCTTCGCGAGGACCAGCGGATTGATCTCCGCCAGGGAGCAGTCGTACTTGAGAAACGCCTGCGCCAGGCCGGACATCACCTTGACCGCGCCGCCGAGCGACTTCGGTGGAATGCCGATACCGAAGGCCAGACGCCTCGCCTGATACGGATGCAATCCCAGTCCGGGATCGATCGGCTCCTTCAGGATCTTTTCCGGCGATTTCGCGGCGACGACCTCGATCTCGACGCCCCCCTCCGCGGAGGCCATCAGGACCGGGCAGCCCAGTTCCCGATCGACGGCCAGGCCGACGTAGAACTCCTTCTCGATCTCGCACCCCGCCTCGACCAGCAGGGTTCGCACCGGCTGGCCCTCGGGTCCCGTCTGGTGGGTCTTGAGGGGGTTCTTCAGGATGGTCCTGGCGGCCTCCTCGGCCTCGGCCGCGGACCGGACCAGTTTGACGCCGCCGCCCTTGCCGCGGCCGCCCGCGTGGATCTGGGCCTTGACCACGGCCACCTTTCCGCCGAGCCGCTCGTACGCCTTCCTGGCCTCTTCCGGTGTATGGGCCACATGGCCCAGGGGCACCGGAATCGCGCATTCACGCAACAATTCCTTCGCCTGATACTCGTGAATCTTCATTTGGGGATCTGTGCTCTCGCATCGGGGTTTCCGCCCTTTCGGGCAGAGAATGGGAAGGGGCCAGTTTATTCCCGGCTGGAAGTGGATCAAACCGGAATCCCGGCCCGCGACGGTCTTCCGTGCCACCACGAGAAATCGGGCGCCAAAGAGCGGCACGAACCGGGACAGGCGGCGGTCCACGGGCCTACAATCGGACCCCATGGATGGCATTCTGACGCACACCGAGATCGAGGCACTGAGCCGCTCAGGCGGAATCGGCAGCCGGCCCGAACTGCAATCCGACCAGGTGCAGCCGACCTCGCTCGATTTGCGCCTCGGCTCCTTCGCCCATCGCATCCGGGCCGGCTTCCTTCCGGGGCAGGCGAAGGTTGCGGAAAGGCTGCGGGACCTGGTCCTGTACGACGTCGACCTCGAGGGCGGCTTCGTGCTGGAGCCGGGACAGATCTTCCTGGTGCCGCTGGTGGAACGCCTGGCCCTGCCCGAGGGCGTGCGGGCCCGCTGCAATCCGAAATCGTCCACCGGCAGGCTCGACATCTTCACGCGCGTCATCGCCGACCGCCATGCCCGCTTCGACGACATCCCCGACGGGTACCAGGGCCCGCTCTATCTGGAGGTCATGCCGCGGTCGTTTCCGGTGCGGATCCGGGCTGGAGAACGGCTGAACCAGGTGCGGTTCCTCACCGGAGCCCCCGGCCTCTCCGACCAGGATCACCTGCTCGAGCACCAGACCCATCGGGTTCTGATCCTCCCGGACGGCCACCCTCCACGGGCCGACGAGGTGGTCGTGGACGGCGGGTTCTACCTGCGCATCTCGCTCAGGAGCGACCGGCCGGACGGAATCGTCGGCTACAAGGCCCGGCGCTTCACCGATGTCATCGACCTGAGCGCGGTCGCGGGGCATGATCCACTCGCCTTCTTCGAACCGCTTCCCGAAGCGGGCGGACAGTACCTGCTGGAGCCGGAAGAGTTCTACATCTTCGCCTCCAGGGAGAGGATCCGGGTGCCGCCCCATCTGGCGGCGGAGATGACGGCGTACGACGTGGGCGTGGGAGAACTCAGGACCAACTACGCCGGCTTCTTCGACGCCGGCTTCGGCCATGGCGAGCGGGGAGAGCTGGAGGGCACGCGCGCGGTGCTGGAGATCAGGCCGCACGACGTGCCGTTCCTCATCGAGGACGGGCAGGTCCTCTTCAAGCTGGAGTTCTCCCGCACCACGCGGCCCTGCACGAGGCTCTACGGCGGGGCCGGCACCGCTTCGTCATACGCGCATCAGGGGCTGTCGCTGGCGAAGCAGTTCAAGGAGCGGACACCCGGCAGACCTTGAGAGTGTTGGCGGCGCCGTGCCTCATCCAACGCCCCCCCACCGCGACCAGCACGTCTCCTTGCCGGACCAGGCCTTCCTTCTGGAGTTCCTTCATCCCCCGGTCGAACAGCCCTTCGAGAGTGCGCCCTTCCCTGATCTTCCGGGCCCGGACCCCGCGGTACATGGCGAGCCGGCGGCAGACCTCCTCGCTGCCGGTGAAGGCGAAGATCGGCAGGCCCGGCCGGCAGTGGGAAAGCAGCCCCGCCACGGCCCCCTCGTGCGTGAAGGCGACCAGGGCCACCGCGCCCGAGTAGAGCGCCAGTTCCGTCGCGGACCGGGCCAGCGCATTCAGGAACTCATCCGGCCGGGAGTTTGCCAGGGCGTCCGCATGGAAGGATCCCCGCGCGCCCGCCTCGATCTTGCGGGCGATCCGGTCCATGGTCTCCACGGCTTTCACCGGGTGGGCGCCCACGGCGGTTTCACCCGACAGCATGATCGCGTCGCTGCCCTCCAGGATCGCGTTCGCCACGTCGGAGACCTCGGCCCGGGTCGGTGTGGGGTTGACCGTCATCGACTCGAGCATCTGGGTCGCCGTCATGCTGAAGCAGCTCGAAGCGAGCGCGCGGGAGATGATCTCCTTCTGGAGCAGGGGAACCGCCTCCAGCGAGCACTCCACTCCCAGATCGCCGCGAGCCACGATGACCCCGTCCGCCTCAAGCAGGATCCCCTCCAGATGCTCGATCGCCTCCTGGCGCTCGATCTTGGCCACGATCTGCGACTTCCTCCCGGCGCCCTGCAGGATCCGGCGCGCCCGCACGATGTCCTGCCGATCGCGCACGAAGGAAAGCGCCACGGCGTCGATCCCCATCTCGGCGCCGGCCAGGAGATGGTTCCGATCCCGCCGCGTCAGCGCCGGCACGTCAAGCACCGAGTCCGGGGCGTTGAGGCCCGCTCCGGAGGTCAGGCGCCCGCCAGACAGGACCTCTGCCAGCAGGCCGGACGGGCCGGAGGAAAGCGCCCGCAGTTGAATGGTCCCGTCCTTCAGCAGGATCCTCTGTCCCGGCAGCACTTCCTGGGGGAGCTTCCGGTAGGTCACCGGGATCGGCACCGGCCCCTCCTTGCCGCGCACCGGGCTGCTCCGCCCCGAAAGGAGCAGCCGGTCTCCCCTGGCGAGGTCGAGACCGCCCCCCGCCAGCTTCCCCACCCGGATCCGCGGGCCCTGCAAGTCCTGCAGGATCGCGATCGGCCGGTCGGCCTTCCTGGCCGCCTTTCGCAGCCGCTGGACCACCCGGGCGTGAGCTTCCAGATCACCGTGGGAGAAGTTCAGCCGGGCGACGTCCATCCCTGCAAGCACCAACGCCACCAACGCGGCCTCGCTCTCCGTGGCCGGTCCGATGGTGGCGCAGATCTTGGTCAGGCGCACGAGACAGTTCCGCTCGAAGCGGCCCGCTACTCGACGACGCTCTCCTCGGAGCCCACGTAGGTGACCGACTCACGGTTCGGCGAGAACTGGTCGCCCTTCTTCTCGTAGTGCATCCAGAGTTCGAGATTCTCGACCATGAAGATGCTGCCGATCTTCTTCACCGGATCGGCGTAGCCATGCACCCGCAGCTTGATCCGGTCCATCCGTTCCTCGAACTCGCGGCTGTCAGGCCTTCTGAATTGATAGACGGCGACCGCCCGGACGGTCTCGCCGGGAGCAATCTCGTACCCCTGGAGCGAGAGGTTGTCCTTGACGTCGTCGCCGTACTTATTCCGGATCCTGGCCAGCGCGCGGGGGTAGTACCCCTCGCTGTAGACCAACTCGGAGGCGTCGGTCTCCGCCCGGATATGGAGCTGCAGGGGGACCGCCTCGTCGTGGGTGTTCTTGATCGTGTAGACGAAGAACCAGTAGGTCTGCTGCGGTCCCTCGTTCGGCGTCACGTGGACCCGGCCGGAGGGGTTGCGCCCGCTCTCGTCCGGCTTGATGTCCAGCTTCCAGCGCAGGGCGCTCTTGGCGGAAGCATCGCCGGCCAGGGCGAGGGCCAGGCAACTGGCGGTCAAGAGTAGCGTGAAGCACCGCATCTGCAGTCTCCTCCCAGGAGGTTTCGTAGCTCAGGGCCTCAGTCGAGTTGAAGTTTCTGTAACAGTTCCATCGGTGAATCAGGACCGACCGGGATGTAATCCAGGCCGTCCAGTTCGATCCCCGCGTCGATCACATCGGCATTGATGTCGTAGGACGCGACGGAGCCGTCCGCGTAGAGAAAGTTGGTGGTGAACTTGTGATTGTTGCGGCCGTCGTTGTCGTCCGCGGCAATCACTTCCTTGTTCTCTTTGTTCTTGTTGATCGAGAAGTTCTTCCCGTCCCGGCCGGCGTACGAGATCGTCATGGGATCGATGTCATCCCAATCCTGGTAGGTCGACCCCGGATCGCGGTTCTCCTTGGTCCAGTTGATATCCTCGGTGCCGGGGCAGAGGAAGACGGCGCAGTCCTTCCCTTCCACCATGCCATCCTTGTGCAGGACCAGCAGGAAGCGGATGCCCGATTCCCTGGGCCAATGATCCTTGTGGCGTCCCTTCCAGACGAACATCTCCTTGCCGATGTCGCTCAGGTGGGCCGAACAGGTCACCACCCGGGACTTGTCCAGGGCGTTCTGGATGATCGGCGTGGCCAGACCGACCAGGGCGGCGATGATGGTGATCACCACGAGGATCTCGATCAGGGAGAAGCCGGATTGTCGTGGTCTGGGCATGGTTGGGAACTCTCGAAGGGGTAGAGGAATCGGTCCGAGGACGACCCTCTCTACCGCACCGAACGGCTCATGGTAACCAGCGGATTCCCCGATGCAAGTCCTGCAAACGGTGAATTCCACTGTGTTTACTTGAGACCGCAGCTCTTGCGCAGGACTGCCGCCTTGTCGGTCTGCTCCCAGGCGAATCCCTTGCGCCCGAAGTGCCCGTGGCGGGCCGTTTCGAAGAAGATCGGCCGCCGCAAATTGAGCGCCTTGATGATCCCCGCCGGCCGCAGGTCGAAGTGCTTCCGCACCGCCTCCAGGATCTTCTCCTCGGGGACCTTGCCGGTGCCGAAGGTGTCGACGTACAGCGAGACCGGGTCGGCCAGGCCGATGGCGTACGCCACCTGCAGCTCGCACCTGTCCGCCAGCTTCGCGGCGACGATGTTCTTGGCTACCCAGCGGGCCGCGTAGGCGGCGCTCCGGTCGACCTTGGAGGGATCCTTGCCGGAGAAGGCCCCGCCGCCGTGTCGCCCCATGCCGCCGTAGGTGTCGACGATGATCTTGCGGCCGGTGAGGCCGGTGTCGCCGTGCGGCCCCCCCACCACGAACCGCCCGGTCGGATTGACATGGATCTTCGTCTTGCCGTCCAGCAGGCGGGCCGGGATGACCTTCTTGATCACCTGATCGATGACCGTCTTGCGAATCGTCCCGTGGCGGACATCCGGATTGTGCTGGGTGGAGATCACCACGGCATCGACCCGGGTCGGCTTGCCGTTCACATACTCCACGGTGACCTGCGACTTGCTGTCCGGCCGGAGCCACTTGATCCGGTTCTTGAACCGGAGGTCCGCCAGCTTCTCCACCAGCCGGTGAGCGAACATGATCGGCATCGGCATCAGCTCGGGAGTCTCCCGGCAGGCGAAGCCGAACATCATCCCCTGGTCGCCCGCGCCCTGCTCCTTGTGGAGCCCCTCGCCCGCGGTGACTCCCTGGGAGATGTCCGCGGACTGGGAGTGGACCGCCACCAGCACGCCGGCCGTGTTGCCGCAGATGCCGTAGTCATCATCGGTGTAGCCGATCCGGTTGATCGTGTCCCGGGCGATCTGGGCATAGTCCACGATGGCTCGGGTGCTGATCTCTCCCGAGATCACGCACAAACCAGTGGTCACCAGGGTCTCGCAAGCAATCCTGGAGTTCGGGTCCTGGGCCAGCAGCGCGTCCACGATGGCGTCCGAGATCTGGTCGGCAACCTTGTCAGGATGTCCCATCCCGACCGACTCGGAGGTGAAGAGAAGACGATCTGACATGTAGCGATTCCTTCCGATTCAGTTCCGGGCCTCCCGGCCCGTGAGATTCAATCCTGATGCGTCGATGGCCCGCTGCTTTCTTGCTGTCCTCTGCGACCATCGGCCAGCCCAGAGACTGCACTCAAGCAGAACGCCTCGATCTGGTCGCAGGTCCGTTCCGCGGCGCCCCGGGCAGCCGCCAGTTTCACGCGGGTGGTCTCCTCCAGGCCGGTCGTCCCGGCACGGAGCAACTCACGCAAGCGAGCGTGCAACCCGGCGCTTTCTGTAACCTCCAGCGCGCCGATCTCTTCCAGGAAGAGCACATCGGAACGCACGTTTCCATGGTATTTCCCGACCAGGGTCCGCGCCCCCGCCAGGACCGGCTCGAACACATTGTGCCCGCCGATGCCCGGAATCAGGGTGCCGCCGACAATGGCCAGGTCGGCTGCCAGGTAGAGTCCGGCCAGCTCGCCCATGGTATCGACCACGACAACCGATCCGGCCTCACCGCCGCGAAACCGCGACAGACAAACCGGATCGAGCCCGGCATTCTGGAGGTCCGCCGTGGCATCCGCAAGTCGCTCCTTGTGCCGGGGAGCAATCACCAGCCGGAGCCTGCCGTCGAAGTCCCGCTGCAAGGAGGCGATCGCCGCCCCGATCAGCGCCTCCTCGCCCGGGTGAGTCGAGCCGGCGACCACCACCTGGACCTCCGGCCCGAAGCCGAGATCCGCCCGGACAGAGGCGCGGTCCTGGCCGCTCCCTGGTTCAACGTCGAGCTTCAGGTTCCCGGTGACCACGATCCTCTCCGCGGCGACCCCCAGCGCCCGCAGGCGCCCCGCGTACGCCTCGGCCTGCACGGCGTAGAGGTTCACCAGGGGAAACCCGACCCACCGCCAAACGGGGCCCAGGGCATACCGCCGCGCCGAGCGCTCCCCGATCCGGCCGTTGGCGACCGCCACCCGCACCCCGCGGGCGGCGGCGCAGGCCAGGAGATTCGGCCACAGTTCCAGTTCCACCAGGATCAGCGCGACCGGATCGACCCGATTCATCACCCTCCGGACGACCGGCCCGAGATCGAGGGGGGAGAGGAAGCACTCGAGAGCGGGGAGCAGTCGCCGCGCGACCGCCAGCCCGGAGGTGGTCATGCTGGAGAGGAGGACGTCGAATTCGGGCCGGCGACGCTGAAGGGTCTGGACGAGGGCCGCGACCGCGACCATCTCGCCGGCGGAGGCGGCGTGGATCCAGATGCGGGGGCGGTTTGGCCGCCGTGAGGAAGGCAGGCGCAGGGAAAGGCGCTGGGAGAAGCCGGTGCGGTACCGTTCGCGGATGGCCGCGCGGAAGAGGAGATAGGGGGAGGCGAGGAGGAGACCGAGGAGGAAGAGGAGGTCGTAGAGCGCGAGCAGGAGGCGCGGCGGAGGTTGATCGTCCGAGCTCGCACCCACAGCGGTTCCCATCTCACCGCCCTTCATTCGCACAGTCTTGCGTACGCGTACGGGCACGGGTACGAATACGGACCCGAAGTTTGGTGGCGGAAGCCATCAGCCACCAAACTTCGGGGAGCAGCATTTCTTGTACTTCTTCCCACTCCCGCAGGGGCACGCATCATTCCGCCCCACCCGCGGCTGATCCCGCGTGATCGGCTTTGTCGCCTTGCGCGTCCGTCCCGCATTGTTCGCGGCGCTTTCCCTCCGCCTCCGCTCCAGCTCCATGCCGGAGGCGGCTGCCTGGGAGGCGGTGCCATCCGGTGCTCCGAGGGCGCCGCCGGTGGCACGATTCGCCCTCCAGCGGGCATCCAGCAGCCGCTCGTCCTCCTCCCGGACCACCTGGATGCGGAAGATCAGATTGGTGACCTCATCCTCGACCGCGACCAGGAGCTTCTCGAAGTTCTCGAACCCCTCCCGCTTGTACTCGGCTTTCGGGTCGACCTGAGCGTACGACCGCAGGCCCACATTCTCCCGCAGTTGCTGCATCGCGTGGAGATGGTCCTTCCACTTCGAGTCGATCACGTTCAGCAGCAGAAAATGCTCGATCTCCCGCATCCTCTCTAACTGGACCATCTCCTCCCGCGCGCTGTAGGCCCGGGCCATGCCCTCGTTCGCCATCTCGCGAACGTGGTCCCGATTCTTCCCCCGGAAGTCCTGCTCTGAGAAGCTGGTGCCGAACGCCTGGTTCACCCGGCTGGCGAACTCGTCCAGGTCCCAGTCCTTCTGGCTCTCGCCCAGGTAGGTGTCCATCAGCCGCTCGACCACGGCGTTGCACATCTCCAGGATCAGGTCCCTGGAGGTCTCTTCCTCCTCGGTCGTCGGGTCGAGGATCCGCTGGCGCAGGGAGTAGATCGTCTTGCGCTGCTTGTCCATCACCTCGTCGTATTCGAGGACGTTCTTGCGAATCTCGAAGTTGCGCTGCTCCACCCTGCGCTGAGCCTTCTCGATCCCACGGGAGACCATGCGCGATTCGATCTCCTGGCCATGGAGCATGCCGAGCCGCTTGAGCATCCCGGCCACCCAGTCGCGGGCGAAAATCCGCATCAGGTCGTCTTCCAGCGAAAGGAAGAAGCGGGTCGAGCCGGGGTCTCCCTGGCGGGCGCAGCGGCCGCGCAGCTGGTTGTCGATGCGGCGGGATTCGTGCCGCTCGGTGCCGATGATGTGCAGCCCCCCGAGTGAGATGATCTCCTGCTTGTCCGCCTCGCACCTGGCGGCGTATTCCGGCAGGGCCGCCCTGAACTCCTCCTCGGTCGCGTTCGGGTCGATGCTTCTCCGGCACAATGCCTCGGGGTTGCCGCCCAGCAGGATGTCGGTGCCGCGGCCGGCCATGTTCGTGGCGATGGTGATGGCGCCCAGCGCGCCGGCCTGGGCGACGATCTCCGCCTCATGCTCGTGGAACTTCGCGTTGAGGACGTTGTGCTTCATGCCGGCCTTGATGGCCGCCACGCAGTTGCCAAACCCGGCGACCTGGTCGATGTGCCAGGTCAGCTCCTCCTTCGACGCGGCCGCCAGCAGTTCGGCTGCGACCGCACGTGCCTTCTCCACGTCCATGAAGGCCGGGCGGGTGAATAGCTCCCGCATGGTCTTCACCGACTCCTCCTTGAGCCAGCCCGGTCCCTTCTTCTCCATCTTGTCGAGTTCGGCCTCGGCCAGCTTGCACACCTCCGCCAGGTAGAGCGACATGCCCCGTGGATCGGAAAGCAGCTTCGAGAGCTTCTCCGACTTCTCGATGGTGATGGTGCCGACCAGCAAGGGACGGCCGGTCTCGTGCAGGTCGACGATCTCGCGCACCAGGGCGGCGAACTTCTCGTTCTCGGAGAGGTAGATGACATCCTCGCCGTCGTCCCGGATGTTCGGCCGATTGGTCGGCACCTGGGCAACGTCGAGCTTGTAGATATTCGAGAACTCGCCCGCTTCGGTGATGGCGGTGCCGGTCATGCCCGCGAGCTTCTCGTACAGGCGGAAGTAGTTCTGGAAGGTGATCGTGGCCAGGGTCTGCAGCTCCTCGCGGATCCGCAGGCCTTCCTTCGCCTCGATCGCCTGATGAAGCCCGTCCGACCAGCGGCGGCCCGCCATCAGCCGGCCGGTGAATTCGTCCACGATGACAATGCCCACCTGCCCGTCTTCGTCCGGCTTGACGACGTACTCCTTGTCCTTCTTGTACAGGTTGTGGGCACGCAGAGCCTGCTCCAGGTGGTGCGGCCAGTCCATGTTGGCGCCGGTGTAGAACGAATCCACACCCGCCAGCTTCTGCGCCTTCTCGATTCCCTCGTCGGTGAGCACGCACTGGTGCTCCTTCTCCTTGACCTCGAAGTCGCTTCCGGCGCTCATCTGCCGGGCGATCTGATTCGCCTTCAGGTACTTGTCGGTGGAGGTGTCCGGCAGGCCGCTGATGATCAGCGGCGTACGCGCCTCATCGATCAGGATCGAGTCGACCTCATCGACGATGGCGTAATAGAGGTGCTTCTGGACCTGATCCTGGGGCCGCGACTTCATGTTGTCGCGCAGATAGTCGAAGCCGAACTCGTTGTTCGTGCCGTAGGTGATATCCGCCTCGTACATCGGACGGCGGACGGACGGATCCATGTGCGACTGGATGGCCGCCACCGAGACTCCCAGGGTGCTGAAGATCGGCGACATCCATTCGCTGTCGCGCCGGGCCAGGTAGTCATTCACGGTGACCACGAACACGCCCCGGTCGAGCAGTGCGTTCAGGTAGGACGGCAGGGTGGCCACCAGGGTCTTCCCCTCGCCAGTCGCCATCTCGGCGATCTGGCCTCTGTGCAGGATCGCGCCGCCCATCAACTGCACGTCGAAAGGACGCATCCTGAGCGTCCTCTTCGACGCTTCCCGGACGCAGGCAAACGCCTCGGGCAACAGCTGGTCGAGCGACTCCCCCTGGTCGATCCGCTCCCGGAACTCCACGGTCTTCCGCTTGAGCTGCTCCGGAGAGAGCGCCTCGATGGCCTGCTCGAGTTCGTTGACCCTCTGGACGAGCGGCGTGAGCTCCTTGACCACCCGTGTGTTCCGGCTGCCGAAGAGGTTCTTCAGCATCCTTCCGGTGCCGAGCGACAGGCGGTCCGCCCACTCGCCCAGGCCTTGCAGGAATTCGGAGGTCTCAACCATCAGGGAGGGTGTCTCTTCCTGTTCGTCGCCGCCAGGGGCGGCCGACGAATAGCCACCTCGCGAAGCGATTCTTTGGATCAAGTCGAACCTGCGAAACTAGCCTGGGCTGGCGCGGAAGTCAACGCGGGGGCGGACGGTCGCGGGCTGTCCGGGGCGGTCTGACTCAGGAATCGCCGCCGGCGGGTTCGCCCAGCAGGGAGTCGAGATACTGCCGCAGGGCGTCCGCCCGGAACGGCTTGACCAGGTAGCCGTCCGGCGACGCCTCCCGGGCCATTTCGATCGCGCCGGCGCTCGCCAGCAGAATCGGAATCTGCCGGCGCCGCGGGTCTCTGCGGAGCTCCATGCACGCCTCCACCCCATCCATGCGGGGCATCTCGACATCCATGAGGATCAGCGCGTGGCGCTCCGGGTCCGCAAGTTCGAGAGCCTCCAGGCCGTCGCTGGCCAGGTCGACGTCGTACCCCATGAAATCGAGCATCTGGGCAATCGTCTCCTGGACGGCCACGGTGTCATCCACGAGCAGAATCCGCACGTCCCTCCGTGGTTCCCGAGGAATGGGCGAGCATTCCAGCAATCCCCTGAGCCCCGAGGCGGCAGGCAGCCCGGCCCCCTCCCAGGCCGCCTCGATCGAGGCCTTCACCTCGCGGTTGTACGCCATCAGGGTGGCCAGCTTCGGATCGTCCTGGGCGTGGAACATCTGATCGTGGGTGTCGACCGCGAAGAAAAACTCATCCCGGAAGAGGCACTCCTGGATCAGGAACTTCATGAAAGGGTATCTCGCATTGCCGAGTCGCAGGGAAAAGCAGCGCGCGCCACCCTCCAGCTGGGACGACTCGTCCCGGAAGAGCTCACCGACGCAGGAGGTGATCGAGTCGCTCTCCCCGTCGGGGATGCGGGGCAGGTTCTCCGGGGTCTTTGCTTCACGAAACGCCACTTCGAGGTAGAGGTCGATGGCACGACCCACCTGACGGAGTGTGATCTCGCCCAAACGCATCTCGGCCCCAGTCGCGGAGAAAACGCGAACTCGCGGATGTCCACCCACATTATCGACGAGTGCGGCGGAGGGGTACTCCTGCTGTATGGTTTTGACGGGGAAACTGTCCGAGATTGGATTGGAGCACGGCCGCGACCGCTCAGGAGCCGCGCATGGCGGCCGGCGGCCAGGTCAGGGTGCCGATCAGTTCGCGAACCGAAGTCACCCCCTCCTGCTCGAGCAGAATGGGCAACTCCTCGATGATCCGGATCATGCAGGTGGGATCCTGGAAGCTCGCGGTGCCGACCTGGACCGCGCTGGCGCCCGCCACCAGAAACTCCAGCACATCTTCCGCCGACTGAATGCCTCCGATGCCAATCACCGGCACCGAGACGGCTCGGGAAACCTCGTGAACGGCTCTGAGCGCCACCGGCTTGATCGCCGGGCCCGAGAGCCCCCCGTACCCGTATCCGAGCCGGGAGCTTCGGGTGCGCCAGTCGATGGCGAGGGCGCGAAGCGTGTTGATCAACGAGACCGCTGTGGCTCCCGCGTCCGCGGCAGCCTGGGCCAGGCCGAGAAGGTCCGGCGCCTCGGGTGGGAGCTTGCAGATGAGCGGAAGCGGAGTCTCCGAGTGAACGGAGCGGACGAGTCGCGAGAGGATCTCCGGGTCCCGGGCGAACGGAAGGCCTCCCTGTTCCACGTTGGGGCACGAGACATTCAGCTCCAGGGCGGCGATCCCCGGCGTGTCACCGACCCGGGCCGCCACCTGGGGCCACTCGGCGAGGGTCTCCCCGGCGATGTTCAGGATCACGCAATCCGATCGGCCCACGACCTTCGGCAGGGATTCCGCCAGAAAGCGGTCAATCCCCTTGTTCGGCAGCCCGATCGAATTGAGGATGCCGCAACTTGCCTCGACGATCCTCGGCGGCGGATTCCCGGCGCGGGGACGCAGGGTGACGGTCTTGAGCACCAGTCCGCCGAGGCGGTTCAGATCGACGAAGGAGGCGGCCTCATCCTCCTGGCCGAAACAGCCGGATGCGGAAAGAACCGGGTTCTTGAGTCTGAGCGGCCCCAGCGTGACGTCGAGCATGACCTAGCTCCCCGCCTCGCCGGCCGAGGCGTTGCGATTCGACTTGGCCTGCGGGGGCGAGCAGAAGACCATCCGCAAGGCCAGCAGGGCCACACCGACGCAGATCGCCGAGTCGGCGATGTTGAAGGTCGGAAACGGATCGAAGATCCAGAATCCGAAATCGAACTTGAGAAAGTCGCGCACCGCTTCATGGACCCAGGAATCGTAGATGTTCCCGGCCGCCCCTCCCAGGACAAGACCGAGAGCGGCGACGGACCAGCGATCGGAGGCGGGCGTCTGCTTCAGGATGACGAAGATCACCAACACGGCCGCCATGCGGACAACCTTGAGAATCCACGGGTTCCACTCCTGACCGACTCCCCACATGCCGCCGGTGTTGGTGTGGTGGATGATCTCGAAGACCCCGTCGATCACCTCGTGCCGGTCAAACGGCTGATCGAGCCAGGAGAAGACGCACGCCTTGCTGCCGAGATCCAGCGCCAGAACGATGCCGGCGAGAATCAGGAAGAGAGCAGTTTTCTTGGAGAACATCGAACCTGACGGACTGCGTCAGAGACGCTCATTCTGCTCCTGGCACGTGACACAGTACGCTGCCCAGGGAAGCACCTCGAGCCGGGGGGTGGGGATCATCAGACCACAACCCTGACAAAGGCCGTACCGACCGACCTCGATCTCCTTGAGCGCTCCGGTGATCTGGCGCATGACCACCTCATTGTTCTCGATCAAGCCGAAGGTGAACTCCTGCTCGTAGTTGTCCGATCCGAAATCCGCCATGTGATTGGCGGACGCATCCTGGCCGCTGGTCTTGAAGGCCTGCGACTCCAGACTCTCGAGATCACCCAGGAGAGATTCGCGCTTCCTGAGCAGGAGCTGCTGGAACCTCGCGGCCTCGCTCTTCTTCATCGCCTTGGCGGCTCGAGGCTTCCTGGGAGACGGCGGTGCTCTCTTTCGGACGGGCTTCCGGCGGCTGACCGCTCGATCGACCTTCCTGCCGACCGCCGCCTTCTTGGCGACCTTCTTCTGCGCGACCTTCTTCTTCGCGACCGGCTTCTGCGCGACCGGCGTCTGCGCGACCGGCTTCTGCGCGACCTTTTTCTTTACCACCTTGCGGGCGACCTGCTTCTTCGTGGCCTGCTTCTTGCTGGCCTTGCGGACAACCTTCTTCTTCGCAACCTTCTTCACCGCAGCCCTTTTCCCGGCGGCCTTGCGGCGCACACCAGGGCTCCGAGGGCTCTGAGCAACCTCCTTGCGTCCACGGCCGCTCGCCGTGGGCCGCCCTGCTGCCTTCTTTCTGCTGGCCTTCTTTTTCGCCATGGTTCTCTTGCAGAGTGGATCCAGCAACGCCCTAAGATGGTGGCGCACTATAAGTTGCCGCTCCCCAAGTTCAAGGAACTCTCTCCATGAAGAGGAATAGGGACGATCTCGTCGCCGAGTTCCTCTCCTACCTTTCCGCTGAAATCGGCCTAGCCCCCTCAACTATAAAAGCTTACGGCGGTGACCTCCGGAAGTACGAACAGAGCCTCCTGGAGGGTGGCACCCCGGACTTGCGGATCCAGAATACAGAGCCGATTCTCGCCTTCTTGATCCGGGAACAGAAGGCGGGAGCGGCCGAGGCGATGCTGGCCAGGAGGCTGGCGGCGATCCGGTCCTTCTACAGATACCTGCTCGAGACCGGCAGGGTCCTGAAGGACGTCCGGCCGATCGGCAGCGCCCCCCGCCAGTGGAGCCGCCTTCCGGCTGTCCTGAACCCGAGCTCCGTCACCCGGTTGCTGGCCGTCCGCAGTGAGGACCGGCCGGCGGCTCTTCGGGACCGGGCCCTGCTGGAAGTTCTCTACGCAACCGGGTGCAGGGTCTCCGAACTGTGCGGACTGACCATGAACCGGCTTCACCTCGAGTCCGGCTTCGTCCGGTGCCTCGGCAAGGGGCGGAAGGAACGGATCATCCCGATCGGGAGTTCCGGACGGCGGGCAGTGGAGGAGTACCTCGAACGGGGCCGGCCCGCGTTCGAGCGGAACCGGCCGCCGACCGATGCCGTCTTCCTGAGCCGGACCGGTCGCCCGCTGGACCGCACTCGCGTCTGGCGCATCGTCAAGGAATGCGCGACGCTGGCGGGACTCCCGACACGCGGCGTCACGCCGCACACGCTGCGGCACTCCTTCGCGACTCACATGCTGGAAAATGGGGCTGACCTGCGCGTCGTGCAGGAACTCCTCGGACACGCCAGCGTGGCCACCACTGAAATCTACACCCACGTCGACCGGCGGCGAATGCGGGAAGCCCACCGCAAGTTCCATCCGAGATCCTGAGGATTGCGTGAAGGCCCTCATGCCTTCCCGAAGTACCGCGCGATTTCCCTGGCCGCCCGCTCTCCGATCCCGCTGATCGCGGCCAGCTCCTTCTCGGTCGCCCGTCTCACCCCCTCGAGATCCCCGAACCGCTCGAGCAGGATCCGCTTGCGTTGCTTGCCGACGAGCGGGATGGCGTCCAGTTCCGACGCCAGGCTCTCTCTCCCACGCCGCTTCCTGTGGAGGCGCAGGGCGAACCGGTGGGCCTCGTCCCGAACCCGCTGCAGGAGCATCGTTACCGCCGAGGAAGGGGGAAGATCGATCGCCTCGCCGGTCCCGCGGGTGAAGACCCGCTCATGCTCTCCCTGAGCCAGGATCACGCCCCGGCCGCGCCGGCCGCCCTTGGCGATCGCCACGAGGTCCGCTCCTTCGATCCCCAGACGCTCGAGGACCTGACCGGCCGCGTTCCACTGTCCCTTTCCCCCGTCCACCATGATCAACTCCGGAACAGTCCGCTCCCTCGCCGCGGCGGCGTACCTGCGTTCCAGCACCTCCGCAATGCAGGCATACTCGTCCTGCGGGTCCGCGTTGCGGATCTTGTAGTGGCGGTACCCGCGCTTGTACGGTTCTCCTTCCCTGAAGGTCACACACGAGGCCGCCGTGGCCCGGCCCGCGGTGGTGGAAACATCGAAGCACTCGATCCGGAGCGGCACATTCCTGAGGCCCAGGAACTGCCTCGCCTCCTCCAGCAGCGACGCCGTCCGCTGCCGGCGGTCGGTCGACGCGCGCAGCGTGAGCCTCGCGTTGTCCCGGGCCAGCTCCAGGAAGCGGGACCTGTCGCCCGACTCCGGAACCCCCACCACGACCTTCGACATGCGCAAGTCCGAGAGCCATTCCTCGAGCGCCGTCGTTCCGTACGCCTTGGCCGGCAGCAGGATCTCCTCCGGAACCGGACGCCCTCCGCCGTAGAACTGGTGCAGGAACTGCGACAGCAGCTCATCTTCCGGGAGTTCGGTTTCCAGCGTGAACGACGTGCTGCGGACCAGCTTCCCCTCCCGGGCGAACAACACCACGATCTCGGTGAGCCCCGCTTCCCGCCAGATACCGAGAGCGTCCACGTCGAAGAGCGAACGCGTCTCCACCTCCTGAACCTCCACCGAGGTCTCCAGGTTCTTGAGGTGGTCACGGAGCGTCGCCGCCCGCTCGAACTGCAGGCTCCCGGCCGCCGTCTCCATCTCCTTGCGCAGTGTCCGCGCGAGGTCCCGCGTGTTTCCCCGCAGGATCGCCACCGCCTTTTCCACGTCCGCCCGGTACTTCTCCCTGCCGATCAGGCCGACGCACGGCGCCGAGCAGCGTCCGATCTCATGCTCCAGACAGGGTCGATCCCGCCTCTGGAACTCGGAGTCCTTGCAGTCCCTGAGGGGGACGAACGACCGCAGGAAACGCAGCGTCTGGCGAATCGCCCCGGTGTTCGCGTACGGCCCGAAGTAGAGGGCCCCGTCCCGCCGGACGCGCCGCGTGGGAACGATCCTCGGGAACTCGTCCTTCATGCCGATCCTGAGGCTCAGGAACGTCTTGTCATCCCGCAGGCGCAGGTTGTACCGGGGCTGCAGCTTCTTGATCAGGTTGTTCTCGAGGAGCAGCGCCTCCTTCTCGCTGCCGGTGACGATGAACTCCAGATCGGCCACGTTCCTGCGAATGAACCTCGTCGCCAACCGCCCGTCGTCGCTCCTCCCGAAGTACGACCGCACCCGCGAC
This sequence comes from Planctomycetota bacterium, assembly GCA_043802345.1. Taxonomy (GTDB): domain Bacteria; phylum Planctomycetota; class B15-G4; order B15-G4; family JADJEK01; genus JAZDLC01. The sequence goes on along the minus strand of JAZDLC010000071.1, from coordinate 2,088 downwards.
TTCAGCACCCTGGCCTTGCCCACATAGAGCAACGAGCCCTGCTCATCCCGGAAGAGGTAGACCCCCGGCCTGGAGGGGAGATTGCGCAGCTTCCTTTCCAGGCCTTCATTCATCGGGTGCGACATCCGAAGGATTGGTTCGTTCGGGTTGGGGTTCCTTCTTACCACGGAGGGCACAGCGGGCACAACGCGGCGGAGCCGCAACCAAGGACATGAGCGCCAGGTGATCTTGGTTTGCGCGGCGACGCGGGAGCACTGGAGTGCTGGGAGGTATGGGGACTCTGGATCCCGGTTGCTCCCTCGGCCTCAGGCTCTGGAACTGCCTGGGGGGCCGCCCCCTCGAGCTCCGTCCCTGTTCCTCAGCGTCGGCCCAGCCCTTCAAGTGCGACCGACGCTGAGGGTGACGGAGCTCAAGGGGGCTCGGGGGACGTGCAAAAGGGGTGTTTTCTTCGGCGTGGTATTGACTGTGTGGCGGTGCTCGTGTATTTTAGTGCCCAATCAAGTAGGTGAGAGGGCGCTCATGGCGAAGCGGCGACAGATGGTGATGGGGTTCATGAGAAGGGGCGGCGCCCGGAAGGGGGCGGGGAGGAAGCCGACGGGTGAGAAGGCGGGGGTTTCGCACAAGGAGCGGGAGGTCTTGGCGGCGCGGTTTCCGGTGCATGTGACGTTGCGGCTTTCGAAGGGACTACCGCGCCTCAGGAACAAGGGGGCGTATGGGGTGTTACGGGAGGCGTTCAGGAGAGGGAACGAGCGGTCCGGGTTTCGGTTGTGTCACTATTCGGTGATGGGGAATCACATGCACCTGATCGTGGAGGCGAAGGATCGGCGGGCGTTGTCGAGGGGGATGCAGGGGTTGGTGATTCGGATGGCGCGAGGGCTCAATCGGTTGTGGGAGCGGTCGGGGAAGGTGTTCTCGGACCGATATCACGGCCACATTTTGAAGAACCCGCGGGAGGTCCGGCACGCCCTCAGCTACGTGCTGAACAACGCCCGGAGGCACGCCCTGGCCCTCAAGTGGGCGATCGACCTTTTTGCCTCGGGCCCATGGTTCGACGGGTGGCGCGCCCGCAAGGCGCTCGTGGAGGTCCCTAGCGGCGTTGAACGGCCTACAGCCGAACCGCACACGTGGTTGCTGAGCACAGGATGGAGGAAGCGCGGGCTGATTCTGCCAACCGAAGTCCCAGGCTGAAACCTGCACGCCTGCCGAGCCCCCTTGAGTTCCGTCACCCTCAGCGTCGGTCGCACTGCGGGGCCGGGCCGACGCTGAGGAAAGGGACGGGATTCAAGGGGGCGGCCCCCCTTTGAAAGTTCCAGAGCCTGAGGCCGAGGGAGCAACCAAGATCCAGGGTCCCCATACCTCCCGTACCTGCCAGCACTCCCGCGTCCCCGCGGAAACCAAGATCACCTGGCGCTCATGTCTTTGGTTGCGGCTCCGCCGCGTTGTGCTCTCTGTGGTGAGTTCCCCCCGTCTTCAAGCCCGTCGCACTACCTGAACCGCAGCTCCAACTCCTGCAGGGACCGGATCCGATCCCGGTGGTCCGCCGCCTCCTCGAACCGGAGTTCCGCCGAGGCCTCGTTCATGAGACGGGTCAACCGGTCGATCTCCTTCCCCACCCGGGCCAGATCGACCGCCTCGTGATCTCCGTCCTTGTCCGGCAAGGGCGCGTAGTCCTGCTCATGCACGCTCTCCAGGATCTCCCGGATCTCCTTGCGAATCGTCTCCGGAGTGATCCCGTGCTCCTGGTTGTATGCTTGCTGTTTCTCTCGCCGGCGAGCCATCTCGTCCAGGGCGATCCGCATCGAACCGGTGACCTTGTCCGCGTACATCAAGACCCTGCCATCGACGTTCCGCGCCGCGCGGCCGCAGGTCTGGATCAGCGACGTGGTCGAGCGGAGGAACCCCTCCCTGTCGGCGTCCAGGATCGCCACCAGGCTCACCTCGGGCAGGTCCAGCCCCTCCCTGAGCAGGTTGATTCCGACCAGCACGTCGAAACACCCCTTCCGCAGGTCACGGACGATTTCAGTGCGCCGGATGGTGTCGATGTCGGAGTGCATGTACTTCACGCGGACGCCGCACTCCTGATAGTAG